>CAYZUY010000001.1:0-5026 GCA_964481495.1 uncultured bacterium
GCTGGGTGCCGTCCCCGGCGAATCGGGCCGGGGCGACGGAGCAGGCACGACCGGCAGGGGCACCGCCGGTTCCACCGCCGGACGGCTCTGTTCGTAGAGCGGCAACACCTCCGGCATCTGCGCGCGCAGAGCATCGATGCGGCTGCGGTTGGCCGGGTGGGTAGAGAGGAACTCCAGCGGCGTGTCGGACCCGGCCTCGGACATCTTTTCCCAGAGGCGGATGGCAGCACGGGGGTCGTAGCCGGAGCGGGCCGTCAGCTCCAGCCCAACCCGATCAGCATCGGCTTCGTCATCCCGGCTGAACTTGAGGGTGAGCAGCTGTCCGCCCAGGGAGACGTAATCCCGGTAACGCTGGATGCCCAGGAATTCGGTCAGCAGCCCGATACCGAGATCGGTGGTCACTGCCTTGCCGATGCGTTCCCGGGCATGTTCCCGCAGGGCGTGGGCCACCTCGTGCCCTACCACCACTGCCAGTTCGTCATCGGTGAGGTTGAGCTTGTCGATGATGCCGCTGTAGACGGCAATCTTGCCGCCGGGCATGCAGAAGGCATTGATGCGGCTGCTGCGGATCAGGTTCACCTCCCAGTCCCAGCTGCGGGCGAGGTCGCTGTAGCGATCGGACTGGGTGATGACGCGGCGGGCAATCCGCTGCAGCCGCTGCAGCTGGGGGTCACCGGGGCCGGCCAGACGCCCCTGGGCCGCCGCCTGCTGCAGCACCTGCCGGTACTCCCGATTGGCCTGACTCTCCAGGGCTTCACGGGGAATCAGTCCGCCCAGGAAAGCCACCAGCTGAGCACCGGGCGCGACGGGCGGGAGAACCGGTGCTGAAGCACCAATCAGCAGAGCAGAGAGGGCGGGCAGAACGGCAGCCATGGCGGGGCGACGCGCGGGGCGATTCCAGGCTAGACGAGGATGGGGCGTCAGGAGTTCCCGGACAGCAGCAGCATGCCGCTGCCGACCACCGGGCTGCGAGCGATCGCCCGCTCATCGGCGTCCACCAGCTCCAGGCGACGGAAGCCCATCTCCCGGGCCGCCTGCCAGAGGTCATCGGCCAGGGTCTGCCGCTGTCCGGACTCGAGGCCCGACCAAGCGCTGTCGAGCTGCAGGGTGAGCCGCCCGGTGCGGAAGCTGGCCCGCACGGACTGGAGCAGGTTGGGGGCGGTGCGATCGCCCACCTGATTGAGGCGGGACTGGATGTCCTCGATCAGCTGCTCCTGGGGCGAGAGCACCAGCTGGGGCTCGGGTTCCGGGGGCAGCTCGGGCGTCAGTGGCGGTTTCGGCTTCGGCTCAACCACCGGCGGTGCGATGTCCGGTTCCGGCAGCAGACCGGTCTCCGGCTCCGGTGTCAGCACCGTCGACTCGGGCTCCGGCAGGGGCACCCGGATCACCGGCGCGGGCCGGTTCCGCCAGAGCAGGGTTCCGCCCGTCCCCAGGCCACCCAGCAGCAGCACCAGCAGCAGCGAAAGCACCGTGCCCGGCAGGCGGCCCAGACCGGGAAGCCGTCGCAGGGGGACCAGGAGCGCTCGCCAGAGGCGACCGGGCGGGGTCGCCGCCAGTACCTCACCGAGATCGAGACTGAGGCCATCCCGCTGCTGGGCGGCTTCGAGCTGCCGCAGCTGCTCCTGGGCCCGGCGCAGCCGACCGATGCGCCGGGTGCGCCAGGCGATCGCCAGGCGGCGGCGGAAAGGCAGGGCGGCAACGTCGGTCATGGGCAGCGCGGGCGGCGGGAATTTTCCCCAGCCTACCCCCAATTGCCGGGCCTAACCGGCCTCCGGTAGCCCCTTGGCACGGCGGTAGAGCTTCTCGTATTCCAGCGCCGACTGCTCCCAGGTCAGTTCGGCCGCCATGCCCCGCTGCTGCAGCGCCGTCCAGTTGTCCTTGTACTGGAAGCCCTCCCAGGCCCGCACCAGACAGGTGTAGAGGTCGAGGGGTTCGTAGCGGTCGAAGCAGTAGCCGTTGCCGGTCCCCGCCTTGGGATTGTTGTGGAAGACCGTATCCACCAGACCGCCGGTGCGGCGGACGATCGGCACACAGCCGTAACGCAGGGCCAGCAGCTGACTGATACCGCAGGGCTCGAAGCGCGAGGGCATCAGGAAGGCATCGGCCCCGGCGTAGATGCGCCGGGCCAGACCGTCGTCGTACATCAGATAGGTGGACATCCGGCCCGGATAGCGGGTGGAGAGTTCCCAGAGGGCCTGCTCGTAGTTGCGATCGCCGGTGCCGAGCACCGCAATCTGGGCATCGCTGTAGGCCAGGAAGCGGTCGAGGATGGCCAGCGCCAGATCGATCCCCTTCTGCTCCACCAGCCGCGAGACCAGACCGACCAGGAAGACGTCGGGGTTCTCCGTCAGCCCCATCTCCTTCTGCAGGGCCGCTTTGTTGATCGCCCGCTTCTCGAGGTGGTCGGCATCGTAGGTCGCGGCGATCGCCTTGTCGGTGGCCGGGTTGAAGGCTTCGGTATCGATGCCGTTGACGATGCCGCTGAGCTTGCCGCTGACGAAGGAGAGCAGACCCTCCAGTTTCTCGCCGTAGGTGGGGGTCTGGATCTGCTGGGCGTAGGTGGGCGAGACGGTGTTCACCTGATCGGCGTAGAGGATGGCCGAGGACATCGTGCTGTCACCCTGCATGTACCAGGGGCACCAGGTGATCCGCTGCAGTTTCCAGCGCCAGGGTCCCTGGTAGGCGAGGTTGTGGATGGTGAAGACAGTACTGATCTCGGGGTCCTGGTGCATCCAGACCGGAATCATCCCGCTGTGCCAGTCGTGGCAGTGAATCAGGTCCGGCTTCCAGTGGTTCCAGGCAAACTCGGCGGCGCCGTTGGCAAAGAAGGTGAAGCGCCAGTCCTCGTCCTCGCCCCCGTAGATCCGCGGCGGGTCGAAGCAGGGGTGACCCATCAGATAGAGCGGCACATCGCTGCCGGGCAGACGGGTCTCATAAACCGCGAAGGGGTTGAACATCGCGTAGCCCCACCAGCAGGGTTCGGTCGGAACCTCGACCTTCTGGCTCAGCCCGCCGTAGTAGGGCATGAAGATGCGCACGTCGTGGCCATGCTGGCGCAGGATTTTCGGCAGGGCACCGACCACGTCGCCCATGCCACCCACCTTGGCCAGGGGGGCGCACTCCGCTGCCACGAACAGGATCCGCATCGTCTCTACCAAGCTGATGGACGCCCTCACTATACGGGCAGACCATGAAACGGCTGCGGCATCCACGGCTACGATGGGAGGTTATTAACTGTGGCAGTGAACGCCGGTTGCCGATGGATGTCAGTCTGATTCTCCAGAACCTGCTCTCACCGCCGGTGCTGTTCTTCTTCCTCGGTCTGCTGGCGGTCTTCCTCAAGTCGGATCTCGAGATTCCGGCGCCACTGCCGAAGCTGTTCTCGCTCTACCTGCTGCTGTCCATCGGTTTCAAGGGCGGTGTCGAGCTGGTCAACAGCGGCCTCGGTCCCCAGGTGCTGATCACAATCGGGGCGGCCATTCTGATGGCCTGCGTGGTGCCGCTCTACAGCTTCTTCATCCTGCGACGCAAGCTCGACCCCTACAATGCCGCGGCGATCGCCGCCACCTACGGTTCGATCAGCGCCGTCACCTTCATCACCGCCGGGTCCTTCATCCAGACGCTGAAGATTCCCTACGACGGCTACATGGTGGCCGCTCTGGCGCTGATGGAATCGCCCGCGATTGTGGTCGGTCTGATTCTCGTCAGTCTGGTCAACCGCAGCGTCAGTGGCGATCGCCAGAAGATTCAGTGGAAGAGCGTCCTCCAGGAGGCCTTCCTGAACAGCTCCGTGTTTCTGCTGGTGGGCAGTCTGATCATCGGTGCCCTCACCGGCGAGCACGGCATGGAGAAGATGAAACCCTTCACCAGCGACATCTTCTACGGCGCCCTCAGCTTCTTCCTGCTGGATATGGGGCTGGTGGCCGCCCGGCGCATCCGCGACCTGAAGGAGAGCGGGTTCTTCCTGATCGGCTTTGCCCTGCTGATGCCGGTGTTCAACGCCGCCATCGGTATCGGCATTGCCCGCCTGATCGGCATGCCCGAGGGCGATGCGCTGCTGTTCGCCGTCCTCTGCGCCAGCGCCTCCTATATCGCTGTCCCGGCGGCCATGCGCATGACCGTGCCCCAGGCCAACCCCAGTCTCTACATCTCCACGGCCCTGGCGGTTACCTTCCCCTTCAACGTCGCGGTGGGGATTCCGCTCTACCTGACCGTCATTCAACGTTTCTGGAACTAGGCCCATGACCCCGGTGAAGCGGATCGAAATCATCGCCAGCGAGAAAGAACTGCGGCGGATTCTGCGGACCCTGGATCAGGCGGGCATCCCCGGCTACACGGTAATCAAGCCAGTCACCGGCAAGAGCCCCCACGGTCAGGTCTCGGAGGACATGGAGTTCACGGATCTAGGCGCCAACGCCTACGTGCTGGTGTTCTGCGAGGAAGCTCTGGTGGAGCCGACCCTGACTGCCCTGAAGCCGACCCTGGACTACTTCGGTGGCACCTGCTTCGTCTCCGATGCCCAGCGGATCTGACGGCAAGGCTCCTAGGGCAGAACCACATCGGCAAGTTGCTTGGTTAGCAGCGGCAGTTCCCGACGCACAACGACCCAGATCAGGTCGTAATCCAGATCGAAATACTCGTGGGCGAGGCGGTTCCGCAGCCCGGCAATCCGTCGCCAGGGAATCTGGGGGTTCTCTTGCAGGATCTCCGCAGGCATCTGGCGACAGGCTTCTCCCAGAATCTCCAGATTCCGGACTACGGCATCGAGGGTTCGCAGATCAGCCAGGAACTGCTCACGACTGAACCCATCCGTGTAGGTCAGAATCCGTTCCAGAGCCAACCGCATATCCTGCAGTAGCAGCTGGGCATCACGCTTCGGCATCGATCAGATCCGACTGCACGAAGGGCCAGAGGCGCTGGCGCAGGGAGCGTTCACTGACCAGATCCACCGGTCGTCCGAGAATCTCCTCCAACCGATCCGCCAGGTCGACGAACCCCAGACCCATCTCATGATCCACCGCCACCA
>CAYZUY010000001.1:5036-15753 GCA_964481495.1 uncultured bacterium
ACACCGGCCTCGCTCCCCAACTGGCCTATCACGCCAATCTGAGGATCCACCTCGACCATCAGATCCACATCACTGTCCGGTCTGGCTTCATTGCGAGCCCAAGAGCCGAACAGTGCCAGCCGACCGATCGGGTATTGCCGACGCAGTTCCGGCAGATGCTGGCACAGACAGGTCAGCAGTTCCTCACGGGTAGAGAACACGACGGCAGATCCTGACACATGTCCTCATTCTGAGGCGGGTTAGCCCGGATGGCAGCTACCCGCCCAGGCGGTCGTGGAAGGGGGTGAGGGCCCTGGGAGAGACCCCGGCCTTGAGGGCCGTCAGTACCCCGACCGCTTCGGCGTAGGAGCGGCAGGCGATCGCCCCCAGCCCCAACGCCTCGGCCGTGACCGCGAGCGTGGTCGGGTTCTCGCTGACGGTGAGAATCGGCACCCCCGCCGCCGCAAAGGCCAGCAGTCCCGGGCCACCGCAGGCGCTGGCGGGCACCACTACCGCATCGACATCACTCACGGTCACCGCCGTCGGCGTCGGTGCAGTGGTGAAGCGCGGGGCCCGGCTCAGCCCTGCCAGCACGCAGGGCAGAAAGGTATGACCCAGTTCTTCAGCCGCCGAGCGAGGCGACAGTTCCGGGTCCAGATCCAGGGGCGAGAGGGCAGGGGCATGGGCGCAGGGAATCCCGAACTCGCGCACCAGCAGATGACTGATCACCGCTTCAGCCCCCGAGAGCGGATCGACCCCCTGGCCATGACGGTAATCCGTCAGGGCTTCGGTGCCGGGGTCATCCGGGAAACGGGCGATCACAGCGATCGCCTGCGCGCCCTGGTCGATCAGCTCCCGCCCCGCCGCCAGCAGTGCCTCCGGCCGCTCGATCGTCCCCCAGGTGGCGCCGCTCTCAGCCTGACGCAGACTCACCCCCAGAGGAGCTGAGGTTGTAACCACCGGACCGATTTCGAGACCCAGAGTGGCGCGAGCCGCGTCCGCCACCTGCAGATGCCGCCAGCGCAGATCGTCCTCGATGCCCGCGTCCAGCAGCAGACCGATGCGGTTGGCCCGCACGGGGGCGAGGCCCCAGTCTCCGGCGGCGAAGCGGTCGAGGCCGTAGCCCTCGCAGTAGAGAACGTTGGGCAGGGGCCAGTAGAGGCTGGCGCCGTTGACGACATTGGGATGGGTGATCAGGCGATCGCTCACCTGGGCCATCACCCGGGCCACCGGCAGGGCATCCCCGGCGTAGCCGCCGATAGCCGCACCGATGCCGGTCGGGACGATCAGAACAGTGGTGAACGGTCGCATGAGATCTCTAGTAGCGGATACGCAGGGTGACCCGGGCACTCACCGACTGTTCGCCTGCCACCACCGGGGTGGGAGCGGCCGCATCCGCCATGGCAGCCCGGTAGAAGATGGGCGAGGGGCCGGGTTCCTGGCTGCTGGCATCGATGCCGACAATGGCATCGGGTTTCAGGCCCAGGCTGGCGAGAATCGCATCCGCCTGGCGGCGGGCATCGCGGGCGGCATCCGCCAGGGCCCGGTCCCGGGCCTTGAGCAGATCCTGGGGATCCGCCAGGAAGCGAACCCCTGAGAGGCGATCGGCCCCGGCTGCTGCCAGTTGATCGAGAACCGTCCCGGTCGCCGCCACCGGCACCTGGAACTGCAGACTGGTGCGGGCCTCATAGCCATCCGGCTGGGTGCGCCCCGAGACGGTGCGGTAGCGGGGGCTGAGGCTGATGGCAGTGGTCTCCAGCTTCTCGACCCCCGCCAGCCGACGGATGCGCTCCACCAGGGGATTGAGCCGGGCCGCCAGCCGGGCCTGGGCTTCTCCGGCGGACTCCGCCGCACTATCAAGCCCGAGGCTGATCTGGCTCCAACGGCTGGGGGCATCGGCCGTAGCCTGACCAGTAATCGTCAGCTGGCGCAGAGCCTCCTCCGCCCGGGCCGGCAGCGGCAGCAGAGTCAGCAGCAGAATCAGGGGTGCAGCGGCAAAACGTCGCATGGGGATACCGGCAGGGAACCCCTATTCCGACGCCGCCCCGGCAGCGGCGGTTCCGGTGACCACCGCTTCGATACGCCAGCGATCGCCCGCCACAGCAGCGATCGCCCAGCGCAGGGGTTCACCATGAGCCCGCAGCGCCGCCTCGACCACAGCCGTCGCCTCACGGGCCGGGACTGCGGTCAGCTCCAGCTCGACGAAGCGGGTCTCCATCACTTCTGAAACTGGCCGAACTGCAGTTCGTAGAGGGCGTCTTCCTGGTGGGTTTCGATCTTCAGATCCGAGCGGGGATAGGCCGCACACAGCAGCGTGAAGCCCTGGGCCGCCGGTTCCGCCCCCACACCCATGGCGTCGGGCTGATGCACCTCACCGGAGAGCACCCGGGCCGCGCAGGTGGTGCAGATACCGGAGCGGCAGGAGATCGGCAGATCGACACCGGCGGCCTCGGCGGATTCGAAGATCGTCTTGTCGTCATCCGCCTGAATCACCCGACTTTCGCCCTTGGTGATCAGTTCGATGGTGTAGGTGGCCATGGCAGGAAACTCGCACACTAGGGATATGAAAACAAATCGCGTCCGAAACCTGTTCAGACGCGATTGTTCGGACGACCGGAGACTGACTCCTAGCCGTTCAGGGCTTCGGCACCGCCGACCACTTCCAGAATTTCCTGGGTGATGGCCGCCTGACGGGCCTTGTTGTAGACCAGATTCAGCTGACCCACCAGCGCCTTGGCGTTGTCGCTGGCGTTGTTCATCGCCGTCATCCGGGCTGCCAGCTCACTGGCCGCTGCTTCCTGCAGGGCCCGCAGCAGCTGGTTGTTCAGGTAGAGGGGCAGCAGTGCGCTCAGCAGCTGCACCGGCTCCTGCTCGAAGATCATGTCCTTGGGCAGGGGCTCGACGTTGCGCTGCACTTCCTCGACTTCCACACCCAGCTGACCATCGCGGGTCGTGAGGCGGAAGATTTCGTCGTCGGTCGCCGCCAGGCCCTGAGGGTCCAGAGGAACCAGGGTCTGGGTCACCGGCTTGGACGCGACCAGGGACACGAACTTGGTGTAGACCAGTTCGACGCGGTCGACGGTTTCCGACAGGAACAGCGCCAGCACCTCATCGGCGATCTTGGAGGCTTCGGAGGCACTGGGGATCTGCTCGAGACCGGTGTAGGTGGCCTCGATGTCGTAGTCCCGGCGCTGGAAGTACTGGGTGGCCTTACGACCGACGATCACCAGCTTGACGGCAACGCCTTCAGCCTTGAGTTCGCTGACCCGCTGCTCGGTGCGCTTGATGATCGAGCTGTTGTAGCCGCCGCAGAGGCCGCGATCGCCGGAGACGACCAGCAGGGCCACGGTCTTCACCGGGCGGGGCTGCAGCAGAGGCAGATCCACATCCTCGAACTTGAGGCGGGTCTGCAGACCGGCCAGGACCTGGGCCAGACGGTCAGCGAAGGGACGGGTGTTGAGCACCTGTTCCTGGGCCCGGCGCACCTTGGCGGCCGCCACCAGGCGCATGGCCTCGGTGATCTTGCGGGTGTTCTTGACGGACTTGATCCGGTCCCGGATTGCTTTCAGGTTTGCCATTGCATCTTCTCCAAGGCGGAGCCATCAGCCCAGGGCCGATGGCTCCGAATCACTCGTTCCAGTCCTAGGCGGCCAGGAGGCTCTTCTTGACCTCGGAGATGGCTTCCTTGAGCATCGCTTCAGCGGCGTCATCCAGCTGCTTGCTGGTCTGAACCGACTGAATGTACTCGGGCTTGCTGGTCTTCAGGTAGTTACGCAGCTCACCGACGAAGGTGACGACCTTGTCGACGGGAACTTCGTCGATCAGACCCTTGACACCGGCATAGACCACGGCGACCTGCTCAGCCAGGATCAGCGGGCTGAACTGGGGCTGCTTGAGCAGCTCACGCAGACGCTGACCGCGGGCCAGCTGGTTCTGGGTGGCCTTGTCGAGGTCGGAAGCGAACTGGGCGAAGGCCGCCAGTTCGTCGAACTGAGCCAGTTCCAGCTTCAGGGTGCCGGCAATCTTCTTGATCGCCTTGGTCTGAGCGGCGGAACCCACCCGGCTCACGGAGATACCGACGTTGATCGCCGGACGCAGACCGGAGTTGAACAGGTCGGTGGAGAGGAAGATCTGACCATCGGTGATCGAGATCACGTTGGTCGGAATGTAGGCAGACACGTCACCGGCCTGGGTTTCGATCACAGGCAGGGCGGTCATGCTGCCGCCACCCAGGGCGTCGGACAGCTTGGCGGCGCGTTCCAGCAGGCGGCTGTGGCAGTAGAACACGTCACCGGGGTAGGCTTCACGACCCGGCGGACGACGCAGCAGCAGGGACATCTGACGGTAGGCCTGGGCCTGCTTGGTCAGATCGTCATAGATGATCAGGGTCGCCTTGCCCTTGTACATGAAGTACTCGGCGATCGCGGCACCACAGTAGGGAGCCAGGTACTGCAGGGTGGCGGGGTCGGAGGCGTTGGCGGCCACGACGACGGTGTAGTCGAGGGCACCAGCTTCGCGCAGCACTTCGATGATGTTGGCAACCGAGGAAGCCTTCTGGCCAACGGCCACGTAGACGCAGACAACGTCTTCGGTCTTCTGGTTGATGATCGTGTCGATGGCGATCGCGGTCTTACCGGTCTGACGGTCACCGATGATCAGCTCACGCTGGCCACGGCCGATGGGAATCATCGCGTCGATGGCGGTGATACCGGTCTGCATCGGCTCGTGCACGGAGCGACGGGCGATGATGCCGGGAGCGGGAGACTCAATCAGGCGGGTTTCGGAGCTGGCAATGTCACCCTTGCCGTCGATGGGACGACCCAGAGCATCGACCACGCGGCCGATCAGGGCGTCACCGACGGGGATGGAAGCGATGCGGCCAGTCGCCTTGACGCGGCTGCCTTCCTGGATCTCACGACCGTCGCCCATCAGCACGATACCGACGTTATCGTCTTCCAGGTTCAGGGCGATACCGATGGTACCGTCTTCGAATTCGACCAGCTCACCGGCCATCACCTTCTCGAGGCCGAAGACACGGGCGATGCCGTCGCCGACCTGCAGTACGGTACCGACGTTCTCAACTTTGACGTCCTGGTTGTACTGCTCGATCTGCTGACGAATGATGCTGCTGATTTCGTCGGGTCTGATGCTAACCATGGCTCTTTACAAGCGAGGGGAAGAGGGAAAACTCGAAACTCTTAGCGACCGAGGCTGACGGCGATCCGCTTCAGCTGGCCACGCAGGCTGGCGTCATAGACCTGGGAGCCGACCTTGATCACCACGCCGCCCAGAAGGTCGGGATCGATGGTGGTTTCGACTTCCACACCGGCGGCACCGGTCATGGCCTTAACGCGTTCGATCACCTGCTGATGCTGCTCCTCGGTCAGGGCAACCGCCGAGCTGACTTCCGCCAGCACGATGTTGCGCAGGTTGCGCACGAGGATGCGGTACATACCGCAGGCACCTTCGATGGCAGCCGCACGGTTGCGGTCGACCATCAGCTGCAGCAGGTTCAGGAAGGTGGGGTGAACCACTTCACCGAACACCTGCTGAATCACCGTCTTCTTCGGTACGGAACCGAAGACCGGCGAAGCCAGGAAGGAGGCCAGATCGGAGCTGCCGTTCTCACCGTTGAGCGCGCTCAGCACGGTGTCAGCATCTTCGAGGAAACGGTCCACCAGATCCTGGGACTGGGCGATCTCCAGCAGCGCATCCGCGTAGGGGGAGAACAGCTCGGAACGGACGGCGAGGTCTTGGTTCGAGAGCATCAGCGGCCTCCCAGGGTGGCGAGACTACGTTCGATCAGGCGCTGCTGGGCAGCGTCATCCAGGCGCTTGGGCAGTTCGGACTCGGCCTTGGAGAGGGCCAGAACCACCGCCCGCTGACGCAGTTCGGCGATCACGCGATCCTGCTCGGCCGTGACATCCGCCGCTGCGGTTTCCCGCATGCGCTGGACGTCGGCCACAGCCTTGGCGAGAATTTCATCGCGCAGAACAGACGCCCGCTTCTGGGCGGAGACGACGATCTGATCCGCTTCGGCCTTCGCCTGAGCCAGCTTCTCCTGCTGCTCGGTGAGGGCCTTGGCGGCGGCGTCACGCTTCTGCTCGGCTTCGTTGATCTCGGTTTCGATCGCTGTCCGACGCTCGGTCAGCAGGTTGCTGAGGAAGTTACGGCCTGCGTAGAAGACCAGCCCGATGACAACCAGAAGGTTGATGACGTTCGCTTCGATGATGTCCGGGTTGAACCCGAAGCCGCCTGCCTCGGCTCCTGCCGCCTCCGTGGCCAGCAAGAAGAGAAGTTTCATGATTGATATCCTTATCTGCGCTCAGGCACTGCGCTGAGGGCCGGGTTTGAGCCTGGGGCCGAGAGTTTCGGGTCCGGCTCGAAATCAGCCCTGGGGTTGCAGCAGTTTGTCGAGGATTTGCTGGCTGAGACCTTCAGCCTGCTGCTCGATCGACTGCAGGGCGGCAGCCTTCTGCTGATCGATCTCGCGCTGGGCGGCCTCACGCTGAGCCTGGGCCTCGCGCATGGCCTCAGCAAGCTGCTGGGCGGCGATGCGGTCAGCCTCGGTCTGGGCGTCAGCCACGATGGACTGGGCCTGCTTCCGCGAGGCGGACAGCGCTTGCTCGTATTCCTGAGTCAGCTTCTTGGCTTGCTCGAGGCGGTCCTTGGCTTCGCGACGGCTGTCGCGGATGTAGCCATCCCGCTCATCGAGGACATTGCCAATCGGCTTGAAGAACAGTGCGTTCAGAATGGCGGCGAGGACCAGAATCTGGACCGCCATCAGCGGTAGCGTCGCGTTGATGTCAAACAGCCCACCAGGGGGAGCCTGCGTCGCTTCCGTCGCCAGAAGAATCCATTGCATCATCGGAGGGTTCCTGTGCTGTGCCTCATGGGCCGCTTCTGCCCCTGCAAGCAGGGAAATGCCTAGGGGATGGAACCATCCGACCTAGGCATTTGGTGAAGCGGGATTTAGGCGAAGGGGTTGGCGAACAGCAGCACCAGGGCGACCACCAGACCATAGATGGTCAGAGCTTCCATGAACGCCAGGGAGAGCAGCAGGGTGCCACGGATCTTGCCTTCAGCTTCGGGCTGACGGGCGATACCTTCCACAGCCTGACCAGCGGCTTGACCTTGACCGATACCAGGGCCGATGGCAGCCAGACCGACAGCCAGAGCAGCAGCGATGACGGAAGCGGCAGCGGTGAGAGAATCCATGTCTCGTTACCTAGGTAATTGGGGGAACAGGGATGGGAGCGGTCGAGCCGTCCCGGTAGAGTGGCAGGCCGTTAGTCGGCATGCTCCTCAGCGTGGTGATCCTCGATGGCCTCACCGATGTAGGTGGAGGCAAGCGTGGCAAAGATGAGAGCCTGAATGGCACTGGTGAACAGGCCCAGGATCATCGCCGGCAGGGGCACGAAGAGGGGTACCAGCAGAACCAGCACCGCAACCACGAGTTCGTCCGCGAGGATGTTGCCGAAAAGACGGAAGCTCAGCGAAAGAGGCTTCGTGAAGTCTTCGATGATCTTGAACGGCAGCATGATCGGAGTGGGGTGAACATAGTTCTCGAAATACCCCAGACCCTTGCGACTGAAACCGGCGTAGATATACGCCAGCGAAACCAGAAGCGCCAGGGCCACCGTGGTGTTGATGTCACTGGTCGGAGCAGCCAGTTCGCCGTGGGGAAGCCGGATCAGCTTCCAGGGGATCAGGGCACCGGACCAGTTGGAGACGAAGATAAACAAGAACAGGGTACCAACAAACGGTACCCAGGGGCGGTATTCCTTCTCGCCGATCGACGTCTTGGCGATATTGCGGATGAAGTCCAGGAGGTACTCCATGAAGTTCTGGAGGCCGCCCGGAATCCGCTGGAGGTTACGACCAGCCAGCAGGGACAGAACCAGCAGGACGCCGACCACGAACCAGGTGGTAATGAACACCTGACCATGGACGTAGTAGCCGCCAATCTGCCAGTAGAAATGCTGACCGACTTCCAGCTCCGCCAGCGGCAGAGCCAGATTCATGTCAAGGAGGTTGGACATCATCGTCTGGGAAGTGTCTCCACGGGCAATGGAGGAGCAGACTGGACCGAACGGGTCATGCGGAACCGTCGGCAGGCGGAATCAGACTGGTGCGCAGGGAGTAGAACAGCACCGCGACCTTGTAGGTGAGAAACCCGAGCAGGGTCGGCAGCAGTTCCAGCTGCTGCCAGCGGCTGGCGAGAACCACCAGCACGATGAACAGCCCGAGCCGGGACTTGCCCAGACGGCTGTTCTCCGTTCCGATGCGCTCCACGGCCTTGCCGAGCTGGCGCAGATAGAGCAGACCGGTCATGGCACCGAGCAGATAGCTCAGGGCTGTGGCCAGGGATCGGGTGAAACAGACGACGGCGAAGATGGCTAACGCCAGCACCAAGGTCGTCCACAGGAGTTCCCGCTGAAGGGCGTAGTACTCCTGCATCGATTCACCGCTGCTCTGCTCCGGGACCGTTGCCGCCTCTGAATCGGATGCTGAGCCATCCGGCTCGGGCAAGGATTCGGGGGCTTCGGTCTGACCCGCATCGACGGGATGGTCGGACGGATTCACGGAGACTCCAGAAACACGGGGCCTGATTCGCGTTTGGCGAATCGCCATGAAGAATCCTATCACGCAGCGGACCGGCGATCCGGGCGGCGAAGGCCGAGGCTCCGACGGCGCAGAATCAGGCCGGAGACAGGAGAATCAGCTGGCGGGCCTGCAGTTCCCGCACCTGCTCGGGCGTGAGGCTGCTGCCGACGAGCAGTTCGCGCACCGGGCGGCGATCGCCGTTGCCGTCACAGGCTTCGAGGAAGGTGAACTCCGCGTCACTTAGTTCCACCACGCGGTAGTCGAAGTCGAACAGCTGCCGACTAGGCCAGCCGTGCATGCAGGGATTGCGCTCGGGAATGGCGGCCAGCAGTTCCGCCTCATCGGCCCAGGTGCGCCGATCGCAGGGCGGCTTGACCAGGAAGAACTCGTAGTGGGTCGTCTCCGGGTCGATCAGTTCGGTCAGCCGGTAGCGCTGGCGCTCATCAAGGGCCGCAAACCGCTCCTGCAGCAGCGGCGAGTTGCCAATCAGCCGTTCGGGGTCCCAGAACTGCGGATTGGAGAACCCGGCAAACTCCAGACCCGAAGCATCGATCAGCTCGAACAGGGTCTCGACGTTGTAGTCGATTTCCTGGGGATGGACGTACATATCGGCGAAGGCCTCATCCCGGTGGTTCTCCAGGGACCAGCGGCGCTTCTCGCTCTGGAGGATGCGATTGGTTTCGGGCAGTTGGGCGAAGACCTCCCGGCCGAGACGCACCCCATCGGTGTAATCGCCGCGCTTCTCCCCCTGGAGCAGGGCGATCGCCTTCTGCATCAGGCTGATCTCCCAACGGCCCAGTTCGCCGTAGACAAAGATATGCAGAATGCCACCGGGAGCCAGCTTGTCCGCCAGAGCCCGGATACCGCGCACCGGGTCCGCCATATGGTGCAGCACCCCGACGCAGTTGATGTGGTCGAACTGCCCCGGTAGCTGCGCCAGGTCGTAGATGCTGAGGTTGATGAACTGCGCCCGATCCGCCCCCGAGCGACGGCAGCGCTCCCGCGCCACCTCCAGGGCACCGGGGCTGAGGTCCACCCCGATCACCTCCGCGTCCGGGTTGAGGTGGGTCAGGTAGTCGGTGCTCACCCCGGTACCGCAGCCCGCATCGAGAATCCGCACGGCCCTGGTGGCCGGTGCCCGACCGGTACAGAAGGCATAGGCCGACGGGTAGAACCAGCGCCAGTTGTAGCCCGGCGGCGGTTCATCCAGCAGCGGTTCCGGCGGGAAGGGATAGGTGTTGTAGAGCTTCTCGACGGCGGAACTGACCGCATCGGCAGCAGGATGGCTCATGGATCGGATTTCTGAGAGACGGGTCGCGACGGACCGCGAACGCCTCACCCGCCGCCGAGCAGCGACCGAGTTCTCCGGGTCCGAAAGCCAGTGTGCCAGTCGCCCCGGCAAATTCCCCGCTGCCCCCGCCCGGACTGAGGATGGCGACACATTTGTTAACAATGTCCGACCGGGAAAGGGAAACGCTCTAATGTAAGACTGATTTCTCATATCCCCAGCGGCATTGAGCGCCGGTTTTCGTCAGTCCGGGTTCGGTCAGCAGCGGGTTCCCGCAACACGTCTGACAGACATTCACGAACCGGCAGCAGCGTTTCCGCAGCTCTTTGAGCAGAAGTGACCAACCTTTAGGGAGCTTTTAGGCAGATGAGCGTAACGGCTAGTGGTGGTAGCTCGGTCGCCAGACCGCAGCTGTACAAGACGGTCCCCAGCGCCACCATCAATCTCGCAGAACAGCAGGATCGCTTCCTGGAGCGCGGCGAACTCAAGAGTCTCTCGACCTATTTCGCCTCCGGTCGCCAGCGTCTGGCGATCGCCGAACTGATCACCCGCAACGCGGAGATCATCGTTTCCAAGGCAGCCAACCGCATCTTCGTCGGCGGCTCGCCCATGGCCTTCCTGGAGCGTCCCGCCTCGGATGAGCCCGTGGCCACCGGCGCCCTCTTCTCTGATCAGGCGGCCGACCGCCGCGCCACCACCACCTATGTGGAAAGCAAGGGCGGTGGCGGCCTGTTCAGCGGTCTGAACAACGCCCTCGGTGGCTCCGGCACCGTGCGGGTTCCCAGCGGCTTCCGGCCGATCAACGTGGCCCGCTACGGTCCCAGCAACATGCAGAAGTCCCTG
>CAYZUY010000001.1:15763-36911 GCA_964481495.1 uncultured bacterium
ATGAGCTGGTTCCTGCGCTATCTCACCTACGCCATCGTCGCCGGTGACCCGAACATCCTCGTGGTCAACGTCCGCGGCCTGCGCGAAGTGATCGAGAAGGCCTGCTCCACCGCCGCCACCCTGGTGGCCCTGCAGGACATGCGCGCCACCACCCTCGGCTACTTCCGCAGCGATGCTGAGGCCCAGGCAACCGTGCGCGAGTACTTCGACCTGCTGATCGCCGAGTTCGAAGCCTCCACCCCCTCCGCCAAGCAGCGCCGTCGCGAATCCGGCGACCTCCAGGGTCTGGCTCTGCCCCAGAGCTACTACAACGCCGCCGCTGCCCGCCCGGTGGTGGCCATGAAGCCCGGCCTCTCGGCCACCGAGAAGACCGCTGTGGTCAAGGCCGCCTACCGTCAGGTGTTCGAGCGCGACATCACCAAGGCCTACAGCCTCGGTGTCTCCGACCTCGAGTCGAAGGTCAAGAACGGCGAAATCTCGATGAAGGAATTCATCCGCCGTCTGGCCAAGTCGCCCCTCTACCGCAAGAACTTCCACGACGGCTACGTCAACAGCCGCGTGGTCGAACTGGCCTTCCGTCACATCCTCGGCCGTGGTCTCAGCTCCGCCGAGGAGTTCACCCGCCACTTCGACATCCTCTCCGCCAAGGGCCTCAACGCCCTGGTCGATGCGATCGTCGATAGCAAGGAGTACGGCGACTACTTCGGCGAAGAAACCGTCCCCTACCTGCGCGGCCTCGGCTTCGAAGCCCAGGAATGCCGCAACTGGGGCGTCCAGCAGGATCTGTTCAACTACAGCGCCCCCTTCCGCAAGGTGCCGCAGTTCGTCACCCTGTTCGCCGCTTACAAGAATCCCCTGCCGGATGCGCACCCCTACGGGGCGGCCAACGATCCGCTGGAGATCCAGTTCGGCGCCATCTTCCCCTCCACCACGGTCAACCCGGCCACCCGTCCCGCCCCGTTCGGCAAGGACAGCCGCCGCATCCTGATCTCCCACAGTGGTGTCAACAACCAGGTGGGCAGCCCCGCCTTCGCCGCCCAGAACGCCAGCGCCACCAAGGTCTTCAAGCTGACCCAGGTGGCTGCCGGGGGCGCTTCGGTGCGGACCGCCAGCAAGGGCTTCCCGAGCGTGCGGATCACCGAGAGCAGCACCCAGGCTGTGGTCAAGGCCGCCTACCGTCAGGTATTCGGTCGCGACCTCTACGCCGGTCAGGGCCTCAGCGTCCAGGAAATCCGTCTGGAGAACGGCGAAATCACGGTGCGGGAGTTCATCCGCCAGATCGCCAAGTCCGAGGACTTCCGCAAGATGTACTGGGACAAGCTCTACGTCTGTAAGGCGGTGGAGTACATCCACCGGCGTCTGCTCGGTCGTCCGACCACCGGTCGTTCCGAGATCAACGCCTACTTCGACATCTGCGCCAAGCAGGGCTTCTACGCGCTGATTGACGCCCTCCTCGACAGCCCCGAATACCTCGAGGCCTTCGGAGAGGACACGGTGCCGTTCGAGCGCTACGTCACGCCCACAGGCCTGGCCCTGCGGACCGTGCGGGCCATCGGTCCCAGCCAGAAGGTACTCAACTCGATCACCTCCCGGGCTGCCCTGCAGCAGTCCCGGCGTCCTGAAGTGACGATCGCCTTCTAAATACCCACTGTCAAACAGTCTTGAGAGCGCCTGCGAGAGTAGGCGCTCTCTGGCTTTTGGGGGTTTCTATGTTAATCTGAGGAGCTTTATTACAATCTGTTACGTGGGTTCCTGCGGGGTCTGGCGGATGCAGCAAAATGTTTCCGGTAGGCAGCGCGGCAACGCCACGCAACACCCTGCCGTCGCCCAGAGCAGGCAGCCTTCTCAGGTCGATCTGGGGCTCTGTCACCGAACCGGTTTCGCAAGAGATCGCGTGTGCAGAAGCTGGATCGGTAATTTCTCAGGCTGACCGAATCGGCCTTATCCAGGGGTCGGGACCGGTTGTGGCTTGTCTGGATACATCATGCTTGGAGGAATCCATTAATGAGTATTGTCTCGAAGTCCATCGTCAATGCCGATGCAGAGGCACGCTATCTCAGCCCTGGCGAACTGGATCGGATCAAGAGCTTCGTGACCGGCGGCGATCGCCGTCTGCGGATTGCTCAGACCCTGACCGAATCCCGTGAGCGCATCGTCAAGCAAGCTGGCAACGCCCTGTTCCAGAAGCGCCCCGACATCGTCTCCCCCGGTGGCAACGCCTACGGCGAAGACATGACCGCCACCTGCCTGCGTGACATCGACTACTACCTCCGTCTCGTCACCTACGGCATCGTTGCCGGCGATGTGACCCCGATCGAGGAAATCGGCATCATCGGCGTCCGCGAAATGTACAAGAGCCTCGGCACCCCCATCGATGCGGTTGTCGAAGCCGTGCGTGAAGCCAAGGCCGTCGCCACCTCTCTGCTGACCGGTGAAGACGCCGACGAAGCCGGCGCCTACTTCGACTACGTCATCGGTGCTATGAGCTAATCGGGCTCGCCGATTCCTCCTTAACCGGTCACAAGACAGATTCAAGGATTCACGACAATGCAAGACGCCATTACCGCCGTCATCAACGCCTCTGACGTTCAGGGCA
Source organism: uncultured bacterium (assembly GCA_964481495.1). Lineage (GTDB taxonomy): Bacteria > Cyanobacteriota > Cyanobacteriia > Synechococcales > Synechococcaceae > CAWUMD01. Next base: position 18,360 of record CAYZUY010000001.1, read on the forward strand.
AGTACCTCGACGCCAGCGCCATCTCCAAGCTGACCGCCTACTTCGCCAGCGGCGAACTGCGCGTCCGCGCTGCCTCCACCATCGGCGCCAACGCCGCTGCCATCGTCAAGGAAGCTGTGGCCAAGTCCCTGCTGTACTCTGACATCACCCGTCCCGGCAGCAACATGTCCACCACCCGTCGCTATGCTGCCTGCATCCGCGACCTGGACTACTACCTGCGCTATTCCACCTACGCCATGCTGGCGGGCGACACCACCATCCTGGATGAGCGTGTCCTGAATGGCCTGAAGGAAACCTACAACAGCCTGGGCGTGCCCGTCGGTGCCACCGTCCAAGCCATCCAGGCCATGAAGGAAGTCACCGCTTCCCTGGTCGGTGCTGACGCCGGTCGCGAAATGGGTGTCTACTTCGACTACATCTGCTCCGGCCTGAGCTAAGCGCTCACCCCTCTCGGGCGATCGACCCCGGCGGTCGGTCGCCCTGCCAACTCTTTGGGATGTACGCCATGCGGATGTTCAAAGTCACCGCTTGTCTGCCCAGCACCAGCCGGACCCGCACCCAGCGTGAGCTGCAGAACACCTACTTCACCAAGCTCGTGCCCTACGACGCCTGGTTCAAGGAACAACAGCGGATCCAGAAGCAGGGCGGCAAGATCATCAAGGTCGAGCTGGCCACCGGTCGGCCCAACACCAACACCGGTCTGCTTTAGATAAAGCTTCAATCCGAAAACTCCTGGTTCGGCCTTCGATACGGTAGGCTGCACTGGGAGTTTTCTGTGTTTCATGGCCCAGGCCCAACGCTGGCAGAGACTGCTCTGGCCCGATGACTGGAATGTCCGTGCCCGACTGGTGCGGTGGCTGACCCTGGTCTGGGTGCTGTTCGGGCTGGTGATTCTGCTGTCGGCCTCCTACGAACTGGGCCTGAACGAAAGCGGTATCGGCTGGGCCTATCTGCTGCGTCAGTCCATCTGGCTGGTGCCGGGTTTCGTGCTCTACGTTCTGGCTACCCGCATCAGCCTGCGCCGGATGGCGGGCTGGGCTCCCATCGGGATCTTCGTGTCGATGCTGCTGATGGTGGCGACCCTGATTCCGGGCATCGGCACCAATGTCTACGGTGCCACCCGCTGGATCGCCATCGGTCCGCTGCTGATTCAGCCATCGGAATACCTCAAGCCCTTCCTGGTGCTCCAGGGGGCGGTGGTCTTCACCCAGTGGCCGCGCTGGAGCAATCAGTCCCGCTTCACCTGGCTGGGGATCTTCGCCGTGGCCCTGGGGATCATCCTCAAGCAGCCGAACCTGTCCACCACCGCCCTCTGCGGCATCCTGCTCTGGCTGATTGCCCTGGCTTCGGGGATGGAGTGGCGCTGGATTCTACTCAGTGCCGCCGGGGGCCTCGGCGCCGGTCTACTCAGCATCTCGGTCAACAGCTACCAGAAGGCCCGGGTGCTGTCGTTTCTCGACCCCTGGAAGGACCCCCGGGGCGACAGCTACCAGCTGGTGCAGAGTCTGCTGGCCATCGGCTCCGGTGGTGTCACCGGGCGGGGCTACGGTCAGTCGATCCAGAAGCTCTCCTACCTGCCGATTCAGCACACCGACTTCATCTTCGCGGTCTACGCCGAGGAGTTCGGCTTCCTGGGCAGTCTGGGGTTTCTGGTCTTCCTGATCATCTACCTGGGAGTAGGCCTGTGGATCGCCCTGCGGGCCCGCCGCAATCTGCAGCGGCTGGTGGCCGTGGGGGCGGTCAGCCTGCTGGTGCTGCAGTCGATCATCAATGTGGCAGTCGCCTCGGGCGGCATGCCCACCACCGGCCTACCCCTGCCCTTCGTCAGCTACGGCGGCAACGCGGTGATCGTCTCGCTGTTCGTGGCCGGACTGCTGACCCGCGCCGCCCTGGAGGAGGACCTGCCGGAGGAGTCCCCACGCCGACGGGGCACCGCAGCCGCTCGGTAGAATGGGCTACGGTTCGCCGTGGTCACCATGCTGGATTTCCTGGACAGTCGCCTCTACAGCCTGGCCCACTGGTCAGACCTGCAGGTGGGCACCGCCCTGACCAGTCTTTCTCCCCTCACCCTGGCGGTGGTGGCGATCGCCGGGCTGCTCACCAGCCTCACCCCCTGCATGCTTTCGATGCTGCCGATCACCCTGGCCTACATCGGCGGCTATGAATCCGACAGCCGTCGCGGAGCGGCCCTGCAGTCGCTCTGGTTCGCCCTCGGGCTGGCCTGCACCCTCACCCTGCTGGGGTTGGCAGCGGCCCTACTGGGGGGCATCTACGGTCAGGTGGGGCGCGGCCTGCCCCTGGTGGTGGCGGCGATCGCCATCATCATGGGTCTGAACCTGCTGGAACTGCTGCCCCTGCGCCTGCCCAATCTCGACGCCGCCCGTCTGATTCCCGGCCACTGGCCCCGCAGCCTGCGCTCCTTCCTGCTCGGCCTCAGCTTCGGGCTGGTGGCCTCCCCCTGCAGCACTCCCGTGCTGGCGACCCTGCTGGCCTGGGTCTCCCAGGGCGGGCACGCCGCCGGGGGGGCGCTGGTGCTGCTCACCTACGCCCTCGGCTACTGCTCACCGCTGGTGCTGGCAGGCTGCTTCATCGGCCAGGTGAAGCGGCTGCTGGAGCTGCGCCGCTGGTCCGCCTGGATCACCCCCGCCAGCGGCGTCAGCCTGGTGCTGTTCGGCCTCTTCACCCTGCTCACCCGCCTGCCCCTCACCGCCTGATCCATGACTGCCGAAACCCCGTCCGTGGCCCCGAGCGGCAACCTCTGGTCCCGCCGTCTGCTGAGCGTGATTGCTGACCTGCGGCTGGCGATCGCCCTGCTGCTGGTGATTGCCGTCGCCAGTGCCAGCGGCACTGTGATCGAGCAGGGCCAGAGCCTGAGCTTCTACCAGGCCAACTACCCCGAGCATCCCGCCCTGTTCGGCTTCCTCACCTGGAAGGTCCTGCTCACCCTCGGTCTCGACCACGTTTACCGCACGCCCTGGTTCCTGGGGATTCTGATCCTGTTCGGCGCCAGTCTGATCGCCTGCACCTTCAAGCGGCAGTTGCCTGCCCTGAAGAGCGCCCGCACCTGGAAGTTCTACGACCAGCCCCGTCAGTTCGGCAAACTGGCCCTGAGCGCCACGGTCACCGATGGGGAACTGGACACCCTTGAAGCCGCCCTGGTGGCCCGCCGCTACCGGGTCTTCCGCAACGACCAGGGACTCTACGCCCGCAAGGGACTGATCGGTCGGGTCGGCCCGATCATCGTCCACATCAGCATGCTGGTGATTCTGCTGGGGGCAATCTGGGGCGCCATGACCGGATTCTTCGCCCAGGAGATGATTCCCAGCGGCGATACCTTCCGGGTCCGCAACATCGTTGATGCCGGTCCCTGGGCCGAATCGCAGATTCCCCAGGACTGGTCGGTGAAGGTGAACCGTTTCTGGATCGACTACGCTCCCGACGGGCGCATCGACCAGTTCTACTCGGATCTATCGGTGCTCAACGACCAGGGGGATGAGGTCGATCGCCAGACCATCCACGTCAACAAACCCCTGCGCCACCGTGGCGTCACCATGTACCAGGCCGACTGGTCCGTGGCGGCGGTGCAGGTGCGGGTGAACAACAGCCCGATTCTGCAGCTGCCGATGGCCATGCTGCCGGATGCGGGCCGCATCTGGGGCACCTTCGTGCCCACGAAACCCGACTTCAGCGAGGGCGTCTCCCTGATTGCCAAGGATCTGCAGGGAACCGTGGTGATCTACGACAGTCAGGGCAAGCTGGTCGGCACCCTGCGCCAGGGCCAGGCCATGGAGCTGAACGGCAACCGTCTCACCCTGGTGGGGCTGGTGGGCAGCACCGGCCTGCAGATCAAGGCCGACCCCGGCATCCCGATCGTCTATCTGGGCTTCGGGCTGATGATGCTGAGCGTGATCATGAGCTACGTCTCCCACTCCCAGGTCTGGGCCCTGGCGGCCGACGGTCAGCTCTACGTCGGTGGCCGCACCAATCGCGCCCAGGTCAGCTTCGAGCGGGAGCTGCTGGGGGTCCTGGAGCAGCTGGAGGCCTGAGCGGGTGCAGAGCCCCGGAAGGTCGATTATTCTACTGCTGTAGCAACAGTTACAAACGCCGCTCCCGTGGCGGTGATACGACAGTAGGCGACAACAGCCCCCATGCCCGCTTACTCACTGCCCAGGTAAAAGGAGAACCGTCCCTTGAAAAAGATTGAGGCCATCATCCGCCCGTTCAAACTGGATGAGGTAAAAATTGCCCTCGTCAACGCTGGTGTTGTCGGGATGACGGTGTCTGAAGTGCGCGGTTTCGGCCGCCAGAAGGGCCAGACCGAACGCTACCGCGGTTCGGAATACACCGTTGAATTTCTGCAGAAGCTGAAGCTGGAAATCATCATCGAGGATGAACAGGTCGACATGGTGGTCGACAAGATCGTTGCCGCTGCCCGCACCGGCGAAATCGGCGACGGCAAGATCTTCATCAGCCCGGTCGAGCAGACCATCCGCATCCGTACCGGCGAGAAGAACGAAGCCGCCATCTAGGCACTCCCGTTCTCCGGACCTGATCGAGAGGCTGGGAATCCACCGGGATTTCCAGCCTCTCGGCGTCAGGGGCGATCGCCGCCGTGGGCCCGCTGATGCCAGCGCCAGGCGTCCTCGACGATCACCCGCAGATCCGCGAAGCGGGGCTGCCAGCCGAGCACCTGCCGGGCGCGATCGCTGCTGCCCACCAGACTGGTGGAATCCCCGGCCCGGCGACCGGTTTCCTCGACCGCAATCGGCAGCCCCGTCACCGAGCGGGCCACCTCGATCACCTCCCGCACCGAGAAGCCGAGCCCGTTGCCCAGGTTGAAGGCCATCGTTTCGCCGCCCCCCAGCAGGTATTCCAGACCGAGGACGTGGGCATCCGCCAGATCCGAAACGTGGATGTAGTCGCGCACGCAGGTGCCGTCAGGGGTGTCGTAGTCGGTGCCGAAGATTTTGATGCTGGTGCGGCGTCCCAGGGCCGTAAGCAGCACCAGCGGGATCAGGTGGGTTTCGGGGCTGTGGTTCTCGCCCAGTTGCCCGCTGGCATCCGCACCGGAGGCATTGAAGTAGCGGAAGCTGACCGAGCGCAGACCGTAGGCCGCATCACTGTCGCGCAGAATCTGCTCGACCATGTACTTGGTCTGGCCGTAGGGGCTGATCGGTCGCTGGGGATGCTCCTCCGTCATCGGGATCTGCTCGGGTAGGCCGTAGGTGGCACAGGTGGACGAGAAGACGAACTTCGAGACCTCCGCCCGGCGCATCGCCTGCAGCAGCGACACGGTCCCGGCGACGTTGTTGTCGTAGAAGCTGAGGGGATCGACCACCGACTCGCCTACTTCGATGAAAGCGGCGAAGTGCATCACCGCCTCGATGGCATGGTCGGCGAACACCCGATCGAGAAAGTCGGCATCGCGGGTGTCGCCCACCAGCAGCGGCACCTGGAGCACCTCCTCGACGATGGCCCGATGGCCGCGACTGAGGTTGTCGAGCACAATCGGCCGGTAGCCGCGCTGTTTCAGGGCCAGGACCGCGTGGGCGCCGATGTAGCCCGCACCGCCAGTGACCAGGATCGGGCCGCAGGATGGAGACATGGATCGAGGGAGAAGCGTCGCCCCTGAGGATAGCCCCAGTCGGGGCCCTAGCTCAGTTCTGCCTGGGCCTGACGGGCGATCGCCAGCACCATGGCCTCTTCCAGGGCGATCGCCTCGGGGGCCTCGCTCAGCCAGAGCAGGTATTCGATGTTGCCCGCCGGGCCCGGGGTGGCCGACCAGGTCAGCCCCTGGGCCTGCCAGCCCAGTCCCTGGGCGCAGGCCAGCACCTGAAGAATGGCGAAGGCATGGTCCTTGGCCTCGCGCACAACACCTTTCTTGCCCACCTTCTCGCGCCCGACCTCGAACTGCGGCTTGACCAGCAGCACCAGTTCCCGGGGCGATCGCAACAGCTCCCGCAGGGCCGGGAGGATCTTCGTCAGGGAGATGAAGGAGACATCCGCCACCCCCAGATCCGCCTCCGGCAACCCATCGGGGTAGAGGTCAGCCGGGGTGAGGTGGCGCAGGTTGGTGCGCTCACGCAGCACCAGACGCGGGTCGGTGCGGATCTTCCAGTCCACCTGACCGTAGCCGACATCGACCCCGTAGACCCGGGTCGCCCCCGCCTGGAACAGACAGTCGGTGAAGCCGCCGGTGGAGATCCCCGCATCCAGACAGACCCGACCGGCCACCGCAATCGGGAACTGCTCCAGGGCCCGGGCCAGTTTCTCACCGCCCCGGGAAACGAAGCGCGAACGGGCCTTGACCTCCAGCAGCGCCTCCAGGGGCACCGGCGTGCCGGGTTTGTCCACCAGGGCCCCGGCCACCCGCACCTCTCCGGCCCGAATCAGCCGCTGGGCCTGCTGCCGGGACTCGCACAGTCCCCGTTCCACCAGCAGGGCATCCAGTCGCTGTTTGGCCAAAATCGTCGTCCCCTCCGGACGGGTCTCCACCCCGATTATCCGGGCTGGCGCGATCCCCGGAGCGGGATCGGTTCGGGATCGCAATCTGAGGAAATTCCGATGTTCAGAGGGAAACCCCAGAGAGCCTGGGAGAATGCAGGCACGTCGTTGAGAGCGTGGGGAGATCAGAAAGATGCAAGGCCTGGCTTCCCTCTATCAGATCTTCGGGCAGCGCCTGGTGCGGCTGAAGGATCAGCCCGAGGACATGCCGGACTTCGTGCTCGAATACTGCCGCGGCGATCGCTGCTGGATTCGCCAGCAGAGCTGGGGCCGCGAGTTCAACTGGGGCGTGAAGCGCTCCCGCATCCTCGGCCTCGACGGATGATTTGCTTCGGGATCGGGGGATAAAGCCGCAGCGTAGAATGGATCGGTTGTATCCTGCGGCACCCACCTTGATCGAGCGCTACACATTGCCCGCCATGGGCAATCTCTGGACGGACGAATACAAGCTGAAGACCTGGCTTCAGGTCGAGGTCGCCGCCTGTGAAGCGCAGGCCGAGCTGGGCTACATCCCCAAGGAACCCGTCGAAGAGATCAAGGCTAAGGCCAACTTCGATCCCCAGCGGGTGCTGGAGATCGAGCAGGAAGTGAAGCATGACGTCATTGCCTTCCTGACCAATGTCAACGAGTACGTCGGTGACGCCGGTCGCTACATCCACGTCGGCATGACCAGCTCCGACGTGCTCGACACCGGGCTGGCCCTGCAGCTGGTGGCCAGCGTCGATGTGCTGCTCGAGGAAACCGAGAACCTGATCCAGGCAATCCGCTGGCAGGCCCAGCAGCACCGCAACACCGTGATGATCGGCCGCTCCCACGGCATCCACGCCGAGCCGATCACCTTCGGCTTCAAGCTGGCAGGTTGGCTGGCCGAGATGCTGCGCAACCGTGATCGCCTCGTGCGCCTGCGCCAGACCGTGGCCGTGGGCAAGATCTCCGGCGCCGTCGGCACCTACGCCAACATCGACCCCCAGGTGGAAGCGGTCACCTGTCAGCTGCTGGGTCTGGAGCCCGACACCGCCTCCACCCAGGTGATCAGCCGCGATCGCCACGCCGAGTACGTGCAGGTGCTGGCCCTGGTGGCCGGCTCCCTGGAGCGCTTCGCGGTGGAGATCCGCAACATGCAGCGCTCCGACGTGCTGGAAGTGGAAGAGTTCTTCTCCAAGGGTCAGAAGGGCTCCTCGGCGATGCCCCACAAGCGCAACCCGATCCGCTCGGAGCGGATCACCGGTCTGGCGCGGGTGATCCGCGGCTACAGCGTCGCCGCCCTCGACAACATGGCCCTCTGGCACGAGCGCGACATCAGCCACAGCTCCGTCGAGCGGATGATGATGCCCGACTGCTCGGTCACCCTCCACTTCATGCTGGTGGAGATGACCAAGCTGGTGAAGAATCTGCTGATCTACCCGCAGAACATGGCCCGCAACATGAACGTCTACGGCGGCGTCGTGTTCAGCCAGCGGGTGATGCTGAAGCTGGTCGAGAAGGGGATGCTGCGCGAGGATGCCTACCGCGTCGTCCAGCGCAACGCCCACATCGCCTGGAACCAGGAAGGCGGCAACTTCCGCGCCAACCTGGAGGCCGACCCTGAGGTGACCGCCAAGCTGTCGGCGGCGGAAATCGAGGACTGCTTCGATCCCAACCACCACCTGCGCAATCTCGATGAGATCTATCAGCGTCTGAGCATCTAAGCCGACGTTGAGAAGTCCTGAATGCCTGATCTCCCCGGAGGTCAGGCATTTATGCTTTTTGGAATGATGGCGGAAAAAACACTGACAGCCCTGAGCGGGCTGTTTCTGCTGCTGTTCCTGGGCAGTCACTTGCTGGGGGTGGGGCAGATTCTTGGCGGGGTGGCGGCGGTGGATGCCTACGCCCGGCACCTGCATGAGCAGCCCTGGCTGCCCCTGGCGGAACTGCTGATCGCGGCGGGCTTCCTCACCCACTTCGGACTGGTGCTGCACCGCAGCTGGGCCAATGCCCGGGCCCGGGGACCGCTGGGCTACCGCCGCAGTGCCTCGAAGCTGGGCCGTCCTCTGGCCACCCTGGCATCCGGCAGTTCCCTGGTCACCGGACTGGGGCTGGCGATCTTTCTGGTCATTCACCTGGGCGACTTCCGCCTGCAGCGGGCAACGATGCCGTCGGATGGCACCGCCATGCTCACCCTCTTCCAGCAGCCGGATCGGGTACTGCTCTACGCCCTGGCCGGTCTGCTGGTAGGGCTGCACCTGCTCCACGGGGTTGAGAGCGCTAGCCGTAGCCTCGGGCTGCACCGGCCCGAGCGGGCGCAGCTGATCCGTCGGGGTGGGCAGGCGATCGCCGCCACCCTGGGTCTGGGCTTCGCCGGGCTCAGCCTCTGGCTGGGAGGACAGGCAGGATGATCCTCGACCCTCAGCTTCCCGGCGGCCCGATCGAGCAGCGCTGGCAAAGGCGCCGGGCCGAGCTGCCCCTGATCAGCCCAATCAACAAAGGCAAGTTCACCATCCTTGTGGTCGGCAGCGGCCTGGCCGGAGCCTCGGCGGCCGCCACCCTGGCGGAGCAGGGCTACCGGGTGCAGTTGGTCACCTTCCACGACAGCCCGCGCCGAGCCCACAGCGTCGCCGCCCAGGGCGGGATCAACGCCGCCAAGAACTACCAGAACGACGGTGACAGCATCTGGCGGCTGTTCACCGACACGGTCAAAGGCGGTGACTTCCGGGCCCGGGAAAGCGGCTGCTACCGACTGGCGGAGATCAGCGGCAGCATCATCGACCAGTGCGTCGCCCAGGGGGTACCCTTCGCCCGCGAATACGGCGGCACCCTGAGCAACCGCAGCTTCGGCGGTGTGCTGGTGTCGCGCACCTTCTACGCCCGCGGCCAGACCGGCCAGCAACTGCTCTACGGCGCCTACCAGGCCCTGATGCGCCAGGTGGAGGCGGGCCGGGTCAGCCTGCTCACCCAGCGGGAGATGCTGGAGCTGATCACCATCGAGGGTCGGGCTCGGGGCATCGTCTGCCGCAACCTGCGCAGCGGTGAACTGGAGGTGATGACCGGCCACGCCGTGCTGCTGGCCAGCGGCGGCTACAGCAACGTCTACTACCTCTCCACCAATGCGGTGAAGTCCAACGCCAGCGCCATCTGGCGGGCCCATCGCCAGGGGGCCCTGTTCGCCAATCCCTGCTTCACCCAGATCCACCCCACCTGCATCCCCAGCGGCGATGCCTACCAGTCGAAGCTCACCCTGATGAGCGAAAGCCTGCGCAACGACGGTCGGGTCTGGGTGCCGCTGCGGCCCGGGGATGACCGCCCCGCCGCCGAGATTCCCGAGGCGGAGCGGGACTACTTCCTGGAGCGGCTGTACCCGACCTACGGCAACATGGTGCCCCGGGATGTGGCTTCCCGGCAGGCAAAGCGGATCTGCGATGGAGGCCAGGGGGTGGGCCCCGGCGGGCGATCGGTCTACCTCGACTTCGCGGCGGCGATCGCCCGGGAAGGACCGGCGGCGATCGCCGCCCGCTACGACAACCTCTTCCAGATGTACGAGCGGATCAGCGGCGAGGACCCCTACCGCACGCCGATGCGCATCTACCCGGCCCCTCACTACACCATGGGCGGGCTCTGGGTCGACTACAACCTGATGAGCAGCATCCCGGGGCTGTTCGTCCTCGGGGAGGCCAACTTCTCGGAGCACGGCGCCAATCGGCTCGGGGCCAGCGCCCTGATGCAGGGACTGGCGGACGGCTACTTCATCGCCCCGGCCACGGTCACCGGCTGGCTGGCGGGTCAGAGTCACCCCGCCGTGTCGGCAGAGCACCCGGCCTGCCGCGAGGCCCTGGAGCGTACCCGGGCCCGGATCGGGAGCCTGATGCGCAGCGGCGGCGATCGCCCCGTGGACGACTTCCACCGCGAGCTGGGTCTGCTGATGATCGACGCCTGCGGCATCAGCCGCCACCACGAAGGCCTCAGTACCGCGATCCCGCAGGTGCAGGCCCTGGCCGAGGCCTTCCGGGAGCAGGTGCGCATCCCCGGCGGGGCGGACGGCCTGAACGCGGAGCTGGAGAAGGCCCTGCGGCTGGAGGATACCTTCGGGCTGGCGGAGCTGATGCTGCGCGATGCCCTGGCCCGGGAGGAGTCCTGCGGGGCCCACTTCCGGGAGGAGCACCAGACCGCCGACGGCGAGGCCCAGCGCCACGACGCCGAGTTCGCCCACATCGCCGCCTGGGAGTACCGGGACCGCGGCGAACCGATCCGCCATACCGAGCCCCTGGGCTTCGAGGCGATCGTCCCCAGCCAGCGCAGCTACACGTAGGTCGACCCATGCCCCTGATCACCCTGCATCTGCGCGTCTGGCGCCAATCCGGCCCCACGGATCGCGGCAGCTTCCACACCTACCCCCTAGAGCAGGTCTCCACCGATCTGTCGCTGCTTGAAGCCCTCGATCTACTCAACGACCAGCTGATCCGGTCCGGGGAACTGCCAATTGCCTTCGAGCACGACTGCCGTGAGGGCATCTGCGGCTCCTGCGGCTTCATGGTTGACGGTCAGGCCCACGGTCCCCGCACCGCCACCACCGTCTGCCAGCTCTACCTGCGCCAGTTCCGGGATGGCCAGACCCTCACCCTCGAGCCCTGGCGGGCCCGGGCCTTCCCACCGGTGCAGGATCTGGTGGTGGACCGCAGCGCCCTCGACCGGATCATCCAGGCGGGCGGCTATAACTCGGTCAACACCGGCAACGCCCCGGACGCGAATGCCATCCTGATCGGCCAGAGCGTTGCCGCCCAGGCCTTCGACGCCGCCGTCTGCATCGGCTGCGGTGCCTGCGTCGCCGCCTGCCGCAATGCCTCCGCCAGCCTGTTCACCGCCGCCAAGCTGGCCCACCTGTCGCTGCTGCCCCAGGGCCAACCCGAGCAGCAGCAGCGCACCCGAGCTCTGCTGGCCCGCATGGGCGAGGAAGGCTTCGGCGACTGCAGCAACACCCTCGAATGTCAGGCCGCCTGCCCGAAGGAGATTTCCGCCGACTGGATCAGCCGCATGAACCGGCAGGCGATGGGGCGTTTCTGAGACGCGCCGGGCCCCGCAATCCGCGATACTGGACAGGCGAGATCCCAGCCTGCGACTGTCCAATGACCATCGCCATCGACCACGCCCCCAGCTTCGCCCGCCTCAAGGATCTGGGCGTCCACGCCTGGCCCACCTGGAGCTGCGAGACCTCGGAATTTCCCTGGACCTACGACGACTGTGAGACCTGCTATCTGCTGGAAGGCGAGGTGGTGGTCACCCCCGATGGCGGTGAACCGGTCCACATCGGCCGGGGCGATCTGGTCACCTTCCCGGCGGGTCTGAACTGCACCTGGCGGGTGCTGGCACCGGTCCGCAAGCACTATCGCTTCGGTTGAGTTCATGGCTGCCCCCCGCTTCCGGCCCGGCGATCGCGTCACCCTCAGCCCTCACGGCGCCCAGGCCTGTCAGGCCCTGCTCTACGCCCTCTGGTCGAGCCGCTACTTCCGCCCCGGCGGTGGCGGGGCCAGCGGCGACGAACTGCCCGAGGGCGAAATCGTCACCACCGACTACTTCGACGGCAAGGGCACGATGGCTCTGGTGCAGTGGGATCGGCGCATCCGCTCCGGCCCGGCCTGGTTCGCCGTCGAGCACCTGTATCCGCTGGACTGAGCGCCCAGGTGGCTGACACACCCGGCAGCATCACCTAAGTTATCTCAAGGCAACTTCACCACACTCACAGGTCTGCAGACACCGGGATGGTCACCCCTGACGAACTGATGGCCCTGGATCTGGTGATCTGGCTGCGTACCGGCCAGGTCGCCGCCAGTCGTTGTCACTGCAACCAGAGCACGATTTCCCGCAAGGTGGACCACGCCCTGAAGACCTTCGGACTGAACCTGCAGCGGCGCCATGGGGAATGGCAGGTGTTCGGGGACACGACCCTGCTGGCCATGGAGCGGCACATCCACCAGCTCTACCGCTTCAGCGGCCGGGAACCCCTGCGTCTGGAAGCCTGCTTCGTCCCCGGTCCGATGCTGCTCAATCCGCCTCCCCCGGGCTGGATTACCGGCTGCTTCGACCACATCGGTCAGGCGCGCCCGCTGGAGCTGGTCGAGCAGCGGGTGATCGACGGCTGGATCACCGGCAGTTCCTTCGACCTGCAGGGGCTGGAGTCCCAGGGGCTGGTGGCCTTCGAACTGAACCGGGCGCCGGTGTGGCTGATGGCGGACCCGGACCATCCGATGCAGGGCGATCGCAATCTCTCCCAGTCGGATCTGGACCGCTTCCCCAGTCTGGCTCTGCCCGAAGGCTGCTGGCCGACCATGGAGTCGCTGCTGCGCCAGCAGGGGCTCTGGAGCAATCCGCTGCGGCTGCAGAAATACGAACCAGCGGCCTGGGAAGGCCGCACCGCCGACCGGGTCACCCTCTCCTACGCCACGACCCTGATGGATGCCCACTTTCCGGGGCTGCAGCAGCTGGACTGGGACCTCGGCTTCGAGAACGGTGATGCCCTGGTGGTGCGCCGGGACATGGCCGAGCAACCGGCGATCGCCCAGCTGGTGGAGCTGCTGCGCCAGCGCTGTCTGGCCCTGCAGCCCCACCATCCCAGCCTGACGGTGCTCTAGGTCGAGGCGACGGCATTGAGCGGTGGCACCAGCCCGGGCCAGGACGGCGGCGGGGCGTCCAGGGGTGCCCAGGCAGGCCGTACCGCCAGCAGGGTGCGATCGCCGAAGCGGAACTGCAGCCAGTCGTAGGGGCTCAGTTCCGGCTCGGACTGCCGACAGATCCAGGCCCAGTGGGCCATCAGCTGACCAAGCGTATACAGCCGCGTCACATCGGCGATCGCCAGTACCAGCACGGTCTCATCCGCCTGGGTCTCGACCCGGAGACACCCCTCGGGTGCCAGCTGCTGCAGAAACGCCTGAACCGAAGGCGGGAAGGTCGGAACCGTCGGAGGCACGGCGGAATTCGACATAAAGAAAAACGAATCAGATAACGGATAAACGAAGGGCAGACAGCCCGAGTCGTCCATACACGCCACCGGCAACAGAGGGTTGGACCGGCACCGAATGGAACGTCGAACTCCAGTCATATTCCCCGTTCACAACAGCCATTGCAGGCTTTATGCAGAGGTTGCATAAGCACCGTAGACGACAGCACTTCCCCCTCAAATCCAGTCCTGAAAAGGGCTGACAGCAAACCAGGCAAACAGCGACACCAGCGTTCTCACATCAGGAAACTGTCCTGGCTTCTTCAGATCTGCTGTTACCACTGACAACTTCAGATGCCACAAAAAGAGTGACGTTCAACTGTCACCAATCCAGTTCATCCAATATTTGAATAACGGGCAGCATCTCTCAGGCCGAAGCCATCATCCCACCCTGGTTCCGGTTCCTGTTGCGCTCGGCGATCGCCGAGCACCGCTGCACTATTTCCGGGACCTGATGCGCTACCTGGAGCGGGACGGGGTGGTACGCGACTTCTACTACGAGTTCTGGCAGCCGGAGATACAGGCCCTGACCTGGAGCCGCCCAGGCAACCCTGGTGCGCCACTGGGGCCCGCAGGGCGATCGCCCGGCGGTCGTCACAACGGTCCGCAGCAGCGACTGGGGGCTGGTACCACCCGAGGCCTGATCAGCCCTGCAGCAGCCAGGCCCCGGTGCGGGTCATGCCGGAATCGTCCGGGCGGATCAGCAGGAAGTGCAGGCCCTGGGCCGCCTGCTGGCGTTCGGCGTAGCGGCGGGCCGCCTCGGCCACTTCGGCATCGTCGAAAGTGGCCAGAATCCAGCGATCGCCCGCCTCGGTCTCGAGCACCAGCCCGTTCAGTTCCGCCGAGCCGACCCAGCGCAGCACCGTCGGCCGCTGCTGCTGCAGCCAGCGGGCCAGGGCCATCGCCCGCCGCCCGGCGTCGATGACGACCCCGGGCACGGCCACCGTTGAGGCCAGCCCCAGGGCCAGGGGCAGCCGCTCCGCCGGGATCTCCCGGATCGGCAGCGGCTGCTGCACCAGGGCCAGATCCAGCTCGGCGGCGGGCAGGCTGGCAAAACGCCAGCGATCGCCCTGGAGCGACTCCGGCAACGGTTGGGGGACCGCCTGCATCAGCCGGTGATCCAGCTGACGAGGGTCCGCACGCCGTAACCGGTGGCCCCGGCGGGATTGTAGCCCTTGTCCTTATCGGCCCAGACCGGACCGGCGACATCGAGGTGGGCCCAGGCGGCGGTGTCCTTGACGAACTGCTTCAGGAACAGGGCCGCGGTGATCGAGCCACCGCCACGGGGACCGGTGTTCTTCATGTCGGCGATGGGCGACTTCAGACCGTCGAAGTAGCTCTCCTCCATGGGCAGCTGCCAGACCTTCTCACCGCTGACCTTCGCCGCTGCCTTCAGCTGATCGGCCAGGTCATCGCTGGTGCTCCAGAGCCCAGCGATATCGTTGCCCAGGGCAATGATGCAGGCCCCGGTCAGGGTCGCCAGATCGACGATGGCGTCGCAGCCCAGCTTGTCGGCGTAGACCAGGGCGTCCGCCAGGGTGAGCCGACCTTCGGCGTCGGTGTTGTTGACCTCGATGGTCTTGCCGTTGCTGGCGGTGAGCACGTCACCGGGGTGCATGCCCTTGCCGCTGATCATGTTCTCGGTGACGGCGCTGATGAAGTGGACTTCCACATCCGGCTTGAGCAGGCCGATGGCCTTGGCGGCCCCGAGGGTGGCGGCGGCTCCGCCCATATCCATCTTCATCGTCTCGATGCCGCTGCCGACACCCTTGATGTTGTAGCCGCCGGAGTCGAAGGTGAGGCCCTTGCCGACCACCGCCAGTTTGCGGCGCGGGGTGCCCGCCGGACGGTAGGTGAGATGGATGAACTTGGGTGGCAGGTCCGAGGCCTTGGCGACGCCCAGGAAGGCACCCATGCCGAGGCGATCGCAGTCCGCCTCCTCGAGGATGGTCAGTTCCAGACCGGTCTCGGCGGCGATCGCCTCGGCGGTTTCCGCCATCGAAATCGGATCGACGACGTTGGCAGGCGCCGTCACCAGTTCCCGGGCCAGCTTCACCCCGGCGGCGACGGCCTCGGCCCGCTCAATCCCGGCGGCGCCAGCGGCCAGCTCCAGCAGTTCCACCGCTGCGACGGTGCGCTTGTCCTCGGGCTCGGACTTGAAGCGCAGGTCCCGATGGTTGGTCAGCAGCAGGGCCTCCGCAGCCGCCTGGGCCGTCGCCTCGGCACCACCCACCTCGGGCAGGGCCAGACCGAGCTTGTGCGCCTTCAGGGACTGGGCACTTTTGAGCGCCGCCGCCGCCGCCTGACGCAGACTTTCGGCCGTGACCTCCTCGGCCTTACCCAGACCGATCAGAATCAGCTGCTTCACCTCACCGCCGATGCGGATGCTGGCGCTGCTGCCAGCCTTGGCCTTGAACTCGCTTTCGGCAATCAGGGCGCGCACCAGTCCACCGAAGCGCTGGTCCAGTTCGGCCAGCAGACCCTGGGGCTGCTGCTCATCGTTCAGAAGCTGACTGGACACACCCAGGGCCAGGGCGTCCCCGGTCCAGGCGAGGGCAGCGGTGCCGACGGCGGAGATATTCATGGAGGTCGTTAGCAGAACGCGGATTCGCAACGCCTCCCATTATGGGGGCAGGGTCACTGCACGAAGGGCGTGCCCCAGAAGCGCCAGTTCTCCTTATTGAAGGGCGATCGCCAGCGGCGGATCAGGTCCGACTCCAGCTGCTGCCGCTCGCGGGTACGGGTGGGGGCATCCATCCAGAAAGCGATCGCCACCGCCGTCTCCACGCCCAGGCGGTTGGCCAGTCCCTGGTAGCTGGCGACATAGCGCTTGCAGTCGTGTTCGCCCTTCCAGCGCTGGTCGGCTTTGCAGGTCTCGCCGACGTAGAGCAGCAGGTCCCGCTCGTAGTCGATCACGAAATAGATTGCCGCCGTGCCGCTGGCATCCGAGGGCCAACGCCAGAAGTTGAGGCTGCGCCGCACCAGGGTCAGGGGCTCAATAGCCTCGGCCAGCTGTCCCGGCAGGGGGTTGCCGAACAGGTCGAGGGCCGGAGCAACCGCTTCCTGGCGCACCCCCTGCTGCCAGTCGACGATCCGCTGCTGCCACTGCCGCAGGCTGTCGGCGCTGAGGCTGTGCTCGGCGGGGCGACTGCCGTAGCGGGCCGCCTCGATCTCCTTCACCTGCCAGCTGTCGAACAGCGATCCCTGGACATCGCTCACGCCAACCCCCAGGCCCGCAGGTCGAACTGCTCCAGGCTGTCGAGGAGCACGTCGGCGATCGCCAGCTCATTCAGGTCGGACCCGGGCCCCGGCACCGCCACCACGGTCATCCCCGCCGCCTTGCCCGCCGCGATTCCGGCGGCGGCATCCTCGAACACCAGACAGTCCGCCGGGGCCACCCCCAGCCGCTCGGCGGCGATCAGAAAGATGTCCGGGGCCGGTTTGCTGCGCCGCAGCCCCGGCTCGTCCCCGCAGATCACCGGGTCGCAGAGGTCGAGCCAATGCCGGTGGGGCACGACCTTATGGGCGAAGGCGCTGCGGTTGGAGCTGGTGGCGATCGCCTGGGGCACTCCAGCGGCGTGCAGCGATCGCACCAGTTCCATAGCTCCCGGCATCGGTGGGGCCGCCTGAATCGCCGCCTCCACCAGGGGCAGGCGAAGGGTCAGAAATTCCTCG
Organism: uncultured bacterium; assembly: GCA_964481495.1. Taxonomy (GTDB): domain Bacteria; phylum Cyanobacteriota; class Cyanobacteriia; order Synechococcales; family Synechococcaceae; genus CAWUMD01. The sequence goes on from CAYZUY010000001.1 coordinate 35,503, forward strand.
ACATTCAGGGGCAGGCCCACTGCCTCAATCAGGGTCGCGGCCGAATCCTCGGAGCGCCGCCCGCGCAGCCGTGCCTGCACCGCCTCGGGAATAGTGCGGTCGTAGCGGTTGGCAATCCGCTCGTAGACCTGGGCATGGATGCGCTCGGTGTCGAGCAGCAATCCATCGAGGTCGAAAATCACCGCTTTCACCAGGGGGCTCCCGCAGCCGCAACGGGGCCATTCTCGCAGACGGTCACCGCGGGGGGACCTGTAGCATGAAGCCATTCACCCTTGCCGCCCTGCCGTGACCTCCGAGGCTGATCTGGACCGGACCCTGCGGGAATTCGAAGAACTGGACCAGGAGCTGCAGCTGCACCGGGCCCGCCACTGGATCGACGACTATCTGGCCGGTCTCGATCTGCGGCCCCGGGAACGCCAGGGTCTGGAAAGCCAGCTCAGCGGCCTGGAGCGGATGCGGGCCAAGCTGCACCAGGGCGTGATTCAGATTGCCAGCTTCGGCATGGTCAGCCGCGGCAAGTCGTCACTGCTCAATGCCCTGCTGGGCGAGGAGGCCTTCCGCACCGGGCCTACCCACGGCGTCACCCGCAGTGCCGGGGTGGCCGTCTGGCAACCAGGCGGCGAACCCTTCGAGCTTCCGGGCTTCGGACCCGTGCGTCTGGAGCTGATCGACACCCCCGGCATCGATGAGGTGGCGGGACAGGAACGGGAGGAACTGGCCCGGCGCATCGCCACCCAGGTCGACCTGATTCTGTTCGTGATCGCCGGGGACATCACCACCGTCGAACTGGCGGCCCTGCGCACCCTGCGCGAGGTGGGCAAGCCGATGCTGCTGGTGTTCAACAAGGTCGACCAGTTTCCCCAGGCGGACCGGCAGGCGATCTTCGCCAAGCTGGCGGACGAGCGGCTGCAGGGGCTGATCTCCCCCGAGGAAATCGTGCTGGTGGCGGCGGCGCCGCGGCGATCGCAGCCCCGCTACGCCCAGGGCGAACTGGTGGGGGTGGAGCTGGTGAGCGAACCGCCCCGGGTGGAGGCCCTGACCCAGCGGATTCTGGAGCTGCTGCGCCGGGAGGGTCGGGCCATGCTGGCTCTCAATTCGCTGCTCTACACCGAAACTGCCAACCGCCGCATCGTCGAGCGCAAGCTGCGCAGCCGCGACCGTGAGGCGGAGGAGCTGATCTGGCAGTTCACTCTCACCAAGGCGATCGCCATCGCCCTCAACCCGGTCACCCTGCTGGATCTGGTCGCCAGCCTGGGGGTGGATGTGGGGATGATCCTGCGGCTGTCCAGCCTCTACGGCCTCAGTCTCGATGAGCGTGCCGCCCGGGATCTGCTCAAGGTGATTGCTCTGGATGCGGGCGGCCTCGGGGCCGGAACGGTGCTCGGCAGCCTCGGGCTAGGGGCGATCAA
>CAYZUY010000001.1:36921-46148 GCA_964481495.1 uncultured bacterium
GGATGCTGGGTCTGGCCACCACCGCCAGCGGCGGCGCGGCGATCGCCCCCTACGTCCCCGTCGCCCTCACCCAGGCGGGCATCGCCGGGTACGGCACCTACAGCGTCGGGCAGATTGCCAAGCAGTATCTGGCGGATGGCGCCAGCTGGGGCAGCGACGGTCCCCGGGCCCTGGCCCAGCGGGTGCTCGATGAGCTGGACGAACAGTCGGTGCTGGCCCGCATCCGCGGAGAGCTGCGCCAGCGGCTGCAGACCGGCCGCTCCGGCGGAGCCCCGTCGTGAGCGAACGCATCGCCCTATTCGGCACCAGCGCCGACCCGCCCACCCGGGCTCACCAGCGCCTGCTGCTCTGGCTCAGCCAGCACTACGACCGGGTCCTGGCCTGGGCCAGCGACAACCCCTTCAAGCAGCACGGCGCCAGCCTGGAGCAGCGCCTGGAGATGCTGCGCCGCCTCGGCCACGACTGGCCCCGGCCCCCGGCCAACCTGAGCATCGATCCGCGGCTGGCCCACCCGCGCACCCTCGACACCCTGACCACCGCTCGCCGCCTCTGGCCCGACGCCCACTTCACCGTGGTGATCGGCAGTGATCTGGTGGCCCAGCTGCCCCGCTGGTATCGGGTCGGAGACTGGCTGGGGCAGGTGGACCTGCTGGTGGTGCCACGACCGGGGTATCCTCTGGCGCCGCCGGATCTGCAGGCCCTGGAACAGCAGGGGGCCCGGGTGGCGATCGCTCCGATCGAAGGACCAGCGATCGCCTCCAGCAGCTACCGCCGAACGGGGGATGCCAGCCTGCTGCCGGAGAGCGTCGCCACCTACATCCGCGACCAGGGGCTCTACGGCTGCTGCGCCGGTAACCGCTGACGCAGGTAGGCCACCACCTGGGCCAGCTGGCGGCGCAGCATCGCCGTCTCCTGCTCCAGATGGGCCACCCGGGTCTTCAGGTCCGCCAGGGAGGCGTCCGCATCCACTCCACCGGGTTCGATCGGAAAGACCGGCGGCACGACCTCGGCAGTCTCGACCGGGGCAACGTCCGCCACCGGGACGGGGGGCGGATCCGCCGGTACCGCAGCAGTAAGGCGGGCGGCCAGAGCGATCGCCGTCTGCATCGCCTGCTCCAGCTCCGCCTGCTCGAAGGGCTTGCCCAGGAAGGCGAAGCGCGCGAACGGCTCGTGGCAGCGCTCCGTTACCTCCTCCCGCCGCCCGGACATGATCACCAGCGGCAGGGTACTGAGAGCCGGTTCCGCCTGCATCGCCTGCAGTACCTCCCAGCCCCCGAGAATCGGCATCAGAAAGTCAAGAACCACCAGCTCGGGGCGGGCTTCGCGCATCCGCTGCAGGCCCTCCTCGCCGTCCCGGGCTTCGAGCACCTCGCAGCTCTCGGGCAGCATCATCTTCACCAGAGAGCGCACGGCCCGACTGTCATCAATCACCAGAATGCGGGAGGGGGCGCTGATCACGACGTCATGGCTTCCGAAGCCATCGGGCTGCGCCGCTAGAATGCCCGAGAGCGAGAGAAATGCCGATGACCCCGGAGCTGCAACCCCTGCCCGACTGGCTGCGTCCCCGCATCGGCCGCGCCAGCGAACTCTCCCGGGTGCAGCAGATCATCAAGCAGCGCGGCATCCACACCATTTGCGAGGAGGGGCGCTGTCCCAACCGGGGCGAGTGCTACGCCCAGGGCACCGCCACCTTCCTGCTCATGGGCCCGGTCTGCACCCGCAGTTGCGGTTTCTGCCAGGTGGACAAGGGCCACGCCCCCATGCCCCTCGACCCGGACGAACCGGAGAAGGTAGCCGAGTCGGTGGCCCTGCTGGGCCTCGACTACTGCGTGCTCACCTCCGTCACCCGCGACGACCTGCCGGACCAGGGGGCCGACTGGTTCCGCCGCACCATGGTCGCCATCCGGGCGCGATCGCCCCAGACCCGCATCGAGGTGCTCACCCCGGATTTCTGGGGTGGTGAACCGGACCCGGAGCGGGCCCGGGCAGTCCAGCAGCAGCGGCTGGAAACCGTGCTGGCGGGTGGCCCGGTTTGCTTCAACCACAACCTGGAAACCGTGGAACGGTTGCAGGGAGTGGTACGCCGGGGAGCCCGCTACGACCGCTCCCTGCGGCTGCTGGCCCTGGCGAAGGACCTGCAGCCGGATCTGCCGACCAAGTCGGGGCTGATGCTGGGCCACGGCGAAAGTGAGGAGGAGTTGATCGCCACGCTACGGGATCTGCGGGCCGTCGGCTGCGATCGCCTCACCCTCGGCCAGTACCTGCGTCCCTCCCTGGAGCACCTGCCGGTGCGTCGTTACTGGACCCCGGAGGAGTTCGAGCGGCTGGGGGCGATCGCCCGGGATCTGGGCTTCAGCCACGTGCGTTCCGGGCCGCTGGTGCGCAGTTCGTATCACGCCGCCGAGGAAGTCTGATCGCCACGGCTCAGTGGTCGCCAGCCTTACCGGCCCGCAGCAGATAGCCGCTCAGGGAGAGCAGCAGAATCGACCCGGCCAGGGCCAGACATTCGAGGTAGGAGGAGGGTTCCTCCTCGATCACCTGTTTGAAGAAGCTGACGATCAGCACCAGCACCGTCGACTTGAGCAGCTTCTCCTTCAGTTCCTCCAGGGAGCGGACCTCCAGACTGGGCCAGTCGCGGCCGGTGAGCAGCCGAAAATCGATCTCGGAGATGAACAGCTCGTAGATGCCGAAGCTGAACAGCATCAGGACGATGCCGATCAGATAGAGATCGATGCCACCGATCACACTGCCGAGCACCTGGGTGTATTCGGGTTTGGGGGCCAGCATCTCCCACATGCCCTTGAGCACCTCCTGACTACCGGACCAGAACAGCAGCAAGGTGCCAAGGACGCCGAACACCACCGGCACCAGGGCCACCAGCCGAAAGTTCCAGAGAAAGCCCTCGAAAAACAGTTCGAGACGCTTGGAGAGCGAGGCGCGTCGGGACATCGTGACACCGGGGAACAATGGCGCCCATTATCAGGGAACGTGATGGCGCCCTCTGACAATGCATCCTGACTGGCTGATTCTCGGTGCCGGCCTGACCGGCGCGGCCCTGGCCTACGAACTGCAGCGCCAGGGCCAGTCGGTGCTGCTGCTCGACCGCTGCGCGGAGGTGAGCGGGGCCAGCCGCCACAGCTACGGCGGCGTCCCCGACTGGGCAGCGGTGACGCCCTTCCAGCGCCGCTGGTTTGCCCAGGGTCGTCAGCGACTGGAGGCCCTGACCCGGGATCTGCCCCAGGACTTCGGCTACCGGCGGCGAACGCTACTGCTGGTTGTGGATGGGGAGGATGACCCGACGGACCTGCAGACGTCGATGGGCACCTTTGCGCGGCCGCCCGAATGGCTGGAGGCCGCCGCCGCCCGGGCCGAGGAACCGCTGCTGAGCGGGGCGATCGCCGGAGCCTTCCGCATCGACCACGGCCAGGTGGAACCCGCCGCCCTGGTCGCCGCCTACCGGACCGGGCTGGTGGCCCGGGGCGGGCATCTGGCGGTGGCCGACGCCGCCCGGCTGCTCACGGACGGACGCCGGGTCCTGGGGGTGCGCACCGGTGACGGCCGGGATCTGCAGGCCAGCAACACTATCCTGGCAGCCGGGGCCGACAGCACCCGGCTGCTGCACCAGCTGGGGGTGCGCCTGCCGCTGTTCCACAGTCAGGCCGATCTGCTGGAGACGGACCCGACCCCGCTCACCCTGGAGACGCTGGTGATGGGGGCGCGGCTGCAGCGATTCGCCCTCGAAGCCCGGGCGGCGCAGCTCGACTGGGAGCACCCGGGGCCTGACTGGCCAGCACCGATTCTCGATCCGGGGGTGCTGCAGTTCCGCGACGGGCACCTGCGCCTGGGCCAGATCAGTGCCCTCGAAGCCAGCGGCCGACCGCTGCCGAGCGCCGAGGCCAGTGAGGCGGAAATCCGCTGGGCGATCGCCCGCTGGCTGCCTGCCCTGGCGGATCTGCCTGCCCGCTGGGTACGCTGCCCCGTCAGCTTCAGCGCCGATCAGCTGCCCTTCTGCGGCCGGGTGCCCGACTGGGAGCGGCTGGGGCTCTTCTGCGGCTTCAGTTCGCCCTTCGTTCTGGTCCCGGCCCTGGCGGAGGCCTTCGCGTCCGCGGTCTGCGGCGGGGAACCACTCCCGGCCGACGTCTCTCCGGCCCGGTTCAGCTGAGGCCAGCGCTGCAGCAGCCGCCCGTGGATGTCATCGAGCACCGTCTCGAAGTTGCGCTTGCCCTGCCAGAACAGCGGTGAGGAGCGGGTCTCCAGCCAGGTTCTGGGCGGTGCCAGCCCAGGCAGGGGGGCCGGGTCCGCCGCCGCCAGCCAGAACTCCTGCGGGCTGACTTTGGGCGGCACCGCCTCGGCACTCAGGTCCGGCAGGTAGCAGGGAATCTCATCTAGAGCCTCGGACTCCTGGCGGGCCAGCAGCAGGCGGGCGAAGCGATTCTGCTCCAACTGCTCCCGCAGATCCGGCAGTTCTAGTCCGCGCAGGCCCAGCAGCGCCAGCGGTTCCTGCTCGATCAGCGTCCCCAGGAACAGGGCCAGCCCGGCCACGTGCTTACAGGGGAAATCGGGGCTGAGACAGTCGCAGTCGCACTGGGTCCGCTTCCAGGCAGGCAGCGGATCAATCCTGTGCTCGTCCAGCCAGAGGCCGAACTCCGATGGCCAGGTGCCGAACCAGAGCTGAATCAGCCAGTCTGGCTGCTGCTGCAGCACCGTCGTCAGCGCCGTCAACTGGCGCTTCGGCAGCGGTTTCAGCTTCAGGGCCGTGAGGTAGTAGGGCGTCTCGAACACTCCGAAGAAGCTGTTGCGGGAACCCTCCACCTCCGCCACCAGCAGACCGGGGGCGATCCCCATATCCAGCAGCCGCTCACGGTTGGCGTAGCGGCGGCCCTTGGCCAGCACGGTGGTCGACAGCTGCTCGCTGACCAGTTGGCGCCAGCGCTGACTGAGGGTCTGCTCCGTGGTGGTCATGGCTACTCCAGAACGGCGTTGCGGTCGAGGGCGATCAGCGACTGGAAGGCCCGGTTATCCAGTTCCGTCAGCCAGGCCTCATCGCTGCCGATGATCTGGCCTGCCAGCCCTTTCTTGTCTTCGATCATCTGATCGATACGCTCCTCGAGGGTGCCGAGGGTGACGAACTTGTGCACGAAGACAGAGCGGGTCTGGCCGATGCGGAAGGCCCGGTCCGTGGCCTGATCCTCCACCGCCGGGTTCCACCAGCGGTCGAAGTGGAAGACATGATTGGCGCGGGTGAGGTTGAGGCCGACCCCCCCGGCCTTGATCGAAAGCACGAACACTGCCGGGCCCTGGCTATCGTCCTGGAACTCGGTCACCATCTGCTCCCGCTTGGCCCGGGGGGTGCCGCCGTGCAGGTAGAAATTGCGGTAGGGGGTGTGCTCCCGGAACCACTGGTGCAGACTGCCGCCGAGATCGGTGAACTGACTGAAGATCAGCAGGCTCTGGCCTTCGCTCACCACTTCCTCGACCATCTCCAGCAGCCGTTCAAGCTTGTGCGATCGCTTGGCCGTGAACTCGCTGCCGTCCTGGAGGAACTGGCGCGGGTGGTTGCAGACCTGCTTGAGCTTGAGCAGGGTGGCCAGCATCAGCCCCCGCCGCTGCATCCCCTCCGCTTCCTCCAGCTGGCGGGCCGAGTCCTTGACGATCGCCTGGTAGAGAGCCGCCTGCTCCCGGGTGAGGTTGCAGTAGACCTTCTGCTCGGACTTCTCGGGCAGGTCGGCGATGATGCTCTGGTCGGTCTTCAGGCGGCGCAGGATGAAGGGCTGCACCAGCCGCCGCAGCCGCTCGGCCCGTTCCGGGTCATCGCCCCGCTCGATCGGGCCTTCGAACTCCCGCCGGAACTGCTCCCGGTTGCCCAGGTAGCCCGGCTGCAGGAAGTTGAAGATCGACCAGAGGTCGAGCAGCCGGTTCTCCACCGGGGTGCCGGTGAGGGCCAGCCGATGGCGGGCGGGCAGCCGCAGAATCGCCTTCGTCTGGGCAGTCTGGGGGTTCTTGATGTTCTGGGCCTCATCCACCACCACCCGCTGCCAGTCGCGCCCGCAGAGCAGTTCCACGTCCGTGCGGGCTGTGCCAAAGGCCGTCAGCACGACATCCATCCCGGCGCACTGGGCCAGGAAGGCCTCCGCCTCGCGGCAGCGCCCCGGGCCGTGGTGAATCAGCACCTGCAGCTGCGGCCCGAAGCGCTGGATCTCCCGCTGCCAGTTGCCGATCACCGAGGTGGGGACGATCAGCAGCGTCGGGGCCGGGCGATCGCCTCCCTCCCGTTCCGCCAGCAGGCGGGCAATCACCTGAATCGTCTTGCCCAGGCCCATGTCGTCCGCCAGACAGCCGTTCAGGCCGAGGGACTCAAGGTAGACCAGCCAGGAGAGCCCCCGCTGCTGGTAGGGCCGCAGCTGCGCCTTCAACCCTGCCGGCTCCGGCTGCAGTTCCAGGCGGCTGGGCTCCTGCAGCCGGGCCCAGAGATCGCTGAGGCTGGGCACCTCGTCGAAGTCGAACTCCACCTCCTCCTGTTCAGCGCTCTGGCGCATCAGGGCCGTGAGGCCGAAGTCCTGTACCTGATCCCAGCCCTGGCGCTGCCAGTAGTCGAGCAGTTGCTGACCATCGTCGAGATCGAGGGAGACCCAGCGGCCCCGGAAGCGGACCAGGGACTGTTTGCTGGCCACCAGTTCCTCCCATTCCCGGCGGCTGATCGCCTCGCCGTCCAGCTCCAGCTGGGGCTCGAACTGAAACAGGCTGTTGCTGTCGAAGTAGCTGCGGCTCTTGTCGAGTGCATTCATGGAGCGGGCCACCAGCCGGGCCCGCAGCCGCTTGCGGCCCGCCGGGGTGCACCAGCTGGGCACCAGCAGTGCGAAACCCGCCGCCTGCAGGGCCTGGGCCGGCCCCCCCAGAAACTCCAGCACCGCCGGGGTGGTCAGGGGCAGTTCCTCGGGTTCCTCGTCCCGCAGGGCCAGCCAGAGGGGCGGGTACTGCTCCACCGCCCGCAGCAGTTCGCTGCAGATCCGGTCGGTGGGGTCATCTCCGAAGCGTCGCTGCAGTTGCTCGCGCACGGCGTCTTGCTGCCAGAACTCGGCCAGGGGCCAGCGATCGCCCTCCCAGGCCAGCCAGAACTCCAGCCGCCAGTGGTCCGCCTCCGGTTCCGGCTCCCGCAGCTGGAACTGCAGCTGCAGCGGGCTGGGGGTCGGCCGGTCGAACAGGGGACGCAGCCAGTCCTGCCAGTCGTAGGCCTCATCATCGCTGTGGCGGGGCTGATAGCTGGGGGAGCCGAGGTAGCTGCCCAGGTAGTGGGAAAGGCCGCCCCGGTCCAGTTCCCGCTCCAGGGTCTGGGGCGGGTTGAGCTGGCGCAGATGCTCGTGCAGATAGGTGACGGCGAACTGCCGCAGCAGCGCGTCGGGCCGGGGGAATTTGGGCCGGGCCTTGAGGTGGGGCGGCGCCGCGAAGGCCGTCAGCACCGGCGGGGCCGATGGCAGCAGGGCCGCCAGCAGTCCTTCGAAGGATTCCGGCAGGAAGGCCCAGCTCTGGCGGTACTCGCCGGTGCGGGCCCGCTGCTGGGCCCGGGGCTCCCGACCCAGGATCGGCAGGTAGTCGCCCCGGCGCAGCAGTTGCTGCAGCCGCTGCACGAACTCCCGCCAGAAGCGCAGGTCCGCACCCACCGCCGTCTGATCCGCCAGAGAGCTCAGGTGCTGGGGAAGGAAGGGCAGGGCCTCGGCGGCGATCGCCCCCACCGGCACCTGCCAGCGCTGCAGGCCGACCGGCTCGTCATCGGCGGGCGCTTCCGGAGTCAGCTCCGGACTCGGGAGCGGCCCCTCGGCCCGGCTCGGGAGCCAGAGGGTCGCCTCCCGCAGGCGGTAGCGGGCAGCAGGGCGATCGCTGAACTCTTCCCCCAGCAGCTGACGCAACCGTGCCGCCAGCGACACCCCCACCAGGGCCCGGGGATGCTGGCCCGCCGCCACCTTGAGGGTGGACTCGGGCTGTTCGCCCCAGAGCAAAAACTGGCCCTGGAAAGGCGACTGGCTATCCGGGAGCCAGCTGCCGTGGAGCAGCAGGGAATCGGTCACAGGCGGAAATCGGCGACAGGCGATCTCTGATCGTAGTGCGCGAGTTCCCCGCCGCGCCGTCGGGACAGGGAACCGTCACAATGGAAGGCTGACCCACGACCGCCCCGCGCATGTCCGTCGAACTCCAGGCCGAAATCCGCGCTGCGGTGGAGAAGCGTCGCAACTTCGCGATCATCTCCCACCCCGACGCCGGCAAGACCACCCTCACCGAGAAGCTGCTCCTCTACGGAGGTGCCATCCAGGAGGCCGGGGCCGTCAAGGCCCGCCGCAACCAGCGCAGCGCCACCTCCGACTGGATGGAGCTGGAACAGCAGCGGGGCATCTCGATCACCTCGACGGTGCTGCAGTTCGACTACAGCGACACCACGATCAACCTGCTCGACACCCCCGGTCACCAGGACTTCAGCGAAGACACCTACCGCACCCTGGCGGCTGCCGACAACGCGGTGATGCTCGAGGACGCTGCCAAGGGTCTGGAGCCGCAGACGCGCAAGCTGTTCGAAGTCTGCCGGATGCGCAACATCCCGATCTTCACCTTCTTCAACAAGATGGACCGGCCCGGGCGCGAACCCCTGGAGCTGATGGACGAGATCGAGCAGGAGCTGGGGCTGGCCACCTACGCCGTCAACTGGCCCATTGGCTCGGGCGATCGCTTCCGGGGGGTCTACGACCGCCGCGAGGGCAAGGTGCACCTGTTCGGGCGCAGCACCGGCGGCCGCCGTCAGGCCGAGGAAACGGTGTTCGATCTCGGCGATGCACAGGTAGCCGAGCTGGTAGAGCCGGAACTGCTGGCCCAGCTGGAGGAGGAACTGGCCCTGCTCGATGAGATCGGCCACGAGTTCGACCTCGAAGCCATCCACGCCGGGGAACTCACCCCCGTCTTCTGGGGCAGCGCCATGACCAACTTCGGGGTGCAGCTGTTCCTCGACAGCTTCCTCGACTACGCCCTCAAGCCGGGGGCGCGGCGCAGCAGCCTCGGCGACCTCGACCCCGACTATCCGGAGTTCTCTGGCTTCGTGTTCAAGCTCCAGGCGAACATGGACCCCAAGCACCGGGACCGGGTCGCCTTCGTGCGCGTCTGCAGCGGCAAGTTCGAGAAGGACATGACCGTGCAGCACGCCCGCACCGGCAAGACCATCCGCCTCTCACGGCCCCAGAAGCTGT
>CAYZUY010000002.1:0-3733 GCA_964481495.1 uncultured bacterium
CAGGTGAGACCGGCAGCACCCATGTCCTGGGCCGCAACCACAGCCCCGGTCTTGAAGGCCTCCAGGCAGGCTTCGATCAGCGACTTCTCGAGGAAGGGATCGCCCACCTGCACCGCCGGACGGTTGTCGAGGGACTCGTCACTCAGTTCGGCACTGGCGAAGCTGGCGCCGCCCATGCCGTCGCGGCCGGTGGTGGAACCGACGTAGAGCACCGGATTACCGATGCCGCTGGCCCCGGCCTTAACGATTTCCTCGGTTTCCATCAGGCCCAGGGCCATGGCGTTCACCAGCGGGTTGCCGCTGTAGGCCTCGTCGAAGAACACCTCGCCACCGACCGTGGGCACGCCGACGCAGTTGCCGTAGTGACTGATACCGGAGACCACGCCCTCGAACAGGCGACGGGTCTGGGCGCTCTCCAGATTACCGAAGCGCAGGGAGTTGAGGATGGCCAGGGGCCGGGCGCCCATGGTGAAGATGTCGCGCAGGATGCCACCCACGCCGGTGGCTGCCCCCTGGAAAGGCTCGACGGCAGAGGGGTGGTTATGGGACTCGATCTTGAAGGCCAGCTGCAGCCCGTCGCCGATGTCCACCACCCCGGCGTTCTCGCCCGGACCCACCAGAATGCGCGGGCCGGAGGTGGGGAACTGGCCCAGCAGCGGCCGGGAGTTCTTGTAACAGCAGTGCTCCGACCACATGACGCCGAACATGCCCAGCTCGGCCTTGTTGGGGTGACGCCCCAGCCGCTCGACAATCGAGTCGTACTCTTCGGGTTTCAGACCCTCGGCAGCAATTTCCGCCTGGGTGAAGGGCGAGGCGTCGATCGCGGACATGACAGGCGTTCCGGTGGAAGACAAGCTCCCATTCTATCCGCGCACCTAGACCCAGGGGTCGTCGTCATCCTCGGGCAGCGGCTGCAGGTCCAGCGGGGCTTTGCGGCGTCCGGCCCGGGGCTGCAGTTCCGGCAGGGGATTTTCGACGGGGCGATCGCGGCGGCGGGATCGTCCCCAATCCTCGGCGGGGGTCTCCCCCTCCTCCCAGTCCGGCAGGGGCGATCGCCGATCCGCCGCCAGGGCCGGGCGATCGCCCTCGAAGCCCAGTTCATCGAGGAAGCGCTGGGTGAGGTCGACGGTCTCCAGGCGCTCGATCAGTTCCTTCGCCTGGCCCTTGACTTCGCTCAGACGGCTGCGGGCTTTCTGCTTGAGGCGACTGGCCCGCGATCGCCAGTCCTCCACTAGCTGCTGATAGGACTCGGACTCCGGCAGTTCCTCTCCGTCGGGCTCGAAGCGCTCGGGCATCCCCTCGGGATCCGGCTCCAGAGCCTCCAGATCGCGATCGCCGACCACCACACGAGTCCGCCCCAGACTGAGAATCTGCTCCGGCAGCAGCCGGTACAGCCCCCCGCTGGCCATGAGCCGGTAGGCAAGAATGCGGCCGCTGGCCGGGTCGAACACGCAGTCGATAATCCGGCCGATATCGTCACCGAACTCGCTCCAGACCTCGGCTCCGATCAGCGTCTGTAGGCGTTCCACTTTCTCGGGCGAGGCCACCACCGGTGCAGCGGTGAGCATCACCGTCTCCTCGCCCAGTCCCCGCACCTGATCCAGCCGAAAAGCATAGCGCTGGGCCCGCATCCGGCCCTGACGGCAGATGAAGCCAAGCACGCGGTGGGCCGGGGGGTGCATCCACACCATCTCCACCCGCCCCCAGTCCTCCAGCGTCGCCTGCTCGACGACCCGTCGATCCAGCAGGTCCGCCTGCAGCCATTCCTGTTGCGCCATCGACCGAGTCCTGCTGGGGATGGGTTCAGTCTATCCAGCCCCTAGCTGCGGATCTGCACCGGCATCACCAGATAGGTCATGCGGATACCGCCCACGGGGGTGAGGATGACCGGGCTGGTGGACCCGTTGAGCTGCATCTGCACCTCAGTGGCGGGCAGGGCCTTCAGCCCCTCCGCCAGGTAGCGGACGTTGAAGGCGATCTCGAGAGCATCCCCGGAGATCTGGGCAGGCATCGATTCCTTGCCGCTACCCACATCCTGAGCATCCACCGACAGGGTCACCGCCTGGGCGGCAGTGTCGAGACTGAGCTTGACCACGTTGTTGTGCTGGTCCGCCAGCACCGCAATCCGCTCCAGGGCCGCCAGGAACTGCTTACGGTCCAGGGTCACCTGACGGGCGAATTCCTTGGGAATCAGCTGGCCGTAGTTGGGGTACTGACCGTCCAGGGTCCGGCTGGTGAGGTACTGGTCCCCCCACTGAAACACCGTCTGGCCCTGGTCGAAGTAGAGGGCAACCGGCTCGCCGGTACTGCGGGCCGCCAGCATGCGCTCGAGATCCCGCAGGGCCCGGGCCGGGACCGTTACGGCAAAGTCACTGCTGCTGCCACCGACAGTGTTCTCGGTGGCCACCACCGCCAGCCGGTGGCCGTCCGTGGCGGCGAACTCCAGCCCCTCGGACTGAACTTTCAGGTGAACACCGGTGAGGATCTGTTTGGTTTCGTCGCTACTGGTAGCGAACAGACTGCTGCGTAGCCCCTCGATCAGGGATTCGGCTGAGAGGTTGAGGGCTTCTCCGGTCTGCACCAGCGGCAGCTCCGGATATTCCTCGGCACCGATACCCCGGACTTCGTACTCCCCGGAGCTGGAGCTGAGCCGGGCACTAGAGGCTTCATCGGCCACCAGGGTCACTGGCTGTTCCGCTGGCAGGCGGGAGACGATGTCCGTGAGCAGTTTGGCGGGCAGGGTCAGAGCACCGCTGGCTTCAACAGCCGCCGCAAAGGTGGTCTGGATCCCGAGACTGAGGTCGAAGGCCGTCAGACTGACCCGCTGGGTACCGACATCAGCCGTCAGCAGGACATTGCCGAGTACCGGATGGGTAGGCCGGGAGGGGATGGCTCGACTGACCAGGGACAGATTGGAAGCGAGGTCGGCCTGGGTGCAGACGAGTTTCATCGGAGCGGAAGCGTCAGGTCGGCTAGCGAATTCTACTCCAGAATCCGGACTCCGGTTCGGGGTCCGATTCGACCTGCCTGCAGAGCCTGCTCTCCGGATCGGATCGAAAAAAAGATCTTTGATCGATCCGTAGTAGTAGGGGGTGTGGAAAATGTGGATAAACTTCTGGAATCCTTATCTGACCTGGGTTTGAGTGCGATCGCCCCTGTGGAAAACCTGTGGATAAAACCGGGGGTTTTTCCACAGGGGGATGCAGAGCGGTTCAGCTGTCCACAGGTCCGCGGTCTTTTCCCCAGGACTCTCCACAGCGTTATCCACAGAAAAACCGGGGTTTTTCCACAGGGTGACAGTCGCCCGGTTGGCCCGGCATTCTGAAATTGCAGGGGAGGACGATCGATGGGGCAGCGATATCCGGTGGTGCTGTTCGATTTCGATGGCACGCTGGTGGACAGCTTCGCGGTGCTGGTGGCGATCGCCAACCGCCATGCCGATCACTTCGGCTACCCCCATCTGGATCAGGCACGCTGCGATCGCCTGCGGCGGATGACTGCCCGGGCCGTACTGCGGGAACTGGGACTGCCCTGGTGGCGCTGGCTCTGTCTGCTGCGCCGGCTGCGTCGGGATTTCCGCAAGGCTCTGCCCCACCTGGAGCCGGTGGCGGGGATGGGGGAACTGGTGCGGCACCTGCATCGCCAGGGGTATTGCCTGGGGATTGTCTCCACTAATAGCCGCTGCAATGTGCAGCGTTTTCTGCGGCGGCATCAGCTGGATCACTGTTTCGAT
>CAYZUY010000002.1:3743-13248 GCA_964481495.1 uncultured bacterium
CGATCTGATCCGGGGGGGCAGTCCTCCGCTGGGGAAGGCCCGCCTGCTGCGGCGTCTACTGCGCCGCCAGGGCTGGCGCCCCGATCAGGTGCTCTACGTCGGGGATGAACTGCGGGATATCGAAGCCGGTCAGCAGCTGGGCATGGCCGTGGCGGCTGTCACTTGGGGCTTCAACGACCCTCAACTGCTGAGCAATGAAAAACCGGCCCTGCTGGTGCAGCGGCCGGTGGAGTTATGGGAGTTTCTGGAAGGGATGGCCTAGAAGCCCATCACCTGGGCGACCACATCCATTTCGGGTTCGATACCGGCGCGGAATTCGGCGCGGGCGTACTCGATGGCGCTGGCCGGGTCCTTGAGACCGTTGCCGGTGAGCACGCAGACGACGGTGGCACCCGCCGGTACTTCATCCCGGCGCTTGAGCAGACCGGCAACGGAGGCGGCACTGGCCGGTTCGCAGAACACCCCTTCATTCCCCGCCAGCAGCCGGTAGGCTTCGAGGATTTCCTCGTCGGTGACGGCGGCAAAGCTACCACCGCTTTCCTCGCGCACTTTCAGGGCCTTCTCCTTATTGGCGGGATTGCCGATGCGGATGGCTGTGGCGATGGTGTCGGGATTGGGGAAGGTCTCGCCCGTGACCAGCGGCGCGGAACCGGCGGCCTGGAAGCCCATCATCTTCGGCAGACGGGTGGACCGGCCTTCGGCCTTGTATTCCTTGAAGCCCATCCAGTAGGCGCTGATGTTGCCTGCATTGCCCATGGGGATGCAGAGCCAGTCGGGGGCATCCCCGAGGGCGTCGACCAGTTCGAAGGCGGCGGTTTTCTGGCCTTCGAGGCGGTAGGGGTTGAGGGAGTTGACCAGGGTGACCGGGTACTTTTCGGAAACCTCACGGACGATTTCCAGGGCGCGGTCGAAGTTGCCTTTGATCGCCAGCACTTCGGCCCCGTAGAGCAGGGCCTGGGCCAGTTTGCCCTGGGCGACGTAGCCGTCGGGAATCAGCACGTAGGCGCGCATGCCACCCCGGCGGGCGTAGGCGGCGGCGGCCGCGGAGGTATTGCCGGTGCTGGCGCAGATCACGGCTTCGGCCCCGGCTTCCTTGGCCTTGGTGATCGCCATGGTCATCCCCCGGTCCTTGAAGCTGCCGGTGGGGTTGAGACCGTCGTACTTGACGAAGACCCGCACGCCGCGGCCGATTTCCCGGGCAATGGAGGGCACGGGAATCAGCGGGGTGTTGCCCTCGTGCAGGGTAACCACCGGGGTGCTGGCGGTCACCGGCAGGTAGGAGCGATACGCCTCGATCAGGCCGGGCCAGGAGCGGGATTGGATCGGAGTGGCCGCCGCGGAGGAACCGGAGGAGCGGAACAGGCGGCGAAGGAAGCTGGTGGTCACGGCGCTGGGTCAGTACGCTTGCAGCTCCGGCCGCTGCGTGAGGGAAATCCCTTACGATGCCTGGTAGCGTCGGGCCGGAAATTTGGGTCGATCCACATCAGTCTACCCCGTCCCCTCCCGCCCGGACGGGCCACAAACCAACTCCCCGCCGACCCTGCGGGTGCTGATCGGCCACGGCAGCCGCGATCGGCGATCGGCGATCGCCCTGACGGACCTGGCCGCGACCCTGACCACGGCGGCGGCTCCGGTGGCGACAGCCCTGCTGGAATGCCAGACCGAGCCCCTGTCCCGGCAGCTGGCGGATCTGGCGATCGCCGCCCAACAAGCGGGCTGCTCCGGCCTGAGTCTGCACCCGCTGTTCCTGCTGGCCGGGACCCATGTCTGCGAGGACATTCCGGCAGAACTGGTGCTGGCCCGCTCCCTGACGACGTTCCCTCTGCATCTGCAGTCGTTTCTGGGAGAGGCGCCTCTGGAGTCCCTGATCGAACCGCTGCTGCTGCCGGATACGCCCCGGATTCTGGTGGCCCACGGCAGTCGGCGGCCGGGGGCACTGGCTGCTGTCGAGCACCGGGCCGACCGTCTTCGGGCTAAGCTGGCCTTCTGGTCGCAACCGCCCCGGCTGACCGACGTGCTGCAGCATCAGCCCGGTCCGGTGGTGGTGATTCCCTACTTCCTGTTTCCCGGGGGCATCTGCGACACCCTGGCCGAGGCGATCGCCGACCAACCGGAGGCGACGCTGCTACCACCCCTGGTACAGCTGCCGGGATTCGAACCGTTCCTGCGGCAGTGGCTGGGTCTGGAACCCGGGGTCTAGCCGGGCTGGGGACTGAATCGTGAAAGTTTTCCACAGCTTCTGTGGAAATTGGGGAATACGTCTGTGGAAAACCTGCCGCTGGGGGCTGTCGATGGCTGAAAATCCGGGACGTGTCTATCTGGTGGGGGCCGGTCCTGGGGATCCGGGCCTGTTTACCCTGCGGGGCAAGGCGCTGCTGGAGGCGGCGGATGTGGTGGTCTACGACGCCCTGGTGAGTGAGCCGATTCTGGCCATGGTCAATCCGGCGGCCCGCTGCATCGATGCGGGCAAACGTCGCGGCCGTCACACCCTGGGCCAGTCGGAAACCAATCAGCTGCTGATCGAGCAGGCCCGGGCGGGGGCCGTGGTGGTGCGGCTCAAGGGGGGCGATCCCTTCGTTTTCGGTCGTGGCGGCGAGGAAATGGCGGAGCTGACGGCAGCGGGCATTGCGGTCGAGGTGGTGCCCGGGGTAACTGCTGGGGTGGCTGCACCGGCCTACGTCGGCATTCCGATCACTCACCGGGACTATGCCTCCTCGGTCACCTTCGTCACCGGCCATGAAGCTGCCGGAAAGTACCGACCCCAGGTGGACTGGGCCAGTCTGGCCGCCGGGGCGGAGACCCTGATGGTCTACATGGGGCTGCACAATCTGGCCCACATCGTCGAGGCGCTGCAGGCCGGGGGACGCAGCGATGACACCCCGATCGCCCTGATCCGCTGGGGCACCTGCCCACAGCAGGAGGAGCGGCGCAGCACTCTAGGCACGGTGATTGACGAGCTGCAGTTGTCCCCGATGGAGGCCCCGGCGATCGCCGTGATCGGCCCTGTGGCGGGGCTCGATCTGCGGCAGATGGCGTCCGTTACTTACCCCCACCCGGGCTGAAGATCTTCACCAGCTGCTGGATGTCGCCCACTTCCTGGAGCAGGGCCAGCAGCGGCTCGACGTTCACCCGGATCTCGGTCGGGTAGTTCTGCAGAAGACTGACGGCGGTGATCTGGCCGTTGTTGCGGCTCAGGGCCAGCAGAATGGCTGCCCGCAGCGCCTGCTTGCCGTCGCAGTTGCAGGTGCGGGGCGCAATCACCGTCCCGGCTTTGGTCAGCAGGGCTTCCCCGATGCTGCTGTAGAGGAGGGAGCTGGCTTCCACCAGGGGCAGGTCCAGCTTCTGGTTCAGAATGCTCTGCAGGGCCTTGGGGTCCTGCTTGCCCAGCTTCAGAGCCGTGGCCAGGAAGCCCCGGGCTTCCCCGGTTTTGGCCAGGTACTCGATGTCGCTGACTTCGATGGAGCGGTTGATCGGGCCGTAGATGATTGTCACGCTTTCGGCAGCGCGGCCCACCTGGGCCAGAGGGGCTGCCATCAGGGTGGTGGCGGCGAGGAGGCTGGTGAGAATCCGGCGTTTGCGCATGATCATCGTTGCTGCAGCGACGCCCTCAGTCTAGCCGCCGCTTCCGGTTCGTTCATACAGGGCCCGGAAGACCGGCAGATGCCGCCGCTGTACCGACAGCTCCCGTTCCGTCGGCACGCCCAGCGGGTTCTCGGGCATCCACTCCGCGGTAAGGCGGGTGAAGGCGGGGTTCTCGCTGAAGCGATCGCACATGTCCTCTGCCAGTTCCAGGATGTCGGATTGGAGGAACACCCGGGCCCCCGGGTGCAGGGCGGTGGCGAGGGCGGCCACCAGCTCCGGCTGCACCACCCGCCGCTTCTGGTGGCGCTTCTTGAACCAGGGGTCCGGGAACTGGATGGTGACCAGTTCCATATGCTCGGTGGGCAGGCCCGCCAGGATGCTGGCCAGGGAGATGTTGGCGTTGCAGAACAGGTACTGCAGGCGATCGCTCAGACCCAGTTCGGCGGCCCGGCCCGTGGCTTCCTCCACCAGAGGTTCGCGGATCTCCAGCCCCAGGCAGTTCCAGTCCGGGCGGGCGGCGGCCATGTCCATCAGGAAGCGGCCCCGGGCGCAGCCGATGTCCAGCAGCAGGGGCCGCGACAGATCCACGAAGCGCTCGGACCAGTCCGGCAGGTCCACGGGCTGCTGAAACTTGATGGCCAGGGGATTGACGTGCTGGCGGCAGCGGACGGTCACGGGGCTTCCTCGCAGACAGGGCGGCAACCGGGGGGCGGGAGAATCCGGCTAGAATCGGCGCGATTCCCTGGGGGCCAGACCCGGAGCATGACGCTCGAGTTCCGCTTTGCCGTCGTCAGCGACCTGCATGTGGGTCTGCCGGAGACGATCTGGCAGCATCCCCAGCGCTTCCACCTGATCGAGGTGGCAATTCCGGCCTTCGAGCAGATTCTGGAGCACCTAGAGACCGAGGCGCTGGATGCGCTGTTCCTGCCCGGGGATCTGGTGCAGCACGGAGAGCGCCGGAACCACACCTGGCTGGCCCGTCGCCTGGCCCGGTTGCCTTATCCAGTCTACGTAGTCCCGGGCAACCATGATCTGCCGCTGCTGCCCCGGGATGGCGATCGCATTCGGCCCTCGGAGTTCCCTGGGCTCTACGCCCGTCACGGCTACGCTGACGGCGATCGCCTCTGGTACAGCCGCACCCTGGCTCCGGGGCTGCAGCTGATCGGTCTCAACTCGAATGCCTACCGTGAGGACGGCGAAGTGGTGGGCCGGATCGACGGCGAGCAGCTGGCGTGGCTGGCGGCGGAACTGGAGCGCTGCCGCGATCGCTTCGTGATCGTGATGCTGCACCACAATCTGCTCAATCACCTGCCCCGTCAGGCTCGGCATCCCCTCGGGCGCCGCTACATCCTCGAAAATGCGCCGGAACTGCTGGCGCTGCTGAGTGGGGCCGGGGTGGAGCTGGTGCTCACCGGTCACCTGCACGTCCAGTCCCTGCGTCGCCATGGGCGGTTGCGGGAACTGACCACCGGCTCTCTGGTCAGCTACCCCCACCCCTATCGGCTCTGCTGCCTGCAACGGGATGACGAGGGGCACACCCGCCTGAGCATCACCTCCCACCGGATCGAGGCGGTGCCGCAGTTCGAGCAGCTGCAGCAGTTCTCCCGCCAGTGGATGGGCGATCGCAGCGAGGCCTTCATGCGCCGCCTGCTCACCCGGGGCGAAGCGGCCCTCAGCGCCGACGAGGCGGACCCCTGGCTGCCGGAGCTGCGCCACTTCTGGGCGGATCTGGCGGCGGGCGATCGCCACTTCCGCTTCGGCCATATGCCCCCGCCCCTGCGCCGCTTCCTTGAGGACCACGGCAACCCGGCCGGGGACGACAATCACAGCTGCATCACCTGGACCCCGAAGCGGGCTGGGCTGCCTCAGGCGGTCTGATTGCCGCTCAGGGACAGGATCTGCAGGGCATCCCGAAGCCGGGCCTGGGAGCAGCCCAGGTCGATGCCGTCGCGGGTGACCAGACCGAGCAGGCGGCTGCTGGGCAGGGGCAGGGCAACGGGGCCCGGCGGCAGGTCCAGCACCGGCAGCTGCACCAGTCCTCGGGGGGACATGCGGGCGATCGCCTCGGCCAGGGTTTCCTCGGGCCGGGTGTAGATCAGATCCCGGTTGATCACATCCCCCAGGGCGGGCACCGTGCCGGTTTCCTCACCCCGGGCCAGCCCCCGCTGTAGGTCATCGAGAGTGAGCAGACCGATTAGCTGCTCCGATTCCACCACCAGGGCGGCGCGATCGCCCTGGGCCAGCAGCCGCTCCGCCGCCAGGGCGAGGCTGAGGCTGCTGCTCAGCAGTAGCGGATGGCTGAGGGGCAGATCCCGCACCCGCAGCTGGTGGGTGATGTCGTCCTGCTCCAGGCTGGGGGTGGGCAGCCCGCTCAGGTCGGTGCTGGGCAGCGATCGCAGCCGCTCCGTCAGCCAGGCGCTCAGACCCGCCGCCGCCATCAGCGGCAGCACGATCCGGTAGTCCCGGGTCATCTCGAACAGCAGCAGAATCGCCGTCAGCGGTGCCCGGGCGGTGCCCGCCAGCACGGCGGCCATGCCGACCATGGCGTAGGCGGGCGGGGCGGCGACGTTCAGGGGCAGCAGCAGGCCCATCAGCTTGCCGTAGGCACTGCCCAGCATCGCCCCCAGGAAGAGAGACGGGGCAAAGACCCCGCCCACCAGTCCGCTGCCGCTGCTGATCGCCGTGGCAGCCAGTTTGACGAACAGCAGCGTGGCCAGGGTGGCCAGGGGTAGGGGCTGATCCCGCAGCAGCGCCTCCAGGGTCTCGTAGCCGATGCCCAGAATCTGGGGTAGCTGCAGCGCAATCAGACCGACGCAGAGGCCGCCGGTGAGAGGCTGCAGCCAGCGGGGAATACGGGCCAGCAGGCCCAGGCCGGGCAGCTCTCCGGCGTAGGCCTGACGGGCCACGGTCAGGGCCTGGGTGAGCAGCCAGGAAATCAGACTGGCGAGAATCCCCAGCCCCAGGTAGAGGGGCAGCTCCAGGGGTGATCGCACCTCGTAGGCGGGCAGATCGAAAGCCGGTTGGCTGCCCAGGCCGATTTGGGCGACGAGGGCGGAAATCACCGCCGCCAGCAGCACCATGCTCACGGCGGAACTGCCCGCCGTGCTGGCCATCACGACTTCCAGGGCGAAGAACACCCCGGCCACCGGCGCATTGAACCCGGCTGCCAGACCCGCCGCCGCCCCCGCCGCCAGCAGCTGCAGCTGCCGATCCTGGGACATGCGCCAGCGCTGGGCCAGCAGCAGGCCGATATTGCCGCCGATCTCCACGCTCGGGCCTTCGGGACCGAGGGAGGCGCCGCTGCCCAGGGAGAGAGAGACCGCCAGTAGCTTCGGCAGGGTGCGCAGGGGTTGGGGCAGTTCCTGGCCCCGGGCCTGGGCGATCAGCCCGCTCATGTTGGGGCCGAAGCCCTGCCAGATCTGACGCATCAGCCCCACCCCCAGGCCACCGAGGGTGGGAATCAGGGCCAGGGTCCAGAAGCCCCAGGGGGCCAGTTGGGTGAGCAGCCGATCCAGCAGCAGGGACTGCAGGGTGGTGAACAGGTAATGGAAGCCAACGATGCACACGCCCGTGCCGCCACCGATGGCCACGGCCAGTAGTAGCGGCAGCGCTTCCGGGGGCGGCAGCAGCCGATCGACCCAGCGGGTCCAGGGGTGGGCGGAGAGCGTCGACATGGCGGAAGGCTGCGGACCGACCGGGCCCGCAGCGGGGGTGAGGGGCCGATTCTAGCGGGCGCCGATGGTGCGGGTGTAGGCGGGCCGTTCCGTCAGACGACGGATGTAGGCCTGGACCTGGGGCCAGGGACTCAGATCCAGGGTGGGGAAGAACATCGGAATGTAGGCCAGATAGGAGCCGACGGCGACGTCGCTGACCGAGAACTGCTCACCCAGCAGGTAGGGCCGATCCCCCAGCAGGCTGTCCAGGGTGCCGAGCAGACGGGGCATCTCCTTCTCGCGGTTGGCCTCGACGAAGATGCCGGGGCCGAGGCTGGCGTTGGCGAACAGCACCCACTGGGCGGCGATCGCCCGGGCCCGGGTGCTGGTCAGGTCGCCGTACTGTTCGCCGATGTAGAGCAGCAGCGCCCCGGATTCCCAGAGGCTGAGGTCGCCGTCGACGAGGGCCGGCACCTTACCGAAGGGATTGATGGCCAGATATTCCGGCTGTCGGTGCTCCCCGGCGGCCATGTCCAGGAGCACGAATTCGTAGGGGGCGCCGATCTCCTCCAGATACCAGCGCACCAGGGACGCGCGGCTGCGGGCACCACCGTAGAGCTTGAGCATGGCAAGGCTGAAAGTTTCGTCAGTACCAGCCTAACGGTCGCACCTGAGCCCCACGGGTGTCGGGGCTATCCAATGCCGCAGATAATGGAGGATTCAGTCCCGACCTCCTGGGAGGCCAGTGCCCGTGACCGTTCTCGTCGTTGCCACCGGTAACCCTGGCAAGCTGCGGGAGATGCAGCAGTACCTCGACGGCAGTGGCTGGGACCTGCAGCTGAAACCGGCGGATCTCGACGTGGAGGAAACCGGCGAGACCTTTGCTGCCAATGCTGCCCTCAAGGCTTCCCAGACGGCCCTGGCGACGGGCCAGTGGGCGATCGCCGACGATTCCGGGCTGGCGGTGGCGGCCCTGGGGGGAGCGCCGGGCATCTACTCGGCCCGCTACGGCAGCGATGATGCCGATCGCATTGCCCGGGTGCTACGGGAACTGGCGGGCGCGGGCGATCGCACCGCTGCCTTCGTCTGTGCGGTGGCGGTGGCCCGCCCGGATGGGGCGATCGCGGTAGCCGTGGAGGGCCGCTGCGAAGGGACGATTCTGGAGGCCCCTCGGGGCGAGGGTGGCTTCGGCTACGACCCGATCTTCTGGGTGCCGGATCTCGGGCGAAGCTTTGCGGAACTGACTGTCGAGGAGAAGCGCCGGGTCAGCCACCGCGGCCATGCCTTTGCTCAGGTGCTGCCCCAGCTGGGTGCCCTGGAGCGCTGACCATCCGTTTGGCGATCGCCGTCCCGGCACCGTAGGATCGCCAGCGTTCTGCCGGGCCCGCTCCATGCTGGATCAGTTCTCCCGTTGGCCGATACTGCTGCGCTGGGGCGTCGGTTTCCCGCTGGCCCTGCTCAACGGCTGGCTGCTGATGCAGCTGCTCGACTTCCTGCAGCCCCTGCCCAGCCTGGTGGGGACGGCAGCCCTGTTCGCCTTCCTGCTGGACATTCCCCTGCGGGCCCTGGAGAAGCGCCGTGTGCCCCGGGGGCTGGCCCTGCTGGTGGTGCTGGCCCTGGTGATCGGGGTGGCGACTCTCGGGGTTCGCTTCGGTCTGCCGCGCCTACTGATGGAACTGACGATGCTGGAGGAGAACCTGCCCCAGTGGTCGGACCTGACCCAGGCGAAGCTGACGGCCCTGGAGGCGGAATGGACCGCCAGTCTGCCCTTCAGTCTGGCCCAGGTGGTTACCGATGCCGGAGAGCGGCTGGCTGGAGCCCTGGCGGAAATCGGTCCCCGCTTCGGCGAACTGGTGTTCTCGCTGCTTGATCGCACCCTGAATCTGCTGCTGACCGTGGCGCTGACGGTGTTTCTCGTCTTCTACGGCGAGGGCATCTGCACGGGTCTGATCAGCTGGCTGTCGCCGCTGTGGCAGGAACGGCTGCGCCAGGGGCTCTACCCGCGCTTCCGGGCCTATCTGGGCGGTGAACTGCTGTTGGGGACGATTCTGGGGGCCAACCTCTCGATTGCCTTCTCGCTGCTGGGGGTGAAACTGGCCCTACTCTGCGGTGTCGGGTTGGGGCTGTGCAGCCTGATTCCCTTCGCGGACACCATCGGTGTTCTCGCGATCGTGCTGGCGACCCTGCCCCAGGATGCGACCCTGGCCGGGGAGATCCTGGGGGTGTCCTTCGTGCTCGGCCAGCTGAACGACACGGTGCTGGAGCCGAAG
>CAYZUY010000002.1:13258-17453 GCA_964481495.1 uncultured bacterium
GGGCTCAATCCGGTCTGGATTCTGCTCTCGGTGCTGCTCGGTCTGAAGCTGGCCGGGGTGCTGGGGGTGTTCCTGGCGGTGCCCCTGGCCAGCTTCCTCAAGGCCCTGCTGGATGAACGGCGGGCGGCAACTACGGGTTGATGTCGGTGCTGTCCCAGGTGCCGTCATCGCGGCGGCGGTGCAGCCGTCGCTGCTGGGGGGTGGGGCGCAGTAGCAGGTGATCGACCTGCTCCGGCACCAGTGTCAGGACCACGAAGCTCTCGGGTGGCGTGTCGGGTGCCGGAACTGAGAATACGGATGATGGGGCCGCTGCTGCGCCCGGCTGCGGCCAGGTGAACTGCTGCCGGGTCGCCTCGGACAGGCGTGTCCAGAGGTTGGCCCGCAGTCCCTCGGTATCTGTGACCGCAGTGTGAATCTCAACCCGGCCACCGAGTCGGAACTGCTCCCGGCTGACCGGCAGGTAGGCGCAGAGCTCGGACCGGGGCTGATAGGCCAGCTCCCGGAGTTTGTCGCTGCGCCGGTCGGTAATCAGCAGCAGGTCGTCACAGCCGCTGCGGAAACCCCGGAAGACGACAGTGCGCACGGCCGGGCTGCCGTCGGGGCGGACCGTGGCCAGCTGCCAGTAGCGGCTGTCGGGGCGGCTGCGATTGCGGTGCAGGGCGGCGGCGATCGCTTCCCGCCAGGGTGCGAGGCTCACACCCGCAGGGCGGCGCTGGCTTGTTCCAGGGCGGTGACGATGCGCTGCTGCTGCTCGGCACTCAGTTCCGGGAACATGGGCAGCGACAGCACCTCATGGGCCAGCTGCTCGGTCACCGGCAGCGAGCCGGGCTGGTAGCCGAGGTCGGCGTAGGCTTCCTGCAGGTGCAGCGGCACCGGGTAGTAGATCATCGAGCTGATGCCTGCCGCCTGCAGCTGGGCTTTGACGAAGTCGCGGCAGCGGCCGGGATTGGTGCTGTCGCAGCCGTTGCCGCCGCAGCGCTCCTGCCGCTCGCAGGGCAGCACCCGGATGGTGTACTGGTGCCAGACGCTGGTGCCGCCCGCCACCGGTTGCGGAGCTACCAGCCCGGGGATGCGGGCGATCGCCTCGCGATAGCGGCTGGCCACGGCCCGGCGCGCTTCGTTCCAGCGGTCGAGGTAGCGCAGCTTGATGCCCAGAATCGTCGCCTGGATGGCGTCGAGGCGGCTGTTGATCCCGATTTCGTTGTGGTAGTAGCGCACCGGCATGCCGTGCTGGCGCAGGGAGCGGATGCGGGTCGCCAGTTCCGGGTTGTTTGTGGTGATGGCGCCGCCGTCACCGCAGGCCCCGAGATTCTTGGTGGGGAAGAAGCTGAAGCAGCCGAAGTCGCCGAAGCTGCCCAGCTTGCGATCGCCCCAGCTGCCGCCGGTGGCCTGGGCGCAGTCCTCGACCACGAACAGGTTGTGGGCGCGGGCGATCGCCATCAGCCGGTCCATGTCCAGGGGTTGGCCGAACAGGTGCACCGGGATGATCGCCTTCGTGGCCGGGGTGATCGCCGCCTCCAGCTGATCGAGGTCTAGGTTGAAGCTGACGGGGTCGACATCGACGAACACCGGCTTGGCACCGCACATGCTCACCACCTCTGCCGAGGCGAAGAAGGTGAAGGCGGAGGTGATCACCTCGTCGCCGGGGCCGATGTCGAGGGCGCGCAGGGCCAGGTAGAGCGCGTCGGTGCCACTGTTGCAGCCGATCCCCTCAGTGGTGCCGATGTAGTCGGCGAAGGCCCGCTCGAAGCCCTCCACCGCCGGACCGCCGATGTAGCCACCGGAAGCCAGCACCTGGGTGACGGCGGCATCGATTTCAGCGCCGATTTCCTGGTACTGGGTGGTGAGGTCGAGGGGGGGGATCGTCGTCACGGGCAGGTCCTGACGGGAAGGTTGACTATCAGTGAACGGTAGCGCGGGGCCGGGTGCAAGTCCCGACCGGACTGTCGGCGGTGCAGACCGACTGCCGTGATCAGTCTCACAGCCGGGTGTGGAAGTCCGTCACGGGATTCGGGAGGGACGCCGAGGAGAGTGAATTCAACAACCGCTTGAGGTTCACTCCCATGGCTAACATCTTTGTTCCGCTGTTCAACGAAGCCACCCTCGGCAGCGATGTCGGCGAACTGGCTCCGGGGCTCTGGGGGGCCAGCAATCCCTTCCGCGCCAAGGCTGGTGATGACCGGATTACCGGCAGCCTGACTGACGACGTCATCTACGGGGATGCCGGCAATGACACCCTGACCGGGGAACTCGGCAACGATCAGCTGTTCGGTGGCGACGGCAATGATCGACTGGATGGCGGATTTGGAGCCGACCTGCTGGATGGTGGCGTCGGGGCGGATGTCCTGGTGGGTGGCGACGGTAACGATCGGCTGCTCGGAGGCAGCGGTGCTGATCAGCTGTTCGGGGATGCGGGTAACGACTGGCTCGATGGCGGTGCTGATAACGACCGGCTGGAAGGTGGGTTCGGCAATGACACACTCCTGGGCGGGGCGGGCAATGATCTGCTGATCGGCTCTCCCGGTCGGGCGATTCTCGGCCTGGGTGCCGGTGAGCGGGATGTGCTCACCGGCGGAGCCGGAGTCGACACTTTCCGCATTGCCGATTCCCTGGCGACCGGCAACGCCTATGCGGCTGGTGTCGATTACGCCCGCATCACCGATCTGCAGACGCTTGAGCGGATTCAGCTGGCGGGTGAACTCCAGTACAGCTTCGGGCTGGGCACGCTGGATGGTCAGTCCGGGGTGATCATCAATCAGGTCAACAGCCTGGGTATTTCCGATGTGGTCGCTCTGGTCCAGAGCGGTGATGCGCTGGTGTCGAGCAACAGCCAGGCTTTCCTGACCCGGGTCATCCAGTCTGCCCAGTACATCTGAGCGGAACCGCCCGGTTGTTCCAGCCATGCGTCCCAGCTTCCTCGACGGCTGGGACGCATGGCGGTCTGCAGGGTGGTTGGTGGGGCCGGAGCATGATGCTTCAGTCGTGACTCATCTGGAGAATCGGGCCAGCCGCCACGAAGGCCAGCACCAGCAGCGGCAGGCTGCGTTCCAGACCCAGACCCTGGGCGATCGCCCCGATCAGCAGGCTGCCGAGCAGACCTCCCAGGGCACCGAAGCGCTGCAGCCGTAGCCAGCGTTCGCTGTCCGTTGTGGCGGCCATCCCGGCGACGAGGCGTCCATCCGTTTGAGCGGCCAGGGCTCCCAGGGGCAGAAACCCGGCGATCGCCGCCCAGCCCGGCAGCACCGGTACCAGGGCCAGAATGCCGGCCATCCCTCCGTAGAGTGCCGGAGTCGGCAGGGCTGGCAGGAGCGAGAAGCCGCTGCGCCCGAGGCCGTAGGCGGTCAGCAGCAGGCCGAAGTCGAGGCATTTTCCGGTTGCCACCTGACGGACCCAGAGGGGCAGCAGGGCGAACAGGGCTCCGAACAGCAGGCCCTGCAGCAGGGATCGGGGGCAGAACGGCAATTTCGGAGGTGGCTCCGTGGTGGCCGTGGCGTTCACCCTGCCGATGGTCGGGGCCAGGGGCAGCAGCAGCACCAGAGCCTGGGAGAACTGCAGCAGTGCCTGTCCGATGGGAAACAGCAGCCCCGCCAGCAGACTGCCGCTCACCTGGCCGATTTCCCGCCCCCGGCGCAGATCGTCGTAGGGCAGGGCCAGAGTGCCGGTCAGGTGCTGCTCCAGGGCTAGGCGGCTCATCTGACGGCCGAGGCCGAACAGCAGCAACCCGGCCATGGCTACCCCCAGCCCCGGCAGGAGTTTGAGGGCGATCGCCAGCAGCAGGCCGAGTCCGAGCAACTGCAGCCCGTAGCCCCCGCGGGCGTTGCGGGGGAGGGGCAGCAGCAGCGGCAGCAGCCCGAGGATGGGCAGGCAGGCATTGACCAGGGGCGAGGGCGTGATGCCACTCACCATCCAGCCGGTGGCGGCGGCGGTCAGGCTGGCACTGGCCTGGGCGCTGCCCCAGATCGTGGTCAGCCAGCCGCGGGAGAGCGATTTCATCAGGTCGATCTGCCGGATGCGCTGCCCCAGGGTAGCCACGCTCAGCGGATGGATCGGCCGCTGTTACGGAATCATTGCGGTGCGTGACCCGAATCACTGGCTCCGACGGATAACCCGGTCCATGCTGAAGCCACGAATTCAGGGAGGGCCGGTGATGGTCACAGTCAGTTGGGTCCGCAGTCTGGGCATCAGTGCCCTGCTG
>CAYZUY010000002.1:17463-40226 GCA_964481495.1 uncultured bacterium
CGGCGGCCCAGGTGGTGCGGGTGGTGGATGTCCCTGCCACGCCGGCCTTTGTGCGGCCTGCCGGTCAGCGGGAGCAGCCGGCCCGGGTCGGCCAGCGGGTCCTTCCCCCCGGTCAGCTGCGCACGGAAACCCCCGGCAAGCTGCAGGGCCAGCTCTCCGATGGGCGGCAGTTCCGGCTCGGGGGCAATGCGGTGCTGCGCCTGGGCAGCCAGGAACCGGAACTGCTGCGGGGCCAGATCATCGCCTGGGTGGAACCCGGCCGGAAATCCCGTACCCCCCTGCGCATCCGCACCCGCTCGGCGGTGGCTTCGATCGTCGGCACGACGGTCTTCATCGAAGAAAGCGATGACAAAGCCCGCTTCTTCAGCTGGGAAGGGCACGTCACCGTCACCACCCGTGAGGGACAGCGCTTCGAACTCACCAGTGGCCAGGAACTGACCCGGGAGGGCGAGCGCTGGCTGCCGCCCCGTACCCTGACCCGGGAGGAGGCCCGGACCCGTCGCCAGAAGAGTCTGCTGCTGAACGGGTTTACGGCCCCGATGCAGACCCTGCCGATTCTGGAGCGGGAACTGGGTCTGACGGAGACCCCCTGATGCGGCGGTTGTCCCGGGTGCGGCGATCTCTGCCGGTGCTGCTGCTGCTCGGTCTCGAGAGTCTGCCAGAGCGGCCCGGGCTGGCCCTGCTGGAGGCCCAGCTTCACAGTCAGTTCTTCCGTTGGCGGGGGCCACGATCGGCGGACCTACGGCTGCGGATTCTGGCTATCGATTCCGACTCGCTGCAACTGGAGCAGCTGCTGACCCCGGCGGAACGGCGGCAGCAGACCCTCTGGCAGCAGATGGGGCCCTGGCCCTGGCCCCGGCGGTTGCAGGCACAACTGGCGGTGCAGCTGCTGCGCTCCGGGGCCCGTGGGGTGGGTTTCGACATCGTTCACAGTCAGCCCAGCCGCTATGGCCCGGCGGATGATCGGGCCTTTGTGCAACTGCTGCGGCCCTGGCGATCGCAGCTGGTGTTTGCGGCCGCGCTGCACAGCCAGGACCTGGGTGGGCTGGAACAGCAGCAACTGCAGAGCCTGAACCATGCCTGGGCACGGCTGGGACTCACCAACCTGCTCCAGGACGCCCAGGGGCGCAGCGTTACCCTGCCCGGGTCCGACTGGGTGGCAATGGAACTGGCCGGTTGGGCGACGGCAAGACCTGCCACTCTGGCGTCAGCCCTGGCGGGACCACCGGTACCGGTGGCGGATCTGGGCATCGACTTTGCCGGTCCGGCGGGCACTATCCGGCAGATTCCGGCCTGGCAGCTGCCCCGCACACCGGCAGCGGAGTGGCGCGATCGCTGGGTGCTGATCGGCAGTACGGCCCCGGAGCTGGGCGATCGCCACGAAACGCCCTTCGGCTCCAGCAGTGGTGTCGAGGTCCAGGCCAATGCCCTGGCGACCCTGCTTCAGGGCAGCGGCCGCCGCAGTCTGCCCCTGCCGGGGCGGTGGCTGCTGCTGATTGGCGTGGCCGGACTCGCCGTCCTGGGGCTGGAGCGATCGCGCCAGGGACTGCGCACCCTCTCGGCCGGACTGCTGGCGGCGGCGCTGCTCCTGGGGCTGGGCTATGGGGTCTGGCTCTGGGCCCACTGGCAACTGCCGCTGGCGACCCTGATGCTGCTGCCGCTGGCGGCTGCCTTGCCCCGCAGTGCCGTGCAACTGTGGCGTGAGCAGGGCGAACGGCGCTACCTGACGGACCTGCTGGCCCGGCGACTCTCGCCGGTGCTGCTGCGGGAAATCCTCCGCCACCCGGATCGGGTCTGGACCCAGCTGCGGGGGCAGCGCTGCTTCTGTGTGGTGCTGTTCAGCGATCTGCAGGGGTTCACCGCTCTCAGCAGCGAATTGCCCGCTGACCGGCTCTTTGCCCTGATCAACCGCTACTTCGAGCGGATGACAGCGGTGATCCTCGATCAGGGGGGGCTGATCGACAAGTTCATCGGCGATGCGGTGATGGCGGAGTTCGGGTTGCTGCGGTCGCGGGGCGATCGAGCCGAAGCCCTGGCGGCGGTGCGGGCGGCCTGGGCGATGCAGCGGCAACTGGAGCAGCTCAACCGGGAACTGGCCGCTGAGGGGCTACCCCTGCTGGCTCATGGCATCGGTCTGCACTGCGGCGACGTGATGGCGGGCAATCTCGGTTCCCCCCAGCGGCTGGAGTACAGCGTCATCGGCGAGACGGTGAACCTGACCAGCCGCATCGAAGCACTGACCCGCCAGCTGGGTCATCCGATTCTGCTCAGTCAGGCTCTCGTCGAACTGGTGGGCGATGCGGTGGAGGTGGAACCCCTCGGGCCCCACCCCCTGCGCGGCAGTCCCCGACCGCTGGTGCTCTATGCCCTGAGGGGGCTGCGGGAGTCCTGAACGTCAGTTCTTCGGCACCAGCTGGGCGCCGTAGTAGTCCGGTTCCTGGCCGGGATGCCACTTGATGTTGCAGCCGATGCTCGGCTTCTGCTCGGCGGGTACCGCTGCACCGGCCAGCACGGCATCGATGGCGGCCCTCAGGTCGGCCCCGGTCACGGGCAGATCGTTGCCGGGACGGCTGTCATCGAACTGACCCCGGTAGGCCAGCCGGAAGTCACGGTCGAACAGGAAGAAGTCCGGGGTGCAGGCGGCGGTGTAGGCCTTGGCGACAGCCTGGCTCTCGTCGTAGGCGTAGGGGAAGGTGAAGCCCTGGGACTCCGCCTGGGCGCGCATGCCCTCGGGTCCGTCCTGGGGATGGGTCTCGGTGCTGTTGCTGCTGATCGCCAGGATGCCGAGCTGGGGATAGTCGCGGCCCAGTTGGGCGATCGCCGCCTGCAGGTGCACCACGAAGGGGCAGTGGGCGCAGATGAACATCACCAGCAGCCCCGGCTTGCCGCTGAAGCTGGCGAGGCTGAGGCGATCGCCGCTGATCACGTCCGGCAGATCGAAGTCGGGGGCCGGGGTGCCCAGGGGCAGCATGGTCGAGAAGGTGCGGGCCATGGCAGTGGAGTGGACGGTTCGCCTGCCAGTGTAGAAGCCTGATGCCGTGGCGGTCCCGACCGGAAGCTGACCCGGGTGAGGGGGCTCAGCAGTCCCGCTGGCTGGCCCGCAGGAACGTCTCTGCATAGCGCTGCGGAATCCGGCTGGCGCGGAACACGGCGTAGAGATCGGGATCGATATGGCCGTTGGCGCAGCAGTCATCCATGATTGCCAGGGCCTGGGACAGGGGCATCGGCAGCTTGTAGGGCCGGTCCGCCGCCGTCAGCGCCTCGAAGATATCGGCAATGCCCATCATCCGCGCCGGAAGGCTCATCTGCTCCCGCCGCAGGCCCTTGGGGTAGCCCCGGCCGTCCATGCGTTCGTGGTGGCCACCGGCATATTCGGGCACCCGGGCCAGATGGGCGGGCCAGGGCAGTTTCTCCAGCATCTGAATCGTGGCGACGATGTGGTGATTGATCACCGCCCGCTCGGCGGCGGTCAGGGTTCCGGAGCGGATCGTCAGGTTCTCCACCTCGTCGTCGCTGAGGAACGGTTGTTCGCAGCCCTGGGCGTCCCGCCAGCGGACCCGGTGGGCGATCTCCTGCACCCGCTGAACGGCGCGGTCGTCCATCCGCTCCGAGCCACGGTTGGCCTGGCTCAGGAAGGCCAGGAGGCTGTCGATGCGCACCCCCTGCTCCTGCAGTCGTGCCTGGGCGGCACGGCGGTCCTGGCCTTCGGCGATCGCCCGCCAGTAGTCCGCCTCGGCCTGCCGTGTCAGGACCGCTGCCCGCGTGGCCGGCAGCTCGAGCCGTTCGAAGATCGTCTCCAGCTTGGTCGCCTTGTCGACCACATGCACAGGGGTCGTGATCTTGCCGCAGTCGTGCAGCAGGGCGGCGATGCGCAGTTCGTAGCGATCGCGCTCGGTCAGCGTGAAGTCGGCCAGCGGTCCCTCCCGGGTCTCGTTCACGGCCTCGGCCAGCATCATCGTCAGTTCCGGGACGCGGGCGCAGTGACCGCCGGTGTGGGGTGACTTCTCGTCGATGGCGGTGGTGATCAGCTGCACCAGCGCCTCGAACAGGGCCTCCAACTGCCGGATCAGCAGCCGGTTCGTCAGGGCCACGGCCGCCTGGGACGCCAGCGATTCGATCAGCCGCTGCTCACCGGCGGTGAAGGCGCGGACCGTCCGGCTGCGTGGCGCCATGGCATTGATCAGCTGCAGGACGCCGATCACCTCGCCCGCATGGTTCTTCAGCGGCACGGTGAGGAAGGAGACGGAGCGGTAACCGGTGGAGGCATCGAAGCGCCGGGTACCGGAGAAGTCGAAACGGGTTTCGGTGTAGGCGTCGGGGATGTTGGCGGTCTCACCGCTGAGGGCGACATGGGCGGCAACCATGTGATGGTTGGGCTGCCCGTTCTCGAGGAACAGCGGCAGATCCGTGAACTGGGTTGGCAGGGGCGCTGCCCAGTCGGTGGAGGATGCCCATGCCCGGGTGCCCCCGAAGGCGAGACCGAGGGAATCGGTGCGCAGGATCCGGAACTGCAGCCGCTGGCGATCCTCCGACAGGGTGTAGAGCGTGCCGCCATCGGCGTGGGTCATCTGCTTGGCAGTCAGCAGAATCCGCTCCAGCAGCCGGTCGATCTCCGTTTCGCCCGACAGCGAGAGACCGATCTCGATCAGCTGGCCCAGCTGGGGATAGAGGGGCTCCATCGGATTCATGTCCCTGCCTCACCCGTTGCCTGTTCTGTCCGGGCCACTCATCCCAGAGGTTTCCCGGGAACGGTGGGACAGCCGAGCCCGCGGGCTGGGGACCATCAGGGGAATCGGCTGCAGCCGTCGGTGTGACGGCGCGCCGCTCTGGCGGCGGAGGCAGTGTCAGTCGTGGATGCAGCGCCCATAATGACCCCATGGCGTACCCGCTCTCGGCCACCAAGCTGCAGACCTACCACCGTTGCGCCCGCAGCTACCAGTTCCGCTACCTGCAGCGGCTGCCCGGACGGCCGATGTTCGGCGGGCAGGCCCTGGGCACGGCCCTGCACGAGGCGATCGCCCGTTGCTACCGCGACTGGGACTACCTCTCGCCCACCCTGCCGCTCGACTGGCTGGTGCGCTGCTGGCGGCAGGTCTCCGAACCGCTGCCGCCGGAGCAGCAGTCCGAGGGGATGGAAATCCTCGAACACTTCTGGCACGAGGCGATCAGCCCCGCCGTCTCCCGTCGGCCCCTGGGGGTGGAGGGTCGGATCAGCGGCAGTCTCACCGTTGAAGGGGTCGAGTTCCGCCTGGGCGGTCGCTACGACCGGCTGGACTGCGATGAGCGGGGGCTGCATCTGGTCGACTTCAAGACCAGCCGCAGCTTCAATCCGCCACCGGGTCAGGAGCTGGATCTGCAGCTGGGGCTCTACGCGATCGCCCTCGAGCAGCACTACGGCCAGTTGCTGCAGTCGGCATCCCTGGTGCACCTGCGCAGCGCCCAGGTGGTCACCTACCTCTGCGGTCCGGCCCAGATCGAGCAGGCTCGGCAGGCGATCGCCGCCCTGGCGCTGCAGCTGCGCAGCGATCGCCAGTGGCAGCCCTGCCTGGGGGACCACTGCCGCAGCTGCGGCTACCGCCGCTACTGCCCCGAGGCGGGTGGTCAGGAACTGCCACCGGTCGCCTCGGCCGCATCCCCCGAGCGGATTCAGCTCAGTCTGTTCGACTGGGGAACGGCCTGATGTTCTGTCCGTACAGACTGGTATGACCTCCCGACCTCCCCTGCTGCTGGTGCACGGCTACGGCGACACCGGTGCCATCTTCGACTGGCTGCGTGCCCGTCTTGCCCGGGACGGGCGACCGGTGCACACGTTCGATCTGCAGCCCAACAATGCCCGCCAGGGTCTGGAGCCCCTGGCCCAGCAGGTGAAGGACTGGGTGGCGCAGAACCTGCCCGAGGGACCGCTGGATCTGGTCGGCCTCAGCATGGGTGGGCTGGTCAGCCGCTACTGGCTGCAGCGTCTGGGTGGACTGGAGCGCTGTCGGCGGTTCGTCAGTCTGTCCTCGCCCCACCAGGGCACCTGGACGGCCTTCGTGCCCCAGCATCGTGGTGCCCGGCAGATGCGCCCGGGCAGTGACTTCCTCACGGATCTGAACCGGGATGCCCACCGGTTGGCGGAGGTCGACTTCTGCAGTCTCTGGACGCCCCTGGACCTGATGATTCTGCCGGCCCGCAGTTCGGTGCTGCCGGGGCTGCCCGACCGGTGCCTCTGGGTGCTCTGGCACGGGCGTATGGCTCGCAGTGCCCGGGTGGCGGCCTGGCTGGACGACTATCTGGATCGACCCTGATGGGCCGGGAACGCCTGGATGCTTCCCTGCCGGAGCGGACCCGGCGGGCGATCGCCGCGGCCCGGACCCAGTTGGCCCCGCATCTGTCGCCCCAGCTGAGCTACCACAACGCCGCCCACACCTTTGCCGATGTGCTGCCGACGGCGCTGCGCCTCGGTCGGATGCAGGGGTTTGCGACCGATCAGCTCGACCTGCTGGCGATCGCCGCCTGCTACCACGACCTCGGCTGGATTCGGGCGGAGGAAAACCATGAGCAGCATGGCATCGACCTGGCCCGGGAGGCGCTGCCCCGGTTCGGCTACGGTCCGGTGGAGCTGGATCTCGTGGCAACCCTGATCGAAGCCACCCGGATGCCCCAGCAGCCCGGCCATCCCCTGGCCCGGACGCTGGCGGATGCCGACCTGGGCAACCTCGGCCGACCTGACTTCTGGCGGTTGAATGCCGCCCTGCGCCGGGAACGGCAGGCCCTCGGCCAGTCCGATGACGACGAACACTGGTGGCAGGCTACCTATGCCCTGCTGCGGGCTCGTCCCTACTTCACAGTGGCGGCACGGCGTCTGTGGGGCGATCGCCGCCGTGCCTATGCCCGGGCCGTGGGTCAGCGCCTGCGGCGGCTTCAGGGCTCGACGGCGAACAGTGTTTGCTCGCCGTAACCGCGGATGGCCTGGGGGCCGAGATCCCGGACCCGGAAGCGATCGCCCAGGTGCTGCCGCAGGCTGGCGGTGATCAGGATCGGAGCCCCCAGGGTCTTGGTCAGCCCCTCGACCCGACTGGCGATGTTGGCCGCGTCGCCGATCACGGTGTAGTCCATGCGCTGGGGTGAGCCCAGATTGCCGACGATGATCTCCCCCCAGGCGATGCCGATGCCGATGCGCAGCGGGGTGTCGCCGTCGGCCTCCCAGTCCCGGTTCAGGTCCGCCAGGGCCTGCTGCATGGCGATCGCGGCCCGCACGGCGGCGGCGCAGTCCTTGGCGGCGCCCTGGGAGAGGGGAATGCCGAACTCGGCCATCACTGCATCGCCGATGAATTTGTCGATGGTCCCCTGCTCCACCTGGATCACCGCCACCATCCGTTCCAGGTAGCGGTTGAGTTTGGCGACGAAGGCCTGGGTCCGGTCCGCCTGACTGGCCTCGCGGGTGAGGCGGGTGAAGTCGCGGATGTCGGCGAAGAGAATCGCGGCAGCGCGGGTTTCGCCCCGCAGCTGGTTGTCGTAGCGCTCCGGCTGGCTGAGCAACTGCTGCACCACCGCTGGCGACACGTAGCGGCTGAAGCTGCGCCGCAGGCGACTGCGCTCCCGCTGGATGGCCAGCACACTGCCGAAGCTGCGGCTGCCGCCCAGCAGGGTGATGCCGACCAGCGGTGCACTCAGCGGCAGCCAGCGCTGGCATCGGTGCAGCCCGATCCAGCTCAGACCCAGCCAGGTGAGGCCCAGGCTGACGGTTACCAGCAGGGTCTGCAGCGGGCGGCGGCGGGGGAGGCGCAGTAACAGCGCCAGCGTGACGCCGAGCACCCCCAGGGTCAGGAGCAGACGTACGCTGCCCTCGGGCCAGGGACGAATCACCCGCTCGCTCACCAGCGTGCTGATGGCCTGGGCATGGATCAGCACCCCGGGCATGTGGGCATCCACGGGCGTCGGGTGCTGGTCCTGAAAGCTGCGGGCGGTCGGGCCGATCAGGACAATGCGGTTCCGCAGCAGGCCGCTGGCCCGGACCTGGGCATAGCGCTGGGGGTCCAGCAGATCCCAGGCGGGCAGCAGCGGGATCTGTTCGGGGGGCTGGTAGGTGATTCGGCCCGCGTCGGAGCCCCGGAAGCTGGCCCGGCGGGCGATCGCTGTCGACAGGGCCGGCAACGGCCGCAGCCCACTGGGTTCGACCACGCGGGTGCGGTAGTGGCTGGGCAGATCGAGGATCTGGCCATTGCTGGCGGGCAGGGCGTTGACGTAGGCGATCGCCGTGCCGGAAACGCGTAGGGAGCGCAGTGGTTCCACCAGGGTCAGCCCCTGGCCGAACTGGTCCGGCTCCAGGTACTGGGCCACCAGGGTGATCCGTCCCGGGTGACGGGCCAGCACCTGCTGCAACTGACGGTCATCGTCTGCCCCAAAGCGACTGGGCTGATCCAGCAGCAGGTCGAGACCGACCTGGGTGGCCCCCGCCGCCAGGGCCCGTTCCATCAGCAGTCCGTAGACCTGCCGTGGCCAGGGGAACTGGGCCAGGGGCCTGACCCAGGCCGGGGCCGCCGGATCGTCGCGGTAGAACTCCAGATTGCTCAGGGTCTGGTCATCGATGCCGACCACCAGAACGGTGGGTCTCTGTGATGGCGGGTTGCCAATGGACAGCAGCCAGCTGTAGACCCCGTCGTCAAGCGTGACCGGCAGGAGTCCGGCGATGGCTGAGACGATCGCCAGGAGCAGAGCCTGTTTCAGGGTTAGACCTGACCCTACTGGCACTGTGGGTTGGTCTGGGACAGCGGGATACAGGTCGGTTGATTGTTGGGCGGATTGTAGTTGACCGGTGAGGTCGTCGCATCCAGACGGGGAATCAGTTCCGGGGAGCGGGCGGTCCACTCGCCGCCCCCGGCCTGGAAGAAGCGATCGCTGTAGCTATCGCCGTAGAGGCGGGTGAAGGTGCGGAAGATCCGGGGGGCCTCCGGCAGGTAGGCGTAGCCGTCGGCGTTGGCGATCGCCAGGCTCTCGAACTCGGCAGCAGTCATCGGTGTGACGGCACTGACACTGCCGTCTGCCCGCAGGGTCACCCGCTCACCGGCCTGGAGTGTGACGGGAGTGCTGGCTGCGGTTGTGGCACCTATGGGCTGTTCACTGGCGACGAGCATGGCCTCCGGCTGGCGACCGGTCAGGGGCAGATCCCGCTGCAGGGGGCTGGGGACTTCCTCACCCGTCCCGATGGGCAGACGACCAATCAGCCGGAAGGTGACCGATGAGCCAAAAAACTGGTCGTACTGGGCACCGACCCGAGCCTCGACATTGGGGTTGCCGTTCAGGGACAGCTCCACCCGGCCCCCGACTGTTCCGGGCAACTGACCCGCCAGGACGTAGGGCGTCAGATTGAGGCGCAGATCCTGGGTGCCACCCAGGCGGGCGATGGGCACGGCCAGGGTGATATCGGCCCCCCCAATCTGGGTGCTGCAGCTATCAGCCGGAATGTAGCCGTTCAGGCGCCAGTCGAAGTCCCGGCCCAGACTTTCGTAGCCGACGCCGACCTGGCTGCGCCCGCAGATCGGGGTGGTGAAGCCGTCGTAGGCTCCGTAGGTGGTGTCGATACGTCCGTTTTCCCGCAGGTAGCGGTAGCCGACCAGCATCGAGCCGCCGCTGAGGGTGCCGAAACCGCTGCTGGCCTGGGCCTGGGTGAACCAGAGGTTCTGCCCTGGGGTCTGGGCGACGGGAATCAGGGCGTTGATCACGCCGCTGACCTGATTGAAGGCCCCCTGGGCGCCGATACCGACGGTGGCCGGAACGCGGGGCTCGAGGTCCAGGGCCCGGGTCTCCGCTGGGTCCAGTGTGGCGAGATAGGACTCCTCCTCGGTCTCCGGCAGACGGGGCGACAGATCCACCCGGCCGCTGAGGACCGAGACCACCACGCTGTCATCCGCCTGGCGATCGAGGTGGTAGGTGGTGCCCCGCACCGCCAGAATCCGGGAGTTGACGCAGGCGGCCTGGGACCCGCTCACCAGCACCTGACCATTGCTCAGCCGGAAGCAGCCGCTGCCCAGCCGCAGTCGGGTCTGACGCCCCAGACGACCGTAGGCCCGCTGGTCGAACAGCAGTTCGGCCCGGGAGTCGGCCGTGCGGATGGTATTGCCCCGGCTGGCCCGTTCGCCGACCCGGGCTCGCTGGTCGTTCAGATAGACCTGATTACCGTCGAGAATTCTCTGAATGGTGGCGGTCTGGGGGGGTGTCTGGGCTGCAACCGGCAGACTCAGACCCAGGAGTGCCAGGGGCAGCAGCAGGGGGTGCGGTCCGGGCGATGTCATGGAAGGACGGTTCCGCTGTGACTTCGCCAGAGTCTAACGGTCCGGATCGGATCTGACCTGCTCCGGTGATGGGATGTAACGTTGCTGCCACGGTGGGATTGGGTTCCGGTGGTGGGTGAGGCATACTCCCTGCGTGCCGTCATGGACCCCGGATATGAGTGATCTGGTCACAGTGCTCCAGACCCAGCCCCTGTTCCAGGCTTTGGACCCGGCGGTGTTGACCACGCTGCTGCAGCCTCACCGGCGCTGCAGCTACGGCGCCGGGCAGTCGGTGGTGATGCAGCACGACTGGGGTGAGGGCTACTACCTGATTCTGAGCGGATTGGCCAAGGTCTCTGTGTTCTCCTCCTCCGGGGATGAAGTCGTGCTGGGTGCCCTGGGCAGCGGTGAGGTGTTCGGAGAACTGCGGGCCCTGGGTTTCGAAACCCGCTCAGCCGACGTCACTGCTCTGACGACACTGGAAGTTGTGCACCTGCAGTCGTCGCTGCTGACCCGGGCTCTGGAGCAGCAGTGTGCCCTGGCCCTGGCGATGGCACGACTACAGTCCCGGCGGTTGCTGGAGACCAACCGGCGCATGATGTTCCGGGCGGAATCGGCGGGTTCCCGTCTGCTGGAGGCACTGTACTGTCTGGGCTGCAAGGCTGGCATCCGGGTGGAGGCACAGCAGTGGCTGCTGGTGCCCCCGGTCCCTGTGGGCGTGCTGGGTTCCCTGGCCGGGTTGGCGCGGGAGACGGCGTCCCGGGAACTGACTCGCCTTGAGAAGAAGCAGAGTCTCTGCCGGGCTCAGGAGCCCTGGCAGGTATCTCTGAAGGCATTGGAGCGGGTGGGTTTGCTGGTTTTGACCTGATGCCCTCTGAGTGATTGGTGATTCGGGACCTGTCGGACACCGCAATATCTGCCTGAATGAAAAGCCCTGCTCGGAATGAATCCAGGCAGGGCTTTTCGGAATTGATGTTGAACTATCAACCCACAGCGGCGGTTTCCGGCTGAGCCTGGGGCTGGAACATGAACATCGAGTAGATCACGTTCCGACGGATCTGGGTCATCATCGTCAGGAACAGCTCGTAGCCTTCGCTCTTGTACTCGACCAGCGGGTCCTTCTGGCCGTAGCCGCGCAGGCCGACGGATTCCCGCAGGGCTTCCATCTCCTGCAGGTGCTCCCGCCAGAGGTTATCGATCTGGGTGAGGATGAAGTACCGCTCCGCCTCGCGCATCATCCCAGGCTGCACCTGCTCGATCTGCGCTTCCTTGAGGTCGTAGGCGATGCGCAGCTGCTCGTGCAGGAAGACCTTGATCTCCTCGGGGGTCAGGTCCACCAGTTGCTCGGCGGTCAGGTCCTCCAGCAGGTAGACGAACTCCTTCGCTTTGCTCACCAGCTTCTCGAGATCCCATTCCTCGGAGGGCAGGTCGGCGTTGATGTAGGCATCGACGATTTCGTCCATCGTCCGCTCGCCGTACTGCACCACCTGTTCCTTCAGGTCCAGCCCTTCGAGAACGCGACGGCGCTCGGCGTAGATCGCCCGGCGCTGGTTGTTCATCACCTCGTCGTACTCGAAGACCTGCTTACGCATGTCGTAGTAGTAGGTCTCGACCTTCTTCTGGGCGCCTTCGAGGGAGCGGGTGAGCATGCCCGATTCAATCGGCATGTCCTCCTCGACCCGGAAGGCATCCATCAGGCCAGAGACGCGATCGCCACCGAAGATGCGCAGCAGGTTGTCCTGGAGGCTGAGGAAGAAGCGGGTGCTGCCGGGGTCACCCTGACGGCCGGCCCGACCGCGCAGCTGGTTGTCGATCCGGCGGGATTCGTGGCGCTCGGTGCCGATCACGTGCAGGCCACCGAGGGATTGCACGTCCGCCTGCTCAGCCTTGGTGACGGCCTCGTACTCGCCGCGCACGGCCCGGTAGGCCTCCCGTAGCTTCAGTAGCACCGCATCCTCGGTGGGGGCCTTCTCAGCGGCGAAGGCGATCTTCTCGTCCGCTTCCAGTTCGCTCAGGCTGTTGCCTCCGTAGGACTGCACCGCCAGATGGACGGTGTCCTTCAGCAGCTGCTCGGTGGCCTCGCTCAGCTCGCAGGGGAAGAGCTCGGCTGAGGCCTTCCAGCTCTTTTGGGGCTGACCGTTGCCGAAGCCCTCAGGAGTGGGGCGATCGCCCTCCAGACCCGGCACCTGGGCGACGGCGAACGCGTCACCGAAGCTGACTAGCGGCGGCATGATGTATTCCCGCAGCTTCAGGCGGGCCATGTAGTCGGCATTCCCGCCGAGGATGATGTCGGTCCCCCGACCGGCCATGTTGGTGGAGATGGTGACCGCGCCGCGGCGACCGGCCTGGGCGATGATCTCCGACTCCCGCTCGACGTTTTCGGGTTTGGCATTGAGCAGCTGGTGGGGAATGCCCTGCTCCTGCAGCAGCACCGACAGCACCTCGGACTTCTCGACGCTGGTGGTACCCACCAGCACCGGTCGACCGGTGGCGTGGTACTCGGCGCACTCGCGGGCGACGGCGGTCCACTTGCCCTGCTCGGTCTTGAACACCAGGTCCGAGAGGTCCTTACGCTGGGTGGTGCGGTTGGTGGGCACCACCGTCACCTCCAGCTTGTAGGTCTTCTCGAACTCCAGCTCTTCGGTTTTGGCGGTGCCGGTCATGCCGGAGAGCTTCGGGTAGAGCAGGAAGAAGTTCTGGTAGGTGATGCTCGCCAGGGTCTGGGTCTCGGGCTGAATCTCCACGGCCTCCTTGGCTTCCACCGCCTGGTGCAGGCCATCGCTCCAGCGGCGACCGGGCATCACCCGACCGGTGAACTCGTCGA
Source organism: uncultured bacterium (assembly GCA_964481495.1). GTDB lineage: Bacteria > Cyanobacteriota > Cyanobacteriia > Synechococcales > Synechococcaceae > CAWUMD01. The sequence goes on from CAYZUY010000002.1 coordinate 30,541, forward strand.
CGATCACGATCTCGCCACCGCGGACGATGTAGTTGACGTCCTTGAGGAACAGTTCCTTGGCCTTGATCGCGTTGAAGACGTAGTGGGCCCAGGGATCGTTGCTGTCGAACAGGTCGGTAACCCCCAGCATCTGCTCGGCCCGCTCGAAGCCGCGCTCGGTCAGCAGCACGTTGCGGCCCTTCTCATCGACTTCGTAGTCGTTGTCGGGCTCCTCCTCGCTGTCGTTGGTGTTGATCGTGCTGCGCTCCAGGGCGGCGGCTACGGCGGCGGCCCGCAGGTACTTCTCGCCGGGACGCTCCACCTGGCCGGAGATGATCAGGGGGGTGCGGGCCTCGTCGATCAGAATCGAGTCGACTTCGTCGATCACGCAGTAGTTGAAGGGGCGCTGCACCACCTCATCCATGGTCACGGCCATGTTGTCGCGCAGGTAGTCGAAGCCCAGTTCGCTGTTGGTGGCGTAGGTGATGTCGCAGGCGTAGTTGCGCTTGCGCTCCGCCGGGGTCATGCCCGACTGGATCAGACCGACACTCAGGCCGAGGAAGCGGTGCACCTGCCCCATCCACTCGGCGTCGCGGCGGGCCAGGTAGTCGTTGACGGTGACGACGTGGACACCCTTGCCGCTGAGGGCGTTCAGGTAGGCGGGCAGCGTGGCAACCAGGGTCTTCCCTTCCCCGGTGCGCATTTCGGCGATCTGGCCGTCGTTGAGGATCATGCCGCCGATCATCTGCACGTCGAAGTGGCGCATCCCCAGCACCCGCTTGCCCGCCTCGCGGACCACGGCGAAGGCTTCCGGCAGAATCTCGCTGAGGATGTCCTGCTCCTGATCGCGGGTCTTGGCCTTGGCCAGTTTCTCGCGGAATTCCCCGGTCTTGGCGATCAAAGCCTCGTCGGAGAGGGGGGCAATTTCCTCTTCGTAGAGATTGATTTCGGTGACGAGCGGCTTGTACTTCTTGACCTTCCGTTCGTTGGGATTGCCGAGCAGGAAATTGAACATGGGAAAGATCCTGAAGTCGCGTCCGTGATCAGGCCCGCGGGCCCGCCTCCGTCACGCCTATGGTATCAGCGACGACCGGGCGCTCCGGGCCGCTGCTGCTGCACACTGGGGGCAGAATTCTGCTACCGCCGATGCCCTTCGATGCCGAGGCCCTCAAGGACCGTCTGGACGACCTGATCGCCCGCTATCGCTCCCGGGTGGATTACCTGGCGATCCGGCTGGAGGCCTCGGAAACCACCGACCTCTGGCTGCGGGGCGATCGCTTCGAGACCCTGAGCGAGGCCATCGGTCTGGGGGGGCAGGTACGGGCCTGTTTCAAGGGAGGCTGGGGCTTCGCCAGCTTCAACCGGCTCGACGGCCTGGAGGCCCAGCTGCAGGCGGCGATCGACTCGGCCCGGCTGCTGGGGGATGACGAGACGGTGCTGGCGCCGGTGGCGCCGGTGCGGGCCCGCTACGAACTGCCGCTGCGGGGGCGTGATCCCCAGCGGGTGCCCCTGGCGGAGAAGAAGGCCCTGTGCGAGCACTACGGTGAGGTGCTGCGCTCGGTCGGGGAGGCGATCGCCACGGTCTCGGTGCGCTACGGCGACAGCCGCCAGCAGGTGATTCTGGCTACCTCCGACGGCACGATGCTGGAGCAGACCTGGTCGGACTTAGAGATGCGCTTTGCCGCTACCGCCCGTCAGGGGGATCAGGTGCAGACCGGCCGCGAGACCACCGGCTCCCGCAATGGCTGGGAAGATGTGACCGCCCTCGATGCCCAGGTGCGGGGAGCGGCGGAACGAGCCGTGACGTCCCTGACGCTGCCAGTGGTGCGGGGCGGCACCTACCCGGTGGTGATTGACCCGATTCTGACGGGGCTGTTCGTCCACGAGGCCTTCGGCCACCTGAGCGAGGCGGACATGGTCTACGAGAACCCGGACATGCTCGAAACCATGAGCCTGGGCCGCCGCTTCGGACCCGACTGCCTGCAGATCTTCGATGGCGCCGCCCCTGAGGGGCACCGGGGCAGCTACGGCTACGACGATGAGGGCGTTCCTGCCACTACCACCCAGCTGATCACCGACGGTCGGCTGACGGGGCGGCTGCATTCGCGTGAGACGGCTGGGCGGCTGGGCGAACGGCCCACTGGCAATGCCCGCTGCCTCGACTACCACTACCCGCCGATCGTGCGCATGACCAACACCTGGATCGGCCGGGGCCACACGCCGGTGGCGCGACTGTTCGACGGCATTACCGAGGGGGTCTACGCCCGCAATTGGCTGGGAGGAATGACCAACGGCGAGATGTTCACCTTCACCGCCGGGGAAGCCTGGATGATTCGCAACGGCGAACTGGCGGAACCGGTGCGGGATGTCACCCTGTCGGGCAACGTCTTCTCGACTCTGGCGGACATCGAGGCGATCGGCGATGACTTCGCCTGGGACGAGTCCGGCGGCTGCGGTAAGGGCGGCCAGAGCGGTCTGCCTGTGGGCTGTGGCGGTCCCAGCCTGCGTATCCGCAATGTCGTGGTCGGCGGCGAGGCGGCCGAGGACTGATCTCGGGCCGTCAGGGGTGACTCCAGGCCCGGTCCACCTGGAACTGCAGCTCTTGGAGGCTGCTGTCGTTGGTCAGCACCCGGTCCGCCAGAGCGCATTTGTCCTCGATCGGCATTTGGGCGGCGAGTCGCTGGCGGGCCTGATCCGGGGTGAGGCTGTCCCGACGGCAGAGGCGCTCGATCTGGGTGTCCTCGCGGCAGGCCACCACCCAGATGTCATCGCACAGGCCGGTCAGCCCTGCCTCGAACAGCAGCGGAATCATCAGTACTACCGCCGGTTCGGTCTGCAGTTCCGCCAGGTGCTGCTCGAAGCGGTGACGCACGTAGGGATGGATCTGGTGCTCCAGCCAGCGCCGTTCGACCGGATTGCTGAAGACGATGTCCCCGAGGCGGCGCCGGTCGAGGGCTCCGTCGGTCTGCAGCAGCTGCGGGCCGTAGCGTTCCGCCACCCGCCCCAGGATCGGCGAACCGCTGGCCACGGCTTCCCGGGAAAAGGCATCGGCATCGAGCACCGGCACGCCGTAGCGCTGGTGGAGATAGTGGGCGACGGTGGATTTGCCGGTGGCGATGCCGCCGGTGAGGCCGATGCGACGCTGGGGCATGAAGCAGGAGTTTCGAGGAGGCTTGGCCCGATTATTGTCCGACGGGAGCGGACTGGCCAGAAATCCGGGATCAGCGCCGGGTTGCCCAGACCCCCAGGGCCTCGGTCAGACCCTCGAGAGTGTATTCCCGGGCTTCCACGTCCACCCGCCCGAACAGGTCCTGGCAGGCTTCCGAAGTCTGGGGGCCGATGGAGGCGATCGCCACCCCCGAGAGGTGGGCGGCCCAGTCGGGCCCGAAGTGCTCCCGGGCCAGCTGGCCGAAGTGGCGCACGGTCTTGGAACTGGCGAAGGTGATGGCACTGACGCGGTTGTTCTTCAGGGCTGCCAGGGTCTCCAGGGGAATCTCCCGGGGACAGCGGGACTCGTAGGCGGCGACCTCCACCACCTCGGCACCGCGTTCGCGCAGCTGCTGCACCAGCACCTCCCGGCCGCCGCTCTCCACCCGTGGGAAGAGAATTCGCAGCCCCCGGGGATCGATCGGGAACTCCGCTGCCAGGGCATCGGCGACAAAGTCGGTGGGCGTGAAGTCCGGCTGACGGCCGAACTCGCCCAGGACGGCGGCGGTCTTGCGGCCGACCACGGCGATCTTCAGGGTTTCCGGGAGGCTGTGCCCCAGTTCCTTCAGACGCTGGACGCAGGCCTCGACGCCGTTGGCGGAGGTGAGAATCAGCCAGTCGAAGGACCCGATCTGCGCCAGCGCCCCATCCAGAGCCTCCCAACTGCCGGGCGGACCGATCTCCAGGGTGGGCATCTCCAGGACTGTCGCCCCGGCCTGCTCCAGCAGCAGCCGGAAACTCTCGGACTGACCGCTGGATCGGGTCACCAGCACGGTCTGGCCCTGCAGGGGGGTGTCAGTCATCGGTCGGGGAATGCCAGTACTCCCGCAAGCGTACAACCTCCCCCACGACGATCACACAGGGGGCCAGCTCCTCTCCGGCGGTGGCCGTCAGGATGCGACCCAGGGGGGCGCTCCAGATCCGCTGCTCGGGCTGACCGGCCCAGCGGATGATCGCCACTGGCGTTTCGCCGGAGCAGCCGTGATGGAGCAGCTGCTGCACCAGCTCCGGCAGTTGGCGGCCGCCCATCAGCAGCACCAGGGTGTCGAGGTGGGCCAGGGTCTCCCAGTCGAGGGCATCGGGATCGTGGGCGGTGAAGCAGCCGAAGCCCCGGCTCAGCACTGGGTCGGTGAGGGGAATGCCCGCCAGCAGCGGTGCCGCCAGGGCGCTGGAGAGGCCCGCCAGCACCCGGAAGGGGCAGTCCGCCTCCCGCAGGGCCTCCATCTCGCTGGCAGCCCGCCCGAAGATGAACGGGTCTCCGGCCTTGAGCCGCACCACCCGGGCTCCACTGCGGGTGTACTCCACCAGCAGCCGGTTGATCTCGGCCTGGGGCGTGGCCCGGCCACCGCCGCGCTTGCCCACGTCCAGCCGTTCGCAGTCCGGTGGCACCAGATCCAGCACCCGCTCGTCCACCAGGGCGTCGTAGACCAGCACCTCCGCCCGGCTCAGGCAGTCGCGCACCTCCTGGGTGAGGAAGCGTACATCCCCCGGGCCCGCGCCCACCAGCCAGCAGCAACCGCTCATATCCTGATGCCCATGGTCTCCAGTTGCCGGGCCAGGGCCTCGCCCTCGGGGTTGCCCTGCTCCCGGTACAGCTGCACGGCTGTGCGGAAGGAATCCCGGCTGGCTTCAATCTGCCCGGCCTGGAGCAGGGCTGTACCGAGGTTCTGGTGCAGGGCGGCGGCGGTCGGGGCGATCGCAATCCCCCGCTGGTAGGCCTCGACGGCGGCCACAAGGTTGCCCAGCTGCCGCTGCAGGATGCCGAGGTTGTACCAGCCCGCCACGAAGCCGGGGTCGATCTGCACGGCCCGGTTGGCGAAGCTCAGGGCTACCCCCAGCCGTCCTTCCTCGCGGTAGACCTGGGCGAGGTTGCTGATTGCGCCCAGCTTCAGGCAGGGGGTGAGCTCCACGGCTTCGGCGTCGTGGTAGTGGCGGGCGGCCCGTTCCAGATCCCCTTCGCGGTGGTGCAGTAGCCCCAGGTGGAAGTGCAGCTCGTAGCGCAGCTCCGGTTCGGCGGGGTTGCGCTTGAGGCCGTGGCGCAGCAGCTTCAGGGCCGCCTTGCTGTCGCCCTGCTCGGCCTTGAGGGCCCCCAGCTTGCTACAGCTGTAGGCGTCGTCGGGGTGCTGCTTCAGGTAGGCACTCAGCAGCCGTTCGGTGCGCTCCGCCTTGGCCTGCTCATCGATGCGCTCCGGGCGGTAGCCGCTGTGGGCGATCGCCGGGGTGCTCAGCTGGGTCACCTGCCAGCGGGGTTCCTGTTGGCGCAGGGCCAGCACCGCATCGTCGATGCTCTCGTGGTAGGGCCGGTTGAAGCGGATCGCCGGGTGGCGGCGGAACAGGCGCGAGACGGCGGACCAGGGGCTGCCCTGCCCTTCCTCACGGCGCAGCAGCACGGCCGCCAGCAGGTCCGGCTGGGCGATGGCGGCGCTGATGTCGGCCTTCGCCTCCGGCAGCAGCACTTCGTCGGCGTCGAGCACCAGCACCCAGTCACCGGTCACCTTCTCCAGGGCGGCATTGCGGGCGGCGGCGAAGTCGTCGGTCCAGGGGATGTCGTAGACCCGGGCCCCGGCGGCCAGGGCGATCGCCGCCGTGCTATCGCTGGACCCGGTGTCGGCGATCACGATCTCGTTCACCCAGCCGCGTACCGACTCCAGACAGGCCCCCAGCAGGGCGGCTTCATCCTTGACGATCATGCAGAGGCTGAGGGACATGGGCGGTTGCGTCGCAGTGCCAGCCCAGTATCCCCCAGGCTCCGCCGTCAGCTCCAGCCCCGCAGGCGGTAGGTCCAGAGGCCAAAGTATTCCTTCAGGCAGCGGGTGGTGTCCGTCAGGGCCTCGGCATCCGGCAGCAGGTCCAGCAGCAGATTCTCCAGGCTGGGCTCGGCGGTGTCGCGCCAGTTGCGCTGCCAGTCCGTGGGGGCGGCGATCGCCGGGATGCCGACTTTTTTGAAGGTGGCCAGGGCGCGGGTCATGTGGGTGGCACTGGTGACCAGCAGGACCGGCTGTGGGTCGGGCCCCAGCAGTTTTCTCACCTCCAGGGCGTTCTCGCGGGTGTTGAGGGAGGCATGGTCCAGCTTCAGGGCGGCCTGGGGCACCCCTTCCTCTTGCAGCAGCGTCGCCATGTCGTCGGCTTCCGAAGGACGGAACACCCCCGCCTTCCAGGTGACGCGGCCGCCACTGAGGATCAGGGTCGGGGCCTTGCCCAGCCGCCAGAGCTGCGCTCCGTAGAGGACGCGATCGCCCGCTTCCCCCACCTCCGGGCGGCCGCTGGGGCCGCGACTGCTCTTCACCCCACCCCCGAGGACAACGATGGCGCTGGCCTTGGGCAACGCTTCGGCCCGGGCGGCGGGGCGGTAGGGACTCTCCAGGGAATCGATCAGGGCCCGGCTGACGAGGGGGGAACTGCTCAGCCAGAGAATCCCCAGCCCGGCGGCGGTCAGGCCCTGGGCCAGCTTTGGGCGCCGGGGAGCAACCCCGAGGGCGATCGCCAGCAGCAGGGTGGTCAGACCGAGGGGGTAGCCGAATTGGGGCAGCAGCTTGCTCAGGAAGAACATGGCGGGGGAGCCGGGGCGATCGCCCTCCACCCTACCGCTGCAAAAAAAAGCGGACTGCTCCCCGTAGGGCACAGTCCGCAGTCTCAGGATCTTTCAGGTTGGCTACAGCATCGGTTCAGCCGGTAGCCGCGGCTGGGGCCTAGCCCTGGGAGCCGTAGACGTTGGGGGCTTCCTTGACGAAACCGGCATAGGCTTCCATGCCGTGCTCGCCGATGTCGAGACCCTTCATTTCCTCTTCCGGCGACACCCGCAGACCGGAGACGGCCTTGAGCACCTGCCAGACGATGATGCTGGCGATAGCAGTCCAGAGGCCGTAGCTAATCACACCGAGGAACTGCAGACCGAGCTGGCCGAAGCCCTTGCCGTAGAGCAGGCCCTTTTCGGTGGCGAACAGGCCGACGGCCAGGGTGCCCCAGATACCGTTCACGAGGTGAACGGAGCAGGCGCCGACCGGGTCATCGATGCGTAGCTTGTCGAAGGTGTAGACGGAGAAGACCACCAGCACGCCGGAGATCAGACCGATGATGAAGGCGCCATACATGTCGATGTAGGCGCAACCGGCGGTGACGCCCACCAGACCGGCCAGGATGCCGTTGATGATCATCGACAGGTCAGGCTTCTGGGTGGTCAGCCAGGAGGTGGTGGTGGCGCTCAGGCCGCCACCGACGGCACCCAGAGTGGTGGTGACGGCGATGAACGGCACGGCGGCATCGAAGGTCAGCTGGGAGCCGGGGTTGAAGCCGTACCAGCCCAGCCAGAGAATCAGCGCGCCGAGGGTGGCCAGGGCCAGGTTGTGACCGGGCATGGCACTGTTGCGGCCGTCCTGGTAGCGACCCAGACGGGGGCCGAGGATGATCGCGCCGGTGAGGGCTGCCCAGCCACCGACGGAGTGAACCAGGGTGGAGCCGGCGAAGTCGATGAAACCGGCCTTGTCCAGCCAGCCCAGACCGACGTTCCACTTCCAGGACCCGGCGATCGGGTAGATCACCGCCGTCAGGATGACGCTGAAGATGATGAAGTCGAGGAACTTGATCCGCTCGGCCACAGCACCGGAGACGATGGTGGCGGCGGTTCCGGCGAAGGCGGCCTGGAACAGGAAGTCCACCGAGGGCACCAGCGCCTCGTTCTTGATCGCGTCGGCGGCATCCGGGTTGAAGAACAGACCCAGGGGGCCACCCTTACCGAAGAACAGCCAACCGTCCACGACTGCACTGCCGTACATCAGCGAATAGCCGATCACCCAGTAGGCTGTGGCAGCCAGGGTGAACACGAACAGGTTCTTAGCGAGGATGTTGACGGCGTTCTTCTGGCGGCAGAGCCCGGCTTCCACCATGGCGAAACCGGCATTCATGAAGATCACCAGGAAGGCGGCGATCATCACCCAGAGGTTCTTGATCAGAAATACCGGAGACGGCTCCGGCGCGGCGGCACCCTGGGCCTGGGCGGCAACACCCCAGAGCACAGCAATGACGCTGGCCAGGGGGATACAGGCCAGCCAGAGGCGGGATCCCTCGAACCGATTGATGAATCGTTGCCAGCCAGCCTGGAAGTCGGGAACGGCGGCGGACGCCCATGCCCATCCCCTGGCTCGGCTACCCGGCTTTGCGGGACCTAAACCTCGAGGCATCCTTGAGAACTCCTTGCTAATCAGCGGCAGCCTGAACGGAGAGCGCCACTGACACGGCAAATAGTCAATGGTTTATCCAGATTCATAGATGGCTGTCTATCTAAAGGATTTCCTGAGAGCTCTGGGGATTTTGTGCCTTCTGATACATCAGCCCCCGGTCCTGCCGGATTGTTGCATAGCGATCTTCTATGGTTCTCATTGCCGATCTCGAGGGTGTTGTGGCGCCTGGATGCCATGACAGTGAAGGGCCGGGGAGCATGCTCCCCGGCCCTTCCTGCGGCAGCTGCTTCGCGACGGTGGAGGCCTAGACGGGCACGGCGGCCTTGATCGCGAAGATGCGTTCGATCACCGCTTCCACCACCTTGTCCGGGGTGGAGGCGCCGGAGGTGACGCCGATGGTCAGGGGGCCGTCCGGCAGCCACCGCTCGATCGTCTCCAGATCCCTGCCCAGGGGCTTGTGCTCGACCCGGTTGCCGGGACCGATGCGCTCCTCCGAGTCGATGTGGAAGGAGGGGATGTGGCGCTCAACGGCGATCTCCTGCAGGTGGGTGGTGTTGGAGGAGTTGTAGCCGCCGATTACCACCATCAGGTCCAGGGGTTCGTCCACCAACTGGAACATCGCATCCTGGCGCTCCTGGGTGGCGTCACAGATCGTGTTGAAGGAAAGGAAGTGCTGGTTCAGGTTCTGGGGCCCGAACTTCTGCATCATCGTCCGCTCGAACAGCTTGCCGATCTCCTCGGTCTCGCTCTTGAGCATCGTCGTCTGGTTGGCGACGCCGAGGCGATCGAGGTCGGTATCGGGGTCGAAGCCTGCCGAGCAGGCCTTGCCGAAGCGGGCCATGAATTCGTCGCGATCGCCGCCCTGGAGGATGTAATCGCAGACGTACTGGGCCTGCTCGAGGTTGAGCACCACCAGGTACTTATCGGCGAAGGAGCTGGTGGCGATCGTCTCCTCGTGGTTGTACTTGCCGTGGATGATCGAGGTGAAGTCGACCCGCTTGTGCTTCTCGACGGTGTTCCAGACCTTGGAAACCCAGGGGCAGGTGGTGTCGACGATGTTGCAGCCGCGGTCGTTGAGCAGCTGCATCTCCTGCACGCTGGCGCCGAAGGCGGGCAGAATCACCACGTCACCGGAGCCGACCACGGAGAAGTTCTTCTCACCGTTCTCCACCTCGATGAAGCCGACGTTCATGTCGCGCAGGTGCTGATTGACCGAGGGGTTGTGGATGATCTCGTTGGTGATCCAGATCTTCTCGCTGGGGAAATGTCGGCGGGTTTCGTAGGCCATGGCCACGGCGCGCTCCACGCCCCAGCAGAAGCCGA
>CAYZUY010000003.1:0-7281 GCA_964481495.1 uncultured bacterium
AGTCGTCGAGGACGTCAAACCATCCCCGCTGCTCCGGCGCGCGCCCAACTGCAATGGTCATCGTACGAAGAACCTTGAATTGCGAGTTTGTGGGGGTTGTCCACACCATCATATCGATTCCCAGATTTTTTACAATCCGATACGAAATCCTCAGACTGAAGGCGGGGACTGGGTTTAAGCTTTTTTACCTAACCAGATCCCGTCGGCGGGATCGGTCCCTGCTCCGGTTCGGTTCACCGCCCCGGGCCCCGTTAGAATCGGGACTGTTCCGCCCCCGGTTTCCTATGGCTTCGAAGACCACCGCTGCTCCCAAGGGCTCCTCGGTACTGCGCCGGAGCATCCTCGGTTCCCGTCGCCCCAGCAACTACTTCTGGGCTGCAGCCGTCACGGTCGGGGGCCTGGGCTTCCTGCTGGCGGGCATCTCCAGCTACACCCAGATCAACCTGCTGCCCTTCTCGGAACCGACCAAGCTCACCTTCCTGCCCCAGGGGCTGGTGATGGGGCTCTACGGCACGGCCGCCCTGGTGTTGGCCGCCTACCTCTGGACCGTGATCAGCCTTGATGTAGGCGGCGGCTTCAACGAATTCAGCAAGGACAGCGGCCGTGCCACCATCTTCCGCTGGGGCTACCCCGGCAAGAACCGCAAGGTGGAGGTGAGCTATGCCCTCGACCAGATTCTGGCAGTGCGGGTAGACATCAAGGAGGGCCTGAATCCGAAGCGGGCCCTCTATCTGAAGGTGAAGGGCAAGGGCGATATTCCCCTCACCCGGGTCGGCCAACCCCTGCCCCTGGCGGAGCTGGAGGTAGAAGGCGCCCAGCTGGCCCAGTTCCTCAACGTCCCCCTGGAAGGTCTCTGATGCAGCGCACCTGGTTCCGGCTCGGGGCAGTTCTGCTGGCTCTGGGCCTCAGTCTCAGCGTGGGGCTGACAGCCTGCGCCGGTACGCCCAAGGCCAACACCCCCGACCCAGCGGCGATCGCCGGTCTGCCCCGTCTGAAGGGCAACGCTGTGGTCGAGCTGACGGTGAAAGGGCAGCCGATTCTGATCGAGGTGATCGGGGACGATGCCCCGATCACCGCTGGTAACTTCGTGGATCTGGTGAACCGGGGCGTCTACACCGGTACGGTCTTCCATCGGGTGGTACGCGAGCCCCAGCCCTTCGTGGTCCAGGGCGGCGACCCCCAGAGCAAGGATCCGAAAACGCCGCTGGCCCGGCTGGGCACCGGCAGCTATCGGGATGAGCAGACCGGTCAGCCCCGCTACATTCCTCTGGAGATCAAACCCGAGGACGGCAGCGCGCCGATCTACAGCCGCACCTTCGAGCAGGCCGGAGTGACCACCGCCCCGAAACTACGTCACTTCCGCGGTGCGGTGGCCATGGCCCGCTCCCAGGACCCGGACTCCGCCTCGGCCCAGTTCTACGTCGCCCTCACGGACCTCGGCTTCCTGGACGGCAACTACGCCGTCTTCGGACGGGTCACCAAGGGGATGGAGGTGGTGGACCGCATCCAGGCGGGCGATCGCATCGAGTCCGCCAAGGTGCTCTCGGGGCTGGACGGGCTGACGCGCTAGATGGGCGACCCGCAACCCGCCGCCGCCGACCTGCTGCTGCCTCCGGGCAGCGGTGCTGTCCTGGAGGCCGCCGAGCGACAGTGGCAGCAGTGGCGACAGCCCGGTATGGCACCGCCTCCGGTGGTGCATGACGTCCCAGGGGAAGTTGAGCCCGACTGGGATGTGATCATCGCCGGGGCCACCCTGGGTGTCTTCATCGCTGCCCTGCTCGCCCGGCGCGGTCTGCGGGTGCTGCTGCTGGAGCGAGGTCTGCTGCGGGGCCGCGACCAGGAATGGAACATCTCCCGGGCAGAGCTGCAGTGCCTGCTGGAGCTTGAGCTGCTCACGCCCGAGCAGCTGGACGCCTGCATCGTCTCCGAGTTCAACCCGGTGCGGGTGCACTTCGACGGCGGGCCCGACTGGTGGGTGCGCGATGTACTCAACCTCGGGGTCGATCCGGTGCAGCTGCTGGAGCAGGTCCGGCAGAGCTTCCTGGCGACGGGGGGACGGCTCGAGGAGAACTGTCCGTTCGAGCAGGTGCAGGTGTGCAGTACCGGTGTCACCGTCCAGGCGGGCGATCGCCCCTGGACAGGGCGGCTGCTCCTCGATGCCATGGGCCATGGTTCTCCGATTGCCCGACAGGCCCGGGGCGGACAGCCGCCCGATGCCCTCTGTCTGGTGGTCGGCACCTGCAGTCGGGGTCCGGGGGATGGCGATCGCCGCGACGCCGACCTGATGGCCTCGTTCACCCCAATTGCCGACCGCTGCCAGTACTTCTGGGAAGCCTTCCCCGCCCGGGAAGGCCGCACCACCTATCTGTTCACCTACCTCGATCCGGCCGCAGACGGGCCATCCCCCCGGCAGCTGCTGGCCGACTACCAGCGCCTGCTGCCCGACTACCAGGGCTGGGACCTGAACCAGCGGACGGTGGAGCGACTGCTCTGCGGCGTCCTGCCCAGCTGGCAGACCAGCCCGCTGCGCCTGCCCTGGGACCGCATCCTGCCCGTCGGCGACAGCAGTGGCCTGCAGTCACCCCTGAGCTTCGGCGGCTTTGGGGCCCTGCTGCGCCATCTGCCCCGCCTGGGCGACGGGCTGACGGAGGCCCTGGCGCAGGACCGCCTGAGTCAGCGGGATCTGCAGCGGCTGCTGCCCTACCAGCCGAATCTGGCGGTCACCTGGCTGTTCCAGCACAGCATGAGCCTACGTCCCGGCGAGGCCGTCGGTGACCCTACTCGCATCAACCGGCTGCTGGTGGCGGTGTTCGGCGTCATGGTCGCCCTCGGCGATCGCACCCTGCGCCCCTTCCTGCAGGATGTGGTGCGCTGGCCGGGGCTGGCCCTGACCATGCTGCTGGCGGGCCTGCACCACCCGCTGATCGTGCTGCGTCTGCTGCCGATTCTGGGACCGCTGGCCCTGGGGCGCTGGCTCGGGCATTTCCTGATGCTGGGGCTCTACACCCTGCTCAACGGTCTGGCGCCGCTGTTCAAGCCGCTGGTCGACCGGCTGCCGCCTGCTGTCCGCTTCCGCTGGCGACGCCGCCTGGAGGCCTGGCGCTACGGTAGTGGGGCCGACCATCCATCCCCGACACCGTGACCGCTGCCCGCGAGCTGTTCCTGGAGGCGATCGCCGCCCCGGACAGTGCCATCGACCTCACCGAAGCCGCCCTGGCGATCGCCGCCGAGGAGGACCCGGCCCTGCAGCCCCAGCCCTACCGGGAGCAGCTGGATCGGCTGGCTGAAACGCTGGCGCAGCAGATGCCCGAGGCACCCTACCCGCTGCGACGGATCCGGGCGATCAACCACTATCTGTTCGAGCAACTGGGCTTCCACGGCAACCACCGCTATTACTACGACCCGGCCAACAGCCTGCTGCCGCGGGTGCTCGAGCGCCGCACCGGCATTCCCATCACCCTGTCGCTGGTCTATCTGGAGCTGGCCCGGCGCGTCGGCCTGCCGATGGTGGGCATCGGTCTGCCCGGCCATTTCCTGATCCGGCCCGAGTTTGAGGGCACGGGCATCTTCGTCGACCCTTTCCACGGCGGCGATCTGCTGTTCGAGCAGGACTGCGCCGACCGTCTGCAGCAGCTCTACGGTGCGGGCATGGTGCTGCGCCCCGAGTATCTGCAGCCGGTGCAGGGGCGTCCCTTCCTGGCCCGGATGCTGCAGAACCTCAAGGGCTGCTACCTGCAGGCCAGCCAGCTGGACCGGGCCCGCGCCTGTCTGGATCGGCTGCTGCTGCTGCACCCGAACGACAGCACCAGTCTGCGAGAGCGGGGCATCCTCAACTGCCACCTGGAGCACTGGGGCGAGGCCCGGCAGGATCTGGAAACCTATCTGAAGCGCTGCCCCGACGCCGAAGACGCCAGCAGCCTGCGCTCACTGCTCGATCGGCTGCCCCTGGCCTTCTGAGGTCACTGTTAGCATGGTGCCGACCGACGGAAGACTTTCCATGACTCGTGCTGCTTCGGTGTTCGGACTGGTGCCTCTGCTGCTGGCGATCGCCGCCCCGGCCCGGGCCCTCGATCGTCTGGTGATCAACTACGGCACCCTTCCCCCCGTCACCATCCCCGTGCAGGAACTGAGCAGCTTCGCCAGCACCGGTCAGCCCTCCCAGACCCTGAGCAGCCTGATGACCCTGGGCAATCTGCAGCCGGAACGGCTGCGCACGATGCTCAACACCACCCTGCCGATCAGCGGCGCTCAGTACAGCGCCGTGATCCAGAGCGGTCTGGTCGGCGACATCGTCAAGGACTACCAGGACGTCCTGGGCCTCCAGGCCGGCACCCCGCTGACCGGCCCGACTCTGGAAGCCACCCTGAAACCGATCAGTGCCCAGCCCCAGCTTTCGGTGATTCAGGCCATGGGGGCGCTGCCCTACGACAGCCTGACCATTGACGCCCAGAAGCTGATCCAGGCATCCACCACCTACGGCGAGCAACTGCGCAGCCTCGGCATCGACCTCAGTCAGCTGGGGCTCAAGCCCGCCGCCCCCGGCAGCATTGCCCCGAGCAGCGGCACCTCGGTCGCATCACCGTCCCCCGCCCCGACGACGGCCCCGGCAGCTGCTCCCAGCAGCAGTCCCGCTTCTACTACCCCCGGCAGCAGCCCCGCTGCCACAACCGCCCCTAGCGGTCAGCCTCAGCCCTGATCGTCCGCCCGGGCCAGATCCCGGATCCGCTCCAGCTGGGCGGCCATGTCCCGCCCGGTCAGCGGTGCCCCGAAGCGCTCGTAGCCCCAGGCCACCACCCGGTTGGGAATCGCGAACTCGAAGCGGTTGCGCAGGCGGCACCCCTCCGACTCCGGGGCCCAGTGCCAGTGGTCCTCTCCGACGAAGAAACCGTCGAAGGCCCAGTGGATGCGCTGGGGTTCCCGCCGCACCACGCGGCTGACCAGCGAGGGTTCCAGCCCGGGAATCACCAGGGTAAAGCGGCTTTCAGCTCCCAGGTCCGTCCGCCAGGGCCCCTCCCGGGGAATCGGTTCGATGCGCAGCAGCGGGTGCAGCCAGCGGCGCATCCGCTCCAGATCAGTGAAGCAGCGCTCGACGGCGGCCGGGGAGGCTTCAATCAGAATGTCGTTTTCGATGATTGCCATGGAACCGGGGCAGAACTGCTGTTCACCTTATCGGCAATCCGACGCGGCGCCGGTGGTCGAGGCCCGGCAGATGCAGGCGCTCGAGACCCGGCTGTTCGAAGCCGGGATGCCGGTAGCCGCCCTGATGGAAAAGGTCGCCGGTCGTATAGCCTGCCGCATCCGGGAGCAGTATCCGCAGCCCTGTCGGGTCGGGGTGCTGGTCGGCCCGGGCCACAACGGCGGTGATGCCCTGGTGGTGGCACGGGAACTGCATCATGCAGGCTATGCCGTCAGCCTCTGTAGCCCCTTCGAGCGCTTCAAGCCGCTGACCGAAGCCCATCGGACCTACTGCCGCTGGCTGGGGCTACCCACGGTCCGTGACCCCGCAGCCCTCGACCCCGAGGTGTGGGTGGATGGCTGGTTCGGGTTCGGGCTCGAACGACCGCTAGAGGGGGGGGTGGCCGAGGCGATCGCCACCGTCAATGCCCACCCGGCCCCGGTGGTGGCCATCGACCTGCCCAGCGGTCTGCACAGCGACAGCGGCCAGGTGCTGGGGATCGCCATCCGCGCGGATCTCACCCTCTGTCTGGGTCTGTGGAAGTGCGGGCTGTTCGAGGAGGCGGCCCAACCCTGGATCGGGGATCTGGAGCGGATTGATTTCGACATTCCCGCCGCTGCAAGCCTCCCGACCCTGGGCAACCCGCCGCTTCACCGCTGTCTGGGTCCCGAGGATCTGTGGGGTGGCCTGCCCCTGCCCCTGGCTCCCGACGCCCACAAGTACCGACGCGGACACCTGCTGCTGATCGCCGGGTCCCGACGCTACCGGGGCGCGGCCCTGCTAGCCGGGCTGGGGGCTCGCAGCAGCGGTGTCGGCATGCTCACCCTGGCGGTACCGCAATCCCTAGCCGAAGGTCTGAGTCTGGCTCTGCCCGAAGCCCTGATCCTGGCCTGCCCGGAAACCCCGAACGGCACCATTGCCGACCTGCCGACCGGGATCGGCAGCTACGACGCGATCGCCTGCGGTCCGGGCCTGGACCGTGACGATGCTCCCTGGCTGAGCGCCCTGATTGACAGTGACCGACCGCTGCTTTTGGATGCAGACGCCCTGGCCCGCTGCTCACCCTGGAGCAGCCCCCGCCGGGCCGCACCGACCCTGGTCACCCCCCACGGAGGCGAATTCCGGCGGCTCTGGCCGGACCTGAGCGGCCTCACGAACCGACAGGCCGTGATCGAAGCGGCCATGGCCAGCGGACTGGTGGTGCTGCGCAAGGGACCCTGCACCCACCTGGGAGCCCCCGACGGACGGCTGCGGATCTGGAGCGGGGGGAGCGCTGCGCTGGCGAGGGGCGGCAGCGGTGACGTGCTCACCGGTCTGCTCGGCGGCCTGATGGCCAGCCAGGCCCGGAACCAGCCGGATTGGCTGAGCGTGGCCGCCAGCGGCGTGCTCTGGCATGGGCTGGCGGCCCGGGCTCTGGAGGCGGAGCGATCGCCCCTGGGCGTCAGTCCCAGCGCCCTGGCCGAGCATCTCGACCGCTGGCTGGCAACACAGAGCGTCTAGACACCCAGGCAGTGACGGCGGCGACCGGGACGGCTGACCCGCCAACGGTCCTCCTGAGCACCGTAAAGATCGCGCAGATACGCTACAGCTGCCTCGCGGGAGACAAAGGCCCGGGGCTCACCATTCACCTCAACGAACCACATATTGGCGGGATTAACAGTATTCACAGACATAACAGCGAAGAAAAACGAAAAATGTAGTCGGGCACACGCCCAGCCTAGGACCTTGACGTTAAGAATCGTTTAGCTGGCGACAAAATTTTTCTGTGTTTTATGCAACCGCAGCTCGCCTGCGGACTTTCTGAAGACAACCTTAAATACTGTCTTTTCCTGTCGCCCGGCGTTGCATGGTTATTTATGGTTTCGAGGGGACCACATGACCAGTTCTTCCGCCAATGCCGTGGCCACGCTCCAGCGTCGGACCCGGGACAACGTCAGCTGGTATCTCAGCTCCATCGGCCGTATCCCCCTGCTTACGCCTGCCCAGGAGATCGAGCTCGGTCAGAAGGTGCAGGTGATGATGCCCCTGCTCGAGGTCCCCGAAGCCGAGCGTACTCCCGAACAGCAGCAGGCCGTGCACATCGGGCTGCGGGCCAAGGATCGGAT
>CAYZUY010000003.1:7291-9713 GCA_964481495.1 uncultured bacterium
TTCTGGACCTGATCCAGGAGGGGGCGCTCGGGCTGGAGCGGGCCGTCGAGAAGTTTGACCCCGGCAAGGGCTACAAGTTCTCCACCTACGCTTTCTGGTGGATCCGCCAGAGCATGACCCGGGCGATCGCCTGCCAGTCGCGCACCATCCGCCTGCCGGTGCACCTGACCGAGCGCCTCAGCCAGATCCGCAAGGTCACCCGGGAACTGGCCCACGAACTCGGCCGTCTGCCCAACCGCGAGGAGATTGCCCAGGCCCTCGACCTGCCCCTGAAGGAGGTCGAGACGATCCTGCGCCAGTCGCGCCAGTGCACCAGCCTGGATGCCCCAGTGAACGGGGATGAGGGTAAGAGCTACCTGGGCGAACTGATCGCCGACCCCAACGGTGTCGAGCCGATGGACCAGATGGAGCAGAACCTGCAGCGGGAACAGCTGGAGGGCTGGCTCGAGCACCTCACCCCCCAGGAGCGGCAGGTGATCTACCTGCGCTTCGGCCTGGACGACGGTGAGCGCCACACCCTGGCGGAAATCGGCCGGATGATGGACGTCTCCCGGGAGCGGGTGCGTCAGGTTGAGGTCAAGGCCCTGCGCAAGCTGCGCAACCTCACCAAGCGTTCACGGCTGCTGAGTCCCAATGGTCTGATCTGAGCCCAGTGCGATCCTGAAGACAAGCCACCCTTCCCGGAATCACCGCTCGGGAAGGGTTTTTCATGGGGGCATCCTGTCCCGGTGTCCGCTCATGATCCCGATGCTGGCCGCTCTCAGCGCCCTGCTGACCCTGCTGCTGGTGATGTCCAAGGGCAGCCTGCTGCAGCGCTGGTGGCGTCGACTGCGCCGCCGACGTGAGCAGCAACGTCGCATCCCCTGCGGCCGCTGCCGCTACTACCACAACAACCTGCACCTGCGCTGCAGCGTCCATCCCAAGCAGGTGATGACCGAAGCCGCCTGCGACTGCCGCGACTTCGAGCCGCGACTTCGCTCCCTGGCACTGGATTCTTTTGACACTCCCTGAAGAATTTCGCTACCGTAGCAGATGCTTGTCTTCGGCCTGAATGCAAGGCTACGACTCGCACTAACAGCACCTTTCCCCGGCCCCGGTCGGGGTTTTTTGTTGGTGCCTCAATCCAGCCGGGCCAGCCAGTCGAGCAGGCGGGGGTTGACCTGCTCGGGACGGTCGTCGTGGGGACAGTGGCCGGTGTCGGGCAGGGCATGGAACTCAATCGCCTGCCCGGGCGCCGGTTGGCGGAAGCAGTCGGCCCCCCGGATCGGCGTCCAGGGATCGCTGGCCCCCCAGAGCACCAGCAGAGGCTGATTCAGGTCCGGCAGCAGCTCCTGGGGGGTCCGGCCCGCCGGTGCCCGCAGAATCGCCGCGAACACCTGCTGGGCTGTGGGATCACAGGAGGGGCGGTAGAGCAGCTCCACCAGTTCGTCGGTGACCGCCTCCCGGTTGCCGTAGACCTGATACAGGGTGCGGCGGATGCTGGCCGGGCGGCGCACCTGCTCGAACAGCAGCGGGCCGATCCAGGGATGGTTGACGGCCCAGGCGAAGCCGCCCATCACCAGGCGCAGGGGCGGGGCCAGTTCCTCGGGGCGGTGGTTCAGGCCCCCGGCGCAGTTGAGCAGCACAGCGCCCCGGGTCAGTTCGGGATGACGGGTGGTCAGCATCAGGGCCAGTAGTGCCCCGATGGAGTTGCCCACAGGCACCACCGGTCGGCGGATATGTTCCGCCCAGAAGTCCCGCAGCAGCTCCAGCCAGAGATCGAGGGAGTAGTCACGCACCGGCTTGTCGGAGGCCCCGAAGCCCAGCAGATCGAGGGCCCAGACCTCATAGCCCGCTTCTGCCAGCACCGGGATGTTCTTCGACCAGTGACCGATGGAGGCGCCGAAACCATGAATCAGCAGCAGCGGCTGGCCTTCACCCTGGCGCGTCCAGCAGATACGCTGTCCCTGCCAGGTCCAGGTGCGGGGCGTCCAGACGGGAGCAGCAGCGGCAACGGTCATCCGGTGGGTTCTCGGCACGGCCCCCGTATTCTATCGACCGCCTGCGGCTACTTCAGTCACCGGCCACCAGCTCCCGGGCCATGCGGGCCATCTGCCAGGACGGCAGCAGTCCCAGGGCCAGATCCCGGCCCCAGCCCAACAGGCCGGAGCGGAGGGTGGCGACCGTCATCTTGAAGCGACTGTCCCGGACGATGTGCTCGGCACTGGCCTTGCGGCGCCGTTCGTAGTCCGCCAGCGCCAGGGTGAGGGTCTCCGGCGTCCGCCTCAGACACTCCGCCAGCACGACCGCGTCCCGGATCGCGCTGCAGGCCCCCATCCCGCCGAAGGGGGTAGTGGCGTGGGCAGCATCCCCCAGCAGCACCCGTCGCCCCTCGAACCAGTGGTGCAGGGGGGGCAGATCCGCTGGTTCGGTGCGCACCACC
>CAYZUY010000003.1:9723-34345 GCA_964481495.1 uncultured bacterium
CGGGGTGGCGGCGATCGCCGCCGCAATCCAGGGATGCACCGCCCGGGCCCGCGCCAGCAGTGCCGTCCGGTCCGGCAGATCCGCCGCCTGGGTCAGGTACCAGCGCCAGCGCCCCCGTCCCACGGGTGCAATGCCGGCCTTGCCCCCCGCCAGCCAGAGGTCGAGCTGGAAGTCCGCGGGCAGATCTCCAGCGGCGTCGGGGGCCGCGATGCCGCTCCAGACAATCTGCCCGGCACGGTTGAGGGGCACCGCCCCCAGTAGTCGCTGACGCAGGGGGGAGCCGATGCCGTCCGCCGCCACCAGCAGGTCTGCCCGCAGGGCCTCCCCCTGGTCGGTCAGCAGCACTGCACCGTCGGGTCCGTCCTCCCGCCAGTCAACCACCGTCACCCCCCGACGCAGGACACCGTCCGCCAGGGGTGCCTCCAGAGCCGCCATCAGCCGGTTTCGCTCCAGGGACCAGCTCTCGGCTCCGAGGGTGCGGGAGACCGCTCCGATGGGGAACTCCGTCACCCGGGAGGCGCGGGGGGATGCAATCACAATCTGCTCCAGGGGGGCACCGGCCGAGGCCAGATCCACCCCCAGGTCCCGTAGCGGCGCGGCGGCGTAGGACCAGAGATTGAGGCCCGTAGGCGTGGTCTGGGGCCGAGTGCGGCGCTCCAGCACAGTCACAGCAATCCCCTGCCGCTGCAGCAGCAGGGCCAGGGTCAGGCCGCCGATACCGGCCCCGGCGATCGCCACCCGCTCCAGAGCCATGGCTAATGCTCCGAGGCAGCGGCAGCGCGGGGCTGACGCCGCAGCACCTGATCGCCCCGCCGTAGTTCCGGCGGGTTCGTGGCCCGCACCATCAGGTGCAGGATCCGGGGCAGACCGGCCACCGGGCCAGGAGTCTCCAACTGCAGGCGATCGCCCGCCAGCGTGCCGGAAAGCGTCACGGGAGACTGGCCCGTCCGGGTCAGCTCCGCGTGGATGAAGCGGCCGGACTGGTGCAGCTGCAGCCGCGGCAGGGGGCCACCCACCATTACGGCCCGGTAGTCGCCATCCAGATCCGGAGCTGCCACCAGCTGTTCTCCCTGGCGGGCGATCGCCTTGAAGCCCAGTAGAACCAGCACCAGGGAGGTGACGTAGAAGAGCAGATAGCGCTTGCTCATGCGCGCACCTCGGAGCGGGCGGAGAACAGGGGCAGGTGCTGGGCCGTGCGGGTGTAGCGCCGGGTGATCAGCAGGGAGGAAGCACAGTCGGTGGAGAGGGCATCGGTGTAGTAGCCGAGGGTCTGGCGTTCGATCCCCCAGTTGCGGCTGGCCCCGGCGATGGTCAGGTCACTGTCCGCCGTGGCCGCCAGAATCGTCCCCAGGGGGTCGTCACTGAACACCACCGGCGTCTCCACCCGGGCCCGCAGGGCAGGCGGCAGCGACTCGAGCAGGGCCTGCATCTCATTGCTCAGTTCCACCGCAGCGCCACCCTCACGGCCCACCCGCAGTACTGTCAGGCGGCGATCGCCGCCATGGAGCAGCAGCCGCAGGGCCAGCTCCAGAGCCAGATCATCGTGACGGCTGGTGGCGTAGGGCACCAGCAGCCGCTGCAGTGTCTCTCGCTGACGGTCAACGAAGATGGCCACATCGGTGCGGGCCTGACTGAGGATCTGGCCGACCCGTCCCCCGAGACGGTTGTCGTGGAAGCCGGAGCGGTGCCAGCCCATGAGAATCAGGTTCGCCTGGCTATAGTCGGCAATGCGCACCGTCTCGCGGCCGACATCGCTGGCGATGCGCACGATCGGGTGCACCTGCTGCCGACCGGGCAACTGCCGGATCCGGCTCTGCAGCTGCTTCTGGAAACCCCGCAACTGCTGGGTGGCCTCGAGGGGTGTGCTTTCGACCGAGTAGTCCTCCTCCAACTGCAGCAGGTGCAGGGGCTGGACGTAGGCGGTGCGCCCCGACCCGGCGATCGCCAGGGCCAGACTGAGCAGTCCGGCCTGGGTTTCGGGGTTGGCGATCGGCACCAGCAGCCGGTAGGGCTCGCCTGCCCCCTCCACCGTTTCCGGTTCGCCCTCGGCCAGATCCAGCTGCATCTGCCGCCGGGCGTAGGTGGCCTCGAGTAGGGGCGAGGTCATGAAGGTGGTGACCAGGGCCATGATCACCAGCATGGTGAACAGCAGCGGCGAGATAACCCCCAGGCTGAGGCCGATGTTGAGCACGATCAGTTCGGTCAGGCCACGGGTGTTCATCAGCCAGCCGAGGGCCGCGGCGTCCCGCCGGGGCAGACCGCTGTAACGGGCGGCAGCGAAGGTGCCGACGAACTTGCCGGCGATCGCCACCAGCAGCACCAGCCCGCAGAGCAGCCAGAGGTAGGGGCGATCGATCAGCCCGATCTGGGTGCGCAGACCGCTGTAGGCGAAGAAGACCGGCAGCAGGAAGGTAAGGACGAAGTCCTCAGTCTTCTGGGCCAGGTCACGGACCAGCCCCGGCTCCCGCGGCATCACCGCCCCGAGCAGGAACGCCCCGAAAATCAGGTGGATGCCGATCTGTTCGGTGATCAGCGCCGAGACCACCACCCCCATATAGATCAGGGCGACGGTGGCCTGACTGAGGCGGCCACTGAGCCGGTAGCGGTCCGCCAGCCGATCGAGCAGCCAGCGTCCCCCGGTGAACATGAAGCCGATGTAGAGCAGGGCCAGCCCGATGGTGGGCAGGGCCGAAAGGAAGCTGTTGGTGCGGGTGACGGCGATCGCCACCGCCAGCAGACACCAGGCGGTGACGTCATCCACTGCCGCGCAGGTCAGAGCCAGGGTACCGAGGCGGGTCTTCTGCAGGTTGTTCTCCGTCAGAATCCGCCCCAGCACCGGGAAGGCGGTGATCGACATCGCCGAGCCCAGGAACAGGGCGAAGGCGGTGAAGGAGACACCCTGATTGGAGAGCTGGGGGTAGAGCAGCAGGGCGAGGGCGGCACCGAGGATGAAGGGCAGCAGGATGCTCGTGTGGGACACCAGCACCGCCCGCTGCAGCTGACCGCGCAGGTAGCGGGGATCGAGTTCCAGGCCGATCAGGAACATGAAGAAGATCAGCCCGATCTGGGAGAGCACCCCCAGGTAGGGGATGGTCTCAGCCGGGAACAGCGCCGTGTAGACACCGGGGGCCACCAGACCCAGCAGCGAGGGCCCGAGCATGATCCCGGCCACGATCTCGCCGATCACCAGCGGCTGCCGGATCAGACGGAAGGCCGATCCGACCAGCCGGGAGACCGCAATCACCAGCAGGATCTGGATCAGAACCTGAACGACAACCGACATAGGTGCCTACAGCAAAGGGGCAGCGTTGGCTGCCCCTCAGCGTACCGGATGAATTCGGTGCTGCCTGCTACCGGATCACCGCTCAGGCGGCAACCGCCTCCAGCAGACCGGCGAACAGCGCCAACCCATCAGAGCCGCCGACCCGCGCTTCGGCGGCCCGTTCCGGGTGGGGCATCATGCCGATGACGTTGCCCGCCCCGTTGCAGATCCCGGCGATGTCGTCGCAGGAGCCGTTGGGGTTGTCCAGGTAGCGCAGCACAATCTGGCGGTTGTCCTGGAGCTGCTTGAGGGTGTCGGGGTCGGCATGGTAGCGACCTTCGCCGTGGGCGATCGGGAAGACCACCTCCTGACCGGCCCGGTACTGCCGGGTCCAGATCAGGTCGTTGCGCTCGATCCGCAGCCGGGCCCGATCGCAGACGAAGTGCAGACCGGCGTTGCGCACCAGGGCACCGGGCAGCAGCCCCGCCTCGGTGAGAATCTGGAAGCCGTTGCAGATGCCGATCACCGGCTTCCCGGCATTGGCGTGATCGACGGTGGCACGCATAGCGGGCGAGAAGCGGGCGATCGCGCCGCAGCGCAGATAATCGCCGTAGCTGAAGCCGCCGGGCACGACCACGCAGTCGATGTCCGAGAGGTCGCTGTCCTCATGCCAGATCATGCGGGTGGGCTGGTGCAGCAGCCCCTCGGTCACCCAGCGGATATCCCGGTCGCAGTTGGAACCGGGGAAGACGATGACGCCGAATTTCATCAGGGGTCGGGCTCCTAGGCGATCGCGTCGAGGTCAAAGCGGTAGTTCTCGATCACCGGGTTGGCCAGCAGCTTGTCGCAGACCTCATCCAGCTGGGTGCGGGCCTGGGCTTCATCCGCTGCATCGAGGGTCAGTTCGACGTACTTGCCGATGCGCACGGAACCGACATTGCTGTAGCCGAGGTGGGAGAGCCCGTCCTGCACGGCAACCCCGGCCGGGTCGAGCACCGAGGGACGGAGGGTGACGTAGATGCGAGCCTGATACTGAGCCACAGCGAGCGATCCTGACAATGCGGACGGCAGCGGAATCTGCCTCGACTATTCTAGGTCCTGATGATCCCCCGCCGGTTCCGACCATGGCTGTGCGCCGCTCCGCCAACCAGGAGAAGATCCTGACGCTGCTTGAGGGCACGGCCGAGGCCCGTTCGGCCCAGCAGCTCTACCTGGAACTGCGTCAGCGCCAGGAGCGGATCGGGCTGGCAACGGTGTACCGGGCCCTGGAGGCACTGAAGCTGAGTGGCCGGGTGCAGGAGCGCAAGACCAGTTCCGGCGAATCGCTCTACAGTCGCATCCAGGAGGATCGCCACCACCTCACCTGCCTGCAGTGCGGACAATCGCTGCCCCTGCCGGACTGCCCGGTCCACGAGCTGGAGCGCCAGCTGCAGCAGACCCATCGGTTCCGGGTCTTCTATCACACCCTCGAGTTCTTCGGACTCTGCCAGGACTGCGACCCCCAGCCCGGCACCTGAACCCCCCCATCCCTCGGGAGACCGTTCCATGCCTGCCGCCCCCCGCCCCGACCGCGATCTCCAGGCGATCTGGATCGCCGATGACACCCTCTCCCTGCGCAGCCGCAGCCGGGCCCGCCTGCGCTTTGAGATTGAGTACGGGCTGGAGCGGGGCACCACCTCCAACAGCTACCTGATCCGCGGCGATCGCACGATTCTGATCAACCCGCCCGGGGCCTCGTTCACCGACGCCTTCCTGGCCGCCCTCGAACAGCGCCAACCGATCGAAGACATCGACTACGTGCTGCTGGGCCACCTCAACCCCAACCGCATCGCCACCCTCAAGGCCCTGCGCCGCCGTTCGCGCACCTTCTCGGTGGTCTGCTCCAACCCCGGGGCCCGCATTCTCCAGACCCTCTGGGAAGCTGCCGAGGGCGAGGAACCGCTGCCACCCCTCTGCCTGGACGTGGTCCGGGGTGAGCAGAGCCTGGATCTGGGCAACGGCCATCAGCTGACCCTGCTGCCGACCCCCACCCCCCGCTGGCCCGGTGGTCTGGCCGCCTTCGACAGCCGCACCGGCCTGCTGTACTCGGACAAGCTCTTCGGCGCCCACCTCTGGGGCGATCAGGTGGCGGACGAGGGCTGGCCCCTGTTCGTCGAGGACCAACGCTACTACTTCGATGCCCTGATGGCACCCCAGTGGCGGCAGATTGCCCGGGCCCTGGACCGCTTCTCGGATCTGCCCCTGCAGGCGATCGCCCCCAGCCACGGCCCGATCGCCCGCTACGGCCTGACGGAACTGCTGCGCCACTACCGCGAGTGGGGCGCCCGGGTCGAACAGCAGGATCTGCGGGTGGCCCTGCTCTATGCCTCGGCCTACGGCAGTACCGCCGCCATCGGGCAGGCGATCGCCCAGGGCATGAGCAAGGCCGGCGTGCAGGTGGAGTCAATCAACTGTGAAACCGCCGCCGACAGCGAGGTCCGTCAGGCCCTGGGCGACTGCGACGGCTTCGTGATCGGCTCACCGACCCTGGGTGGCCACGCGCCCACCCCGATCCAGACCGCCCTGGGAACGATTCTCGAAGTCGCCGACCGCAGCCGTCTGGCCGGGGTATTCGGCTCCTACGGCTGGAGCGGCGAGGCCATCGACCTGCTTGAGACGAAGCTGCGTGACGGCGGCTTCCGCTTCGGTTTCGAGCCGATCCGGGTGCAGTTCAAGGCCGATGCGCGCACCCTCAAGGCCTGCGAGGAAGCAGGTACCGACTTCGCCCAGGCCCTGCGCAAACAGAAGCAGAAGGCCGAGCGGGCCAGCCGCCCCACCCTCGGCGACAGCCAGAGTGAAGCCACCGAGCAGGCCGCCGGACGGCTCCTGGGCTCCCTGAGCATTCTCACGGCGCGCAAGGGCGACGTCAGCAGTGCCATGCTCGCCTCCTGGATTTCCCAGGCCAGCTTCGATCCGCCGGGGCTGACCGTGGCCGTGGCCCGGGACCGGGCCGTGGAGGACCTGACCCACAAGGGCGATCGCTTCGTGGTCAACATCCTGGCGGAGGGCCGCAGCCTCGGCCTGATGAAGCATTTCCTCAAGCCCTTCGGTCCCGGCGAGGATCGCTTCGAGGGTGTGGCCCAGGTTGAGACGGTCGAGGCCTCGGCTCCGGTACTGGCGGAGTCCCTGGCCTGGCTGCAGTGCCGGGTCAGCGATCGGATGGAGTGCGGAGACCACTGGCTGGTCTACGCCACCATCGAGGAAGGAGGCCTGCTCGACGGTGACGGTCGCACTGCCATCCACCACCGCACCAACGGTCGCTTCTACTGATCGGGATCAGCTGCTGCAGCCAGCCACGCTGACGGTGTAGTCGCTGCCGATCACCGCATCGCCCCCGACCCGCAGCCGGATGGTCTCGGGCAGGGAGTAGCTGCGGGGCCAGACCTGAATGTCCAGGGGCACACCCTGATCCAGTTCGACGGTCTGGTCGAACATCCGGTCCTCGTTGTTCTCGGGGTAGCGCAGCGACACCTGAACGCTGTAGGCCTGCAGCTTGCGGGCCTCACCGCTGGCGGAACTGATGGTACGGGAGGTGACCGTGGCCACGAACTGGGCGAAGCGGGCCCCGGGCGGAACGGCGAAGTCAGTCACCCAGTTGTCGCGCACGAACAGGACCTGATTCGGCGACACCCGCTTGCTGACGATGGAGCCGGTTTCGCCGATGGCCTGCAACGGCAGGCACTGGGGTGCGGCCTGGGCGGGCGTGGTCAGCGCCAGCAGCCCGGCCCCCAGACCCACCCCCATCAGCATCCGTCCACAGGTGTGCATCGGTCGTTTCCTCTCTGGCGGCACCACAGCCTGGCCGACCAGACTATAGCGGATTCGGGGCAACCCCAAGAGCCTGACAGTGATCCCGAATCAAAGGTTAAGGGAATCGGCGATTCCCGGCCTGGGTCGATGGAGGGCAGGACACTGGGTTCACCCAGCCGGAGCCTGTCTCCCATGCCTCTCTCACCGCAATCCCTCAACTCCCTGCCGGGTCGTCTGCAGGACCTGCCCGCCAGCGATCGCCTTGCCTATGCCCTGGCCCTGATGGAACAGGCGGCCCGCATCGCCGTGCATCCTCTGGTCAAGGCGGACGGCTCCTGCCCACCCCTGCGCAAGCATCATCTGGTGCAGCTGGAGGAACGGGGCTACAGCCGCTCCGAGGCTCTGATGGCCCAGGCAATCGTCAACAGCGCCAACCTGCTGCGCCGCCAGGCCGAGGCTACCTACGCCAACCTGCTGGATGTGCCCGGCAGTACCGTCTGAGGCTGAAGTGTCGGTCAGGCGACAGACGAACCGGGAACGCCGCTCTGTAATGGAACCCTAGCGAGCCCGAGACGACCGATGAACCGACCCCTGCTGCGCCTGGGGCGAACCGTCGGCATCTGCTGCGCCCTGCAGCTGCTGCTGGTGGTCTCGCTCAAGAGTCTGATTGAACCGGGACTGAGCGGTCTCGAACCCGTGGGAGAGCACTCCCTCAGCCCCGGCGGTTCCCACTGAGCCGGCCGATGCCTCGCTCCGGAAGCCGGATGGCGGGCCGCAGCGTCGCCCGCGGACTGTACCGCTACGGGCCGTGGCTGCTGATTCTGCTGCTGCTGACCCTGGTGCTCGGGCCTCGCTTCGGGCTGCTGCTGCTCCTGCTCAACGGGGCACTGCTGCTGCGGCCCCCATCTCATCAGCGATCGCCCTCAAGGTCGAGAAACTGACGGGTCCGACGCCAGATCCCCGAGACAACATTCCCCATGCCGTGGTCGCTGTCGAGGGCCTCGAGTCTCACCCAGGGGCGCTCGGCCGCATAGGTGCGGCTTGACTGCAGCGGGATCACCTCATCGCCATGGCCGTGCAGGATCAGCGTCGGCAGCGATCGCCGCAATTGCGCTTCATCCCAACGGTCGAGATCGGTCACGAAGCCGTAGTCGAGCGGCTGGGGCTCGTTCGCCTGCCAATGGTGAAACTGCCGAGTTCCCTGCTGCCGCCAGCGCTCCAGTTCCTCCGGGCCAATCAACTCCCGGTAACGGCGGGCGAAGTCGAAGGCAGGGGCCAGCAGCACCAGTCGTTGCACCTGGGGATTGCGCTGGGCCAGCCAGGCTGCGGTCAGGCCCCCAAAGCTGGATCCCAGCAGCGTCACCGGCCCGTCGTCGAGCAGGGTCTCCACCTGGGCGATCTGACGACTGAGACTGAGGCTGCGGAACTCGGGTTCATTCAGGTCCGGGCAGATCAGATCCAGACCCAGCCCCGCAAAGCGCTGGCGCAGGTATTTCGCCTTGGCCGACTGCGGCCCCGAGGCAAACCCGTGCAGGTAGAGGTACTGCATCCCCTACAGCTCCAGGTCAGCCAGTCCCAGATAGGTGAGGCCCTCGGGGGTGGTGCGAAAACGGCAGGGGTAGACCTCCAGCCCGGCCGCGACCCCGGCCCGCAGCAGCTGACCGTATTCGGGGTCCTTGCTGTCGCCGGGGGCGAAGCGATCGCAGTCGCCCCGGTTAATGAAGTAGATCGTCGCTGCCCGGGCCGCGGGCAGCAGTTCCGTCATCTCCCGCAGATGCTTCTGGCCGCGGGTGGTGACCGTATCCGGGAACAGGGCCAGGGGGCCGTCGGTCCAGGTGGTGTTCTTCACCTCGACGTAGACCGGGCGGTCGACCCGGCTCTTGCCGTCACTGCCGTACTTCACCTCGCTGCGGACCACAGAGTACTCGCCCAGCTCCGGCAGCAGCCGCTGCTCGAGCAGTTGGCGCACCACTCGGTTGGGCAGGCCCGTGTTCACCCCCACCCAGGTGCCGTCGATGTCGATCAGTTCCCAGGTGAAGCGCAGCTTGCGCTTGGGGTCATCGCTGGTGGAGACCATCACCCGGTTGCCGGGCAGACAGATGCCGGTCATCGGGCCGGTGTTGGGGCAGTGGGCCACCACCTCCTCGCCGCTGTCCAGTTCGATGTCCGCGAAGAAGCGCTTATAGCGCCTGAGCAGCGTACCCCCGAGCAGGGGCGGGAACGGATAGAGCAGGGGCGGCATCGCAGCGGGATATGCTTTGTGGGCCAGTGTCCCACAGTCGAACCTTGTCCGAGACCCCCCAGAAACGCTCCCTGGCCAACATCGCCGGGATTGTCGCCGCCGCCACCCTGCTGAGCAAACTGTTCGGGCTGGTGCGCCAGCAGGCGATCGCCGCCGCCTTCGGGGTCGGACCCGCCTACGACGCCTACAACTTCGCCTACGTCATCCCCGGCTTTCTGCTGATCCTCCTGGGCGGGATCAACGGCCCCTTCCACAGCGCCATGGTCAGCGTCCTCAGCCGCCGTTCCAAGGAGGAATCGGCGCCGCTGGTGGAAACGATCACCACCCTGGTGGGCGGTGCCCTGCTGCTGCTGACGGTGCTGATCGTGGTCTTCGCCGACCCGCTGCTGGAGCTCGTGGCCCCGGGTCTGGGCCGCAGCCCGGAGGGTCTGGTGACCCGGGCGATCGCCGTCGATCAGCTGCGGATCATGGCACCCATGGCCCTGCTGGCGGGCCTGATCGGCATCGGCTTCGGCACCCTTAATGCCGCCGACAGCTACTGGCTGCCCAGCATCAGCCCGCTGTTCTCCAGCATCACCGTGCTGATCGGCCTGGGGGCTCTCTGGCTGGGGCTGGGCGATCGCATGGACGACACCCAGTTCGCCGTGATCGGCGGCGCAGTGCTCGCCTGGACCACCCTGGCCGGAGCACTGCTGCAGTGGCTGGTGCAGCTACCGGCCCAGATCCGCACCGGGCTGAGCGGGCTGCGGCTGCGCTTCGAGTGGCAGCGCCCCGAGGTGAAGGAAGTGCTGAGCATCCTCGGCCCCGCCACCTTCTCCTCGGGGATGCTGCAGATCAACGTCTACACTGACCTGTTCTTCGCCTCCTTCATCCCGGCGGCGGCAGCGGGTCTCGGCTACGCTGGTCTGCTCGTGCAGACGCCCCTGGGGATTCTCTCGAACGTGATTCTGGTGCCGCTACTGCCGGTCTTCTCCCGGCTGGCGGAACCCCAGGACTGGCCGGAGCTGAAGCAGCGCATCCGCCAGGGGCTGCTGCTCACCGCCGCTGCCATGCTGCCCCTGGGGACGCTGATGGTGGTGCTGGCCGAACCGATCGTCAAGGTCGTCTACCAGCGCGGCGCCTTCAACCGCAGCGCCACGGAGCTGGTCACCTCCCTGCTGGTGGCCTACAGCATCGGCATGTTCGTCTATCTGGCCCGGGATGTGATCGTGCGCGTCTTCTACGCCCTCGGCGACGCCCGCACCCCGTTCCGGATCAGTCTCGTCAACATCTTCCTGAATGCCCTGTTCGACTGGCTCTGGCTGAAGCAATTCGGGGCGCCCGGTCTGGTGCTGGCCACCGTGACGGTGAACACGATCTCCCTGGTCTGGATGCTGCTGATCCTGCACCGCCGCCTCGAGGGTCTGCCGCTGCTGGCCTGGGCCAAGCCGATTCTCGGGCTGGCGCTCTGCAGCGCCCTGGCCGGACTGGTAGCCTGGGGCATCGAGGAGCAGCTCAACGACTGGCTGGGGATGCAGGGTGTGATCAATCAGCTTCTGCACCTGGCGATCGCCGGGGGCATCGGCACAGCGGTCTTTCTGCTCAGCGCCAGCCGCCTGGGACTGCCCGAGGTCGCCCAGCTGCAGGAAAAACTCCTGGGTCGCTTCCGTCGGCGCTCGGCCCACTGATCCATGGGGGTAGTCTTCCGGGTCGGGAATAACCGGATTCTCGTCTGGTCGGATGACCATCCACCCGCCCATGTCCACGTCAGCGGCCCGGACCTGCGGATGAAAGTGCTGCTGGGCCAGGGACCGGACGATCTGATGGTGCTCTACGCCTTCGATGGGCGGGGGCGGGATGCACCGCTACGGATGATCCGCCCGATTCTGGAGGCGATCGCCGATCATTGGGAGGAGTCCATGGCTGCCTGGAGAGCGATCCATGGTTAGGTTCACCGACGATGACTATGCCGCTCTGCAGGAACGCAACCGCCGGAAGCTCACGCAGGGTCCCAGGGCAGAGGCCGCCTGGTATGAGCCTTCAACCAAACGGCTGTGCATTCTGCTAACCAGTGGAGTCACCCTGCAGGTGCCGGTGAGTCTGATTCAAGGCCTGAGAGGGGCAAACCCCACCCAGATGGCACGGGTGGAGGTGATGGCGCCAGGACTAACCCTGGAGTGGCCGGAACTGGAGACAGGTCTGTCCTTGGATGACCTAATCGCAGGGCTGCTGGTTCCGCAGGCCGCGACTGTCTAAACCCCATCAGGACATGAACTTCTGCTGGTGCACCTCGACCGGGATCTCCAGCTTGCCGTTGCCGAGCATGTCCGGGCCGCTGACGCTGTAGAAGTTCGCCTTGATGCCGAACTCGACAAAGGCGTGCTCCAGTTCCTCGATCACCGCCTTCTCGATCTGCGGCGTCACATCATCCTTGACGGCATGGATCAGACGGGCAGCCAGACGACCGACCTTCTGCTTGAGAACGTCGTCGGCGTTGGTGATTTCAATGATGATCATGGCCCTGACGGCAGGCAGTCACGCCAGCGTATCAGGGCCCAGGACTCCGGTGCTGTCGCAGAAACAGCTCGTCACAGTTCGTCCCGGAAGCGATCGAGGACGTCGAGCAGGGTGGATCGGCAGGTCGCCGGTACCAGATCGCTCAGGGGCAGCTGCCGCTGCCCGCCGCCGAGACTGACCATGAAGCCCGCCAGGATATCGACGATCTCCTTCTCCTGGATACGGTCGTCCTCCACCAGGGGCAGCAGGGCTTCCGCCAGCGGGCGGGCCAGCTTGGCATCACTCAGGAACAGGTGCCAGCGGGCGACATCGATGTAGACCTGTTCCCCGATTTCCGCGGCCAGGGCTTCGACGTGGGAGGTGGAAACGGACATGGGTCACTCATCCAGGCTGTGGCTTCACGCTAGCCGAGCCCCGCTGCCATTACCGATCCCGGCAAGGATTCTTTGGGATTGCTACTCCTCGGGCTGGTAGCGTTCCGCCAGGGCGGAATAGTCCGCCAGCCGGAACACCCAGAGGCCATGGCCGACCAGCAGGGTCAGCCAACCCAGGGTCAGCCATTCAGGATGTTCGAAGGGATGGCTGAGGGTCTGGAAGAACCAGACGCCGCTGTTGATGGCGCTGAACAGAGCCACATGGAACGCGAAATTGATCCGGTCCTCCAGACGGCGGAAGGCGGGATCGTTGCGGTCGGGCTTGCGGGGCCAGCGGGGCGGCATCGGCGATTGCAGGGTCGGTACCCGCCGATCGTAACTCAGGCCTCCGTGAGCAGATCCCGCACCATTGCCGCAGTTCCCGGGGCCAGCAGGACGCCGTTACGGTAGTGGGCTGTGGCCCGCAGCAGGCGCGGATCCACGGCCAGCCGTTCGATCACCGGGGCGGCCCGCCCGACCGGACGGGGGCGATCGCCCTGCCAGCGCCGCACCACGGTCGCCGCCGCCAGCCCCGGCCAGATCTCCAGGGCCCGCCGCTGCAGGGCGGCCAGCCGTTCCTGACGCTCGGCCTCGCTCACCGACCCCTCGGGCAGTTCCAGGGTCGCCCCCAGCCAGTAACGCCCGCTTCCCAGCGGCACCAGATGAATGTCCTCGGCGGTGAACACCGGCTCCGGCTCCATCCCCAAGGGCTGCGGACAGGCCAACTCCAGGGCCTGACCCAGCACCGGCTCCATCGGCAGGGATTCACCCAGCTGCGCCGAGAGCAGGTCACTACCCAATCCGGCACAGATCACCACCCGGTCATAGCCCTCACCGTTGACGAACACGCCCTCCGGGCGAGGCTGCAGCGCGGTGACCGGACAATCGAAGCGGGCCGTGACCCCTCGGGCGATCGCCCCCCGCACCAGAGCCCGGGTCAGGGCCGCCGGGTCCACCTGCCGATCCCAGGGCGAAACCACTGCCCCCACCGGGTGTCCCGCCACCTGGGGATGGCAGGCCTGCAGTGCCTCGGCATTCAGCCAGCCGAGAGGGTAGCCCCGGCCCAGCGCTCGGCGGCATCGGCTTCGTAGCAGGGCTTCACCAGCCCCTGACGGTTGAACAGAATCCGCTCACCCGTCAACTGCTCCAGTTCGGGAATCAGCGTCTCGTAGCGCTCCAGGCTGTCGCGCCGCAGCCGCCAGGGACGCCCCTTGGTGCGGTGGCTGATCACGCCCATCATCACGCCCAGGGCCGCGCCGGAAGAACCGGAAGCAGGCTCGGCGGCTGCATCCAGCAGCGTCACTGTCCAGGCCGGGTTCTGACTGAGTTCGTAGGCCGTCAGAGCCCCGATCACCCCGGCTCCAAGGATGGCGATGCGCATGGCGTGTCCCTACAGGTCCGCCCGGCGTAGGAAAGGGATCAGTGCCTCGCTCACCTTCTCGTGCCAGTCCTCCTGGGGATAGTGACCGACCTCCTCAAGCCGCAGGAAGTCAGCACCCTTGAGGGATTTGGCATAGGTTTCCGCCGCCTCCACCGGCAGCCAGGGATCGCGATCGCCCCAGAGCAGCAGCAGCGGCTGATCCCAGCGGCGCAGATCCTGGGCGATCGCCGCAGCGGTCTGGGGCACCTTCAGCTGCCCCACAATCTTCTTCAGCATCCGCCCGGCGGCCGAGGACTTGAGGAAGGGCTTGCGGTAGATGTCGAGGTCCGCATCCTCAACTACGTAGCCGCCACCCCCCTCCAGGGTACGGTCCACCGTCAGCGGGTCCTGGCAGGTCATGTCGCCCACCAGGGGCAGCCCCAGCTGCTGCAGTTTCCAGGGCAGCGTGGCCTCGGGGAAGACCGGGGCATTGAGCAGCGCCAGCCGCCGCACCCGCTCGGGATGGGCGATCGCGTAGCGGGCCGCGACGCTGCCGCCCAGGTAGCCCTGGCCCACCAGCACCACCGCTTCCAGACCAAGGGCGTCGAGGAATTCCCCCAGGCCCTGCTCAAAGGCAGCCGGGCTATAGGCAAAGTCGTAGTCCGGCTTTTCGGAGAATCCGGTGCCGATCCAGTCGGGAGCAATGCAGCGGAAACCGCTGGCGGCCAGGGTGGGCATCACCTCCCGCCAGCTGTAGCTCATCGAGACCAGCCCATGGAGTAGCACCACCGGCGGCCGGTCGTTGGGCTGGTCGGGCGTGATTTGCCGGTAGAACCAGGTCCGCCCGGCTGCTTCAATGGACTCCTTGATCAGCTCCGCCACCGGCCGTCTCCCCGGACACACAAAACTCCTTGAGCCTACCCTGCTTTGCCCGTCCCGCCGGAACGCGCCCCGGCCCATGAGCGATCGCCGTACCCGCCCCTGTGACCACTGCGGCCAGGCCAGCAACCTCTGCTTCCGGGTGCAGTGGCAGCCGGATCAACGCTGGCAGCTGCTCTGCCCCGACTGTCAGGCCCAGGTCAGCCGTGGCAACCCCCTCTACCGCTACGGCGGCACCTGGAAGGGCCGAAGCCCTCGACGTAGCGCACAATAAACGGGTTGTTCCTCCCGTTCCCATGGCTTCGCTCGACGACCTGATCCAGCAGGCGGAAAACGAACTCACCCAGTACAGCACCGACGGCCGCAAGGTGCAGAAGCTGCGCCGTAAGTTCGCCTTCACCGTACCCAAAGCCCAGAGCGAGCAGTTCCGCGAGCAGCTGCGTCAGGAGCTGGAGGACAGCTGGGTGACCCGACTGGTGGAACGCCAGCGCCAGGCCGTAGCCCTGCCTTTCTGGGGCATCGCCGGGCTGGGGCTGCTGCTGGGCATTTCGA
Source organism: uncultured bacterium (assembly GCA_964481495.1). Lineage (GTDB taxonomy): Bacteria > Cyanobacteriota > Cyanobacteriia > Synechococcales > Synechococcaceae > CAWUMD01. The sequence continues at coordinate 24,717 of CAYZUY010000003.1, forward strand.
TGAATCAGCCCCGGGACTTCGCTGCCACCGTCGTCGGTGGGGGACTGGCGATTCTGCTGCAGCGCTGGGGCTGGCAGCTCCAGGCCCGCCGCCTGGTGTTCGAAGCCCTCGGCGACACCGACCCGACCACCCTCGACAGCACCGACGAATGAGCCGCTCCACTGCCACGCTGCTGATCTGCTGCCCCGACCAGCAGGGCCTGGTGGCCCGCCTGGCCAACTTCGTCTTCAACAACGGCGGCAACATCATCCACTCCGACCAGCACACCGACTTCGAGGCGGGTCTGTTCCTCAGCCGCATCGAGTGGGAGCTGGACGGTTTCGGCCTGCCCCGGGAGCTGATCGGCCCGGCCTTCGAGGCGATCGCCCGACCCATCCAGGCCCGCTGGTCGCTGCACTTCTCGGACGAGCGGCCGCGCATGGCCATCTGGGTCTCGAAGCAGGACCACTGCCTGCTGGATCTGCTCTGGCGTCAGCAGGCCGGGGATCTGCCCGTGGACATCCCGCTGATCATCAGCAACCACGACAGCCTGCGCCCGATCGCCGACCAGTTCGGCATCGCCTTCCACCAGTTCCCGATCACGAAGGAAACCAAGGCCGAGCAGGAAGCCAAGGAGCTGGACCTGCTGCGGGAGCATGGGATCAGTCTGGTGGTACTGGCCAAGTACATGCAGGTGCTGAGCCCGGATTTCCTGGCACAGTTCCCCAACGTGATCAACATCCACCACTCCTTCCTGCCCGCCTTCGCCGGAGCCAACCCCTACCACCGCGCCTGGGAGCGGGGTGTGAAGATCATCGGTGCCACCGCCCACTACGTCACCCCGGACCTGGATGAGGGGCCGATCATCGAGCAGGATGTGGTGCGAGTCACCCACCGCCACGATGTCGAGGAACTGATCCGCAAGGGCAAGGATCTCGAACGGATCGTGCTGGCCCGGGCCGTACGTCTGCACCTGCAGCAGCGCGTGCTCACCTACGCCAACCGTACGGTGGTGTTCGCCTGATGCAGACAGGGCTGGCGACCGCACTGGAGGCGATCGCCCAACTGGGGCCCGCCGGTCCGCTGCTGTTCATCGGCCTCTACGTCCTCGCCACGATCCTTTGGATCCCGGCCACGCTACTGACCCTGGCAGCTGGCCTGATCTATGGCCTCCTCTGGGGCACGGTCTGGGTCTGGTTCGGGGCCACTCTGGGGGCCTGCGCTGCCTTCGCCCTGGCCCGGGGTCTGCTGCGCCAGCGCCTGCTGCAGCGCTTCGTCAGCGATGAGCGGCTGCAGCGGCTCGACGCTGCCGTCGGCGAGTCCGGCTGGCGACTGGTGCTGCTCACCCGCCTCTCGCCCCTATTCCCGTTCGTGCTGCTCAACTACCTGTTCGGGCTGACGGCGGTGCGCTGGCGGGACTATCTGCTGGGCTTCCTCGGCATGCTGCCGGGCACCGTGCTCTACGTCTACCTGGGGGATCTGGCCGGTCAGGCCGGGCGAGCGATCGCCGGTCTCAACGAGACACCGACTCCCTCCTGGCTCTGGGCCGTGCGGGGAGCAGGGTTGGCCATCACTCTGGCAACCAGTGTCTACGCCACCCGTCTGGCTCAACGCAGTCTTTCAATCTGAACGTCAGCACGCCGCACCGTCCCCGCCCCAGCGGGACACCACCCGCTGCACCCGGACAACGATTAACTTTCAGCCCCGAACATATCAGACATCAGAGCACTTAATACGGATGTGATATCACTCATCGAAATATGAAGATGATATGAAGCAAGCAGAATTGGTGGTCAAACCTTCAGATGTTCAGGAAGTCAGACGCCAGCTTTGTCTGTCTATGGCTGAGCCTCTGCATACCAGGTCAGGTAGGTCTGGCGGCGGACCTCAGGTATTCCTCCGAACCGGAGCGGTTGGACTTCGCGGCAGACGTGGACTGCCCACAATCCCTCCGGCAGAACTGGATGCGACAGCAGCAGCGTCTGCTGGACAGTCTCTCCGGACATGAGGTCACCTCCTTCGCCAGCCCTGAGGAGTTGGAGAAGCTCAACACCTGCCTGGGTGGCCATGGCGGGGGCTGGGACGCCGCTGCCGGTGCCATGAATTCCGGCGGAAGCGAACTGTCTGGCTCGCTCTCCGGCAGTGGCTCATCCGGCACTTCCATACCTATGGGTAACTGGTTCATGCCCGGTCGTCTGTTTGGTGCAGGAACGACCAGTACAGACGGAACGACCAGTACAAGCCAGCAAGCAACCGAGTCCCTCCCACTGGCCAACGTCCAGGAAGTTCCCCTGGAGTCCGATCTGGCTGGCGTGGTTGTGCTGGGACTACTCGGCTACGGCTGCTACCGCCGTCGGCGGTAGCCCCGGGCCTGATTCCTACATCCGCTCCAGTACTTCGATACCCAGCAGCGATAGGCCCAGGCGCAGGGTACGGGCGGTCAGGTCACAGAGAATCAGACGGGTGGTGCGCTGGGGTTCCTCGGCGTTGAGCACCGGGCAGCGGTCGTAGAACTGGTTGAACTTCTGGCTCAGTTCGAACAGGTACTGGCAGAGGCGGTTGGGCAGCAGTTCCCGGGCCACGGCATCGATCGCCTCATCCAGCTGCAGCAGGTGCCGGGCCAGGGCGAACTCCGTTTCCTCACCCAGGTGCAGCTGCACGTCCTCAAGGGCCCCGAAGTCGATGCCACCCCGACGGGCAATACCCTGAATCCGCACGTAGGCATAGAGCATATAGGGCGCGGTGTTGCCCTGCAGCGCCAGCATCTTGTCGAAGCTGAAGATGTAGTTGCTGTTGCGGTTCTGGCTGAGGTCGGCATACTTGACCGCCCCCAGACCGGCACGGCTGGCCACCTGCTCGATGAACTCCGGCGTTTCCTGGCGCTCCTCATCGACAATCCGCTGCTGCAGATCCGCCCGGGCCCGGTCCACCGCCTCATCCAGCAGATCCCGCAGGCGAATGGTGTCCCCGGCGCGGGTCTTAAGTTTCTTGCCGTCCTCACCCTGGACCAGACCGAAGGGCACGTGCACCAGTTCGACCCCCTCGGGAATCCAGCCGGCCCGCTCGGCCACCTGGAACACCTGGGCGAAGTGGTTGGCCTGACCCGCATCGGTAACATAGATGATCCGCCGGGCCCCATCGGTGCCGATGCGGTAGCGGATCGAAGCCAGGTCAGTGGTGGCGTAGTTGTAGCCGCCGTCAGACTTCTGGACGATCAGCGGTAGCGGGTCGCCGTCCTTGTTGCTGAAGCCGTCGAGGAAGACGCACTGGGCGCCCTGGTCCTCCACCAGCAGCCCGGCCTCGCGCAGGCCCTCAATCACCCCGGGCAGGTAGGGGTTGTAGAAGCTCTCGCCCCGCTCGGTCAGGCGGATGTCGAGACGGTCGTAGATTTTCTGGAACTCGCGCCGGGACTGGTCGCAGAGCAGTTGCCAGGCCCGGGAGGCCTCGGGTTCCCCGGCCTGGAGGCCGACCACCTGGGTGCGGGAGGCATCGCGGAAGGCTTCATCCTCGTCAAAGCGGGCCTTGGCCTGCTTGTAGAAGGCCACCAGATCGCCGATGTCCAGAGCGTCCGCCTGGGTGAGGGCGTCGGGGTAGACCTCCTTCAGGTAGGTGATCAGCATGCCGAACTGGGTGCCCCAGTCGCCGACGTGGTTGAGGCGCAGCACGTCGTGGCCCTGGAACTCGAGGATGCGGGCCAGACTGTCACCGATGATCGTCGAGCGCAGGTGGCCGACGTGCATCTCCTTGGCGATGTTGGGGCTGGAGAAATCGACGATCACCCGCTGGGGCTCGGCCACCGGGGCAATGCCCAGACGCCCGTCCGCCTGGACCCGGGCCAGTTCCGCCGCCAGATAGTCGGAGCGGAGCCGCAGATTGATGAAGCCGGGGCCGGCGATGGTGGGGGGTTCGCAGAGGTCGTTCAGGTCGAGGGCCGCCACCAGCTGTTCGGCGATCGCCCGCGGAGCCTGCTTCAGAGGTTTGGCCAGGGACATAGCCAGATTGCACTGGACGTCCCCGAACTCCGGCTTGCTGGCGGGCACCAGCAGCGGATCGGTTCCGGCGTAGTCCGACCCGAAGGCAGCCACCAGTGCCTGGTCGAAGCGGGTACGGATGGTCTGAAGCGTCGGAATCATGCCGGAGAGTCGTGCGAACGGGCCTTAACCATCTTGGCATTCCGCCCGCCGCGCCTTTCGCGGCAGAATCGTCGGGACCGGCGATCGCCCTCCTGCCATGACCTCCAAACCAGCCCTGCGCCAGCGGTTTCTCGAGCAGCGGCGCCAGCGACCGCCCGAGGAACGGCAGCGGCTAAGTGCGGCGATCGCCACGCGCCTGCAGGCATTTCCGCTCTGGCAGCAGGCCCGCACCGTGGTCGGCTACTGGCCGATCCGGGGCGAGGTGGACCTGACAGCCCTGTTCACCACCCCGAAAACCTGGGGCCTGCCCCGCTGCGACGGCACGGGACCGATGACGATGCACCGTGCCGATCCGGCAGCACTGGTGCGCGATTGCTACGGCATCCCCAGCCCGGCCGCCGAGGCAGCCCAGCTGGACCCGAGCACGGTGGACCTGATTCTGGTGCCGATGCTGGGGGGCGATCGCCTGGGTTACCGCCTCGGCTACGGGGCGGGCTACTACGACCGCCTACAGTCAGACCCCGCCTGGGCAGCTGTGCCCAGCCTCGGCATCTGCTTCGCTGAGGAACTGGTGGAGCGGCTGCCCACCGATCCCTGGGATCTGCCCCTGAGCGGGGTCTGCAGCGAACAGGAGCTGCTCTGGCGGCCTCAGCCGATCTCGATCGGGAACACCCAGTCAGAGTAGGCCGGGTCACGGTTCTCGGTGATTGCCGTCAGTTTCTCCCGCAGCAGGGTCATGACGGGTCGGTCGGTGGGGGTGTGGTACTGCTCGATCCGCTTCACCGGCGTCACCTTGGCGGCGGTGCCGCTGAGGAAGACCTCGTCGGCGATGAACAGTTCAGACTTGTCCACAGGCCGCTCGATCACCGGAATCCCCAGATCCCGGGCCAGGGTGATCACACTGTCGCGGGTGATGCCCTCGAGGATGTCCTGATCCGGGCCAGGGGTGATCAGCTGACCGTGGCGGACGATGAAAAGGTTCATGCCGCTGGCTTCGCAGACCTTGCCCTGGGTGTTCATCAGGATGGCCTCATCGAAGCCCGATTCCACCGCTTCGGTCTTGGCCAGGGAGGAGGCGATGTAGGCACCGCTGATCTTGCCGCGCAGGGGCAGGCTGCGGTCCTCCTGGCGGTACCAGGAGCTGATCCGGCAGCTGACGCCGTCCGCCGCCAGGTAGTCGCCCAGTTCCAGACCGTAGATGAAGAAGTCCTTCTCGATGTTGTGCAGTCGCGGCGCGATACCCAGGTCCGAGGTGTAGACAAAGGGCCGCACGTAGAAGGAGGTGCGGGGCTGGTTGGCCTGTACGAAGCGGGTGATTGCATCCTGAATGGCCGCCGCCGACAGGTCGTAGTAGTTGAGCAGGCGGGCGCTGTTGCTCAGGCGCTGGCAGTGGCGATCGAGGCGGAACATCAGCACCCGGTTGGGGTTGGCCGGATCGGGGATCCCCCGCAGGCCGCCGAAGGCGCCAGTGCCGTAGTGCAGCGCGTGGGTGGCGATGGAGAGATTGGCCTCCGCAAAGGGCACGAGCTGCTGGCGGAAGTAGGCGATCGGCAGAAAGTTGTGCATCGTCGGCGACGGATCAACGGTGGGGTTCCGGCCGGGTGCCGTGAAACCGGGCCTATTCTCTCACGTCGTCCCCGGCGGCCGGAGCCTCCGCCGTGTTTCGGGTGGGCAGCACCCGGTTGGTGAGCCGGTTGAGCGCCGCCACCAGCTGACTGGCCTGGACCGGCTTCTCGATCACCACATCCACCTCCGCCGGTAGGGGCCGCTCGGTCTGACCGAGCAGGATCAGCCGCAGGCCGTCCCGCTGCGATCGCTGGCTGAGCACCCGCAGCAGTTCCGTCATGTCAGAGCCGGGCAGGTCGACATCGATGATCACCGCCAGGGGCTGGAGCAGGTCGATCTGCTCAAGGGCCGTCACCCCCTCCACCAGCCAGACCACCTGATAGCCGGAGGCGGTCAGCAGTTCGCAGGCCAGGGTGGCTGTCTCGTCATCATGCTCAAGCAGCAGCACCTGTCCGGGGCGGCTCTGGCTGATCAGCCGGGCTTCCTCCTCCTGGGGCGTCAGGGTCTGCTCGGGAATCCAGACCGTGAAGTGAGAGCCCTGGCCGGGTTCGGACTCGACCGTGATGTGGCCGTTGTGCAGATCCACCAGTTGCTTGGTCAGGGCCAGCCCCAGGCCAGTACCGCCGTACTCGCGGCGGATCGAGGCGTCGAGCTGGTGGAACTTGCGGAACAGCTGGGCCTGCTCCTCCGCCGGGATGCCGATGCCGGTGTCCTCCACCTGGAAGACGGCACTGTCGCCTTCCCGCCAGACCCGCAGCGTCACCTTACCGAGGCTGTCGGTGAACTTGATCGCGTTGCTGAGCAGATTGAGCAGGATCTGGCGCAGGCGCTTGGGATCGGCGATGAACGGGTCCTGGCGGCTGGTCAGCTTCAGGTCGAGCCCCAGCTGGATCTCCGACGCCGTCGCCCGCTCCTGCAGGGTGTTGACGCTCTGGGTTGCCAGCCGCGACAGGGAGAAGGGACGGATGTGCAGCGCCGCCTTGCCCGCCTCGATCTGGGAGAGGTCGAGGATGTCGTTGATCAGCTCCAGCAGGTGCTCACCGCTGTCGTGGATCGTCTTCAGGTACTCGCGCTGCCGCTCCGTCAGCGGCCCGAAGGACCAACGCAGCAGCGTCCCCGACATGCCGATCACGCAGGTGAGGGGCGTGCGCAGCTCATGACTCATCATCGCCAGGAACTCGCTCTTGGCCCGGTTGGCGGTCTCGGCTGAGAGCAGGGCATCACGCAGTTCCCGGGTGCGCTCCTCGACCCGCTGTTCGAGGCTGTGTTTCTGACGCTGGATCTGCCGATAGAGCTCGGCGTTGCAGATGGCGATCGCCAGATGCTCACCGATCTGCTGCACCATCTCGGCTTCGGCCACCGACCAGGCATGGGCCTCCCGGCAGTAGTCGACCGCCAGGAAACCCCAGATACTCTCCTGCACCCGAATCGGGCTGACGCAGCGGGCCGCAACCCCCTGGGCCTGCAGCTCATCCATCAGAATCGGCTCGCGGCAGTAGCCGACCGCCACATCCTCCACGAGACTGACGTCTCCCTGGCGGTAGCAGCGCCAGTCGGCAGCAGTGGCCACCAGGGCTTCGGCCTTGCGTAGGGGAGCGATCGCCGGGTCCAGATCCGGCCGCCGCCACTCGTGCAGCCGGTAGTCCCGGGCCGGAATCCGCTGGGGTGGCCCCGCCTCCGGATTCAACGCTTCGGGATGACGTAGCTGGTAGATGGCGACCCGGTCCGCCCGCAGCAGTTCCCCGGCCGACTGCATGGCGTTGTGGAGAATCGTCTCCAGATCGAGGCTCTGGCGCACCTGCAGGGTGACCTGATGCAGGAGCCGATCCCGCTCCGCCTGCCACTGCAGCGCCTCCTCGATCGGGGCACAGACCGAAACCACCTCGGCGGCCGCCGGTGGCTGATCCCGGGAGAGGGTGTCGATCAGGGCCAGACTGAAGCGGGCCAGCAGGTTGCCATCGAGCGGCGCAGGTGCGAACTCCGCCAGCAGGGTCTCATCCCACTCGGCCAGAAAGCGGCGGATGGCCTCGGGATCGTAAGTGAGGTCGACACCGAAGGGCTGATTGACCGGCGTGGGCCGGTTGCGATCGCCCGCCTCCCGACCGCGCAGCAGCAGCTGAAAGCCCTCGCCCCGCACCAGGGCGAATTCGGGCAGAGCGGCCGGGCTGTGGCGATCGCGGGCCAGACTGCGGTCGTCCAGGTAGCAGCCCCGTTCCAGACCGGCGGCGAACTCGCGGCAGAGCTGCTGCAGCTGTTCGAACGCCCTGGGCGTAATCAGACGGGGCACGGGACCCGGGGTACCGGTCATGACGCCTCCACCGCGGTCCGGGGCTGACCCCGGCGTTTAATGGACATTGTGGCAGTGGCCCCGGAAATGGGTGACAGCCTGCGGTTTTTCTTATCACTGGTCGGCCATGCATCGGATCGCAGCGACACCCGGCGGCTGGTCCCCGGGTCAGGAGGGGGTGGTGTTCATCGACCAGACCCCCGGCGATCTGGTGGTGCTCACCGCCGCCGACAGCGACATCCAGACCCTGGCAGCAGCCCTCGGAAGCCGCGATCCCCGACCCTGGCAGGTGCGCGCCCAGAATCTGCTCAACCTGCAGCAGCAGCTGACCATCGACCACTACGCCGACACGGTACTCAGTCAGACGCGGGTGATCCTGCTGCGGCTGCTGGGGGGCCGCAGCTACTGGAGCTACGGCCTGGAGGTCCTACAGGAGCTGGCCGAACGCCAGGGCATCCGGCTCCTGGTGCTGCCGGGGGATGACCGTCCCGATCCCGACCTGCTGGCCCTGTCCACGGTACCGGTCACCGTTGCCGACCGGGCCTGGCGCTACTGTCAGGCGGGCGGCCCGGAGAACTGGCGTCACCTGCTGCAGTACCTGGGCCAGGAACTGCTGGGCAGCGAGGGGGAGCCGCCACCGCCACCCCTGCCCCTGGCGGAGGTGCTGCCCTACAACTGGCAGGAAGACCCCGGCCCGGCGGTGGGGATTCTCTTCTACCGGGCCCACGTGCTGGCGGGGAATCTTGCCCCCATCGATGCGCTCCTGGGCGCCCTGCGCCAGCGGGGCCTGTGCCCCCGGGCGATCGCCGTCCCCTCCCTGCGGGACCCAGCCCACCAGCAGCGCATCCGCGAACTCTGGGGCGAGGGGGTGGATCTGGTGCTCAACGGCACCGGCTTCGCCATCGCCCGCCTGGATGAGGCCGACACCCCCGCCCGCTTCTGGGCGGACCTGAACGTACCGGTGCTGCAGTTGCTGCTGGCGGGCGGCACCCGGGAGCAGTGGCTGAGCAGCGATCAGGGTCTGGGTCCGCGGGATCTGGCAATGCAGGTGGCCCTGCCGGAGGTGGACGGGCGGATCACCACGCGGCCGATTTCCTTCAAGGCGGCGGGCGATCGCCACCCGGAACTGGACCTGCCGGTGGTCGGCTACGCCGCCGACCCGGAGCGGATCGCCTGGGTGGCGGATCTGAGTCGGGCCTGGGTGGACCTGCGCCGCACCCCGGTGGCCGAGCGGCGGCTGGCTCTGATATTCGCCAACTACCCGAACCGGGACGGACGGCTGGCCAACGGCGTCGGCCTCGACAGCCCGGCCAGCGGCGTGGCAATCCTGCAGGCCCTGGCGGCGGCGGGCTACGACCTGAGCGACCTTCCCGCCGATGGGGAGGCGCTGATCCGGGCCCTCACCGGTGGGGTAACCAATGACCCGGAGGGACTGGAACTGCGGCCGGTGCGCCAGTGGCTGAGTCTGGCGGACTACGAAGCCTGGTTCGCCACCCTGCCGACAGCGGTGCGCCAACGGCTGCTGGATCGCTGGGGCCCGCCTGCGCAGGCCCCGGACCTGGGCGCGGGGGGCTTCGCGATCGCCGGGCTGCAGCTGGGCTCGGTGTTTGTCGGCATCCAGCCCGCCCGGGGCTACGACCTCGACCCCAGCCTCAACTACCACG
>CAYZUY010000003.1:34355-36625 GCA_964481495.1 uncultured bacterium
ACGCTCCGGATCTGGAGCCACCCCACCGCTACCTGGCCTTCTACGTCTGGCTGCGCCAGCGGTTCGGCGTCCAGGCCATCGTCCACGTCGGCAAGCACGGCAACCTCGAATGGCTGCCGGGCAAGAGCCTTGCCCTCAGCGGCAACTGCTTCCCGGAGGTGGCCCTGGGGCCGCTGCCCCACTTCTACCCGTTCATCGTCAATGACCCGGGCGAGGGCACCCAGGCGAAGCGTCGCGCCCAGGCGGTGATTCTCGACCACCTGACGCCGCCCCTGACCCGGGCTGAGCTCTATGGCGATCTGCTCAGCCTGGAGGGGCTGGTGGACGAGTGGTACGAAGCCCAGGGCATGGACCCGGCCCGTCTGCCGCTGCTGCAGGAAAAGATCCGGGCCCTGGCGGCGCAGTCGCAGCTGGCGGCGGAACTGGCTCCCGATCAGGACTGGGGAGACTGGCTCACCGGCCTGGACGGCTACCTCTGCGAGCTGAAGGAGGCCCAGATCCGCGACGGGCTTCACATCTTCGGCCACTGCCCCCGGGGGCGACAGCTGCGGGATCTGCTGGTGGCGATCGCCCGCGCTCCCGGCCCGGACCGTCCCGGGCTGATCCAGGCGATCGCCGCCGACTGGGGCCTCGACTTCGACCCCCATCACGCCGATCTGGGCACTCCCGCCCCGGCCTGGGAGCTGCCTGCCGAGCAGACGGCGATCACCCCCCTACGTACCCTGGGTGACTGGGTAGAGCATCTGGAGCAGGCAGCCGCTGAAGCGGTGGAGGCACTGCTGGAGCACATCCCGCTGCCGACATGGGGTCCGCACAGTCAGGCGGTGCTCGACTGGGTGCGGGCCGACCTGCTGCCGCGCCTGGAGGCCACCGGTCAGGAGCTGACCCAACTGCTGCACGGGCTCGACGGCGGCTACGTTCCCGCCGGGCCCTCGGGAGCCCCGACCCGGGGCCGACCCGAGGTGCTGCCCACGGGCCGCAACTTCTATTCGGTGGATCTGCGCAGCCTGCCCACGGAAGCCGCCTGGCGCCTGGGTGAACTGGCCGCCGAGCGGCTGGTGGAGCGCTACGTCCAGGAGGAGGGAGACTGGCCCCGCAGCCTCGGCCTCTCGGTCTGGGGCACCGCCACCATGCGCACCGGCGGTGACGACATCGCCGAAGCCCTGGCCCTGCTGGGGGTGAAGCCGGTCTGGGACGGTCCTTCCCGGCGGGTGGTGGACTTCGAGGTGCTGCCCCTGACGGTGCTGGGTCGCCCCCGGGTAGACGTCACCCTGCGGGTGTCCGGCTTCTTCCGGGATGCCTTCCCGAATCTGATCGACTTCTTCGATCGGGCCGTACAGGCAGTTGCAGACCTCGACGAACCAACCGAGCAGAACCCGCTGGCAGCCCGGGTGCGCGAGGAGACGGCGGCGGCGATCGCCCGGGGCCAGTCCCCCGAGCAGGCGCGCACGGAAGCGGGCTGGCGGGTGTTCGGCTCCAAGCCCGGGGCCTACGGTGCTGGACTGCAGGGGCTGATTGAAGCCCAGAACTGGGAAACCCCGGACGATCTGGCCCGGGCCTACCTGAACTGGAGCAGCTGGGCCTACGGCCGGGACAACCCCGGCACCGCCGCACCGGCAGCCTTCCGCCAGCGTCTCGGGCAGCTGCAGGTGGTGCTCCAGAACCAGGACAACCGCGAGCACGACCTGCTCGACTCGGACGACTACTACCAGTTCCAGGGGGGACTGACCGCCGCCGTAGCCAGCCTGCGGGGCCAATCACCGACGGTCTACTTCGGCGACCACAGCCGCCCGGAGCAACCGAAGGTGCGCAGCCTGCGTGAGGAACTGCTGCGGGTCTACCGCTCACGAGTGGTCAATCCCAAGTGGATTGCCGGGGCGATGCGCCACGGCTACAAGGGCGCCTTCGAGCTGGCGGCCACCGTCGACTACCTGTTCGCCTACGACGCCACCACGGGGCTGGTGCCCGACTACGCTTACGACGGCGTCGCCCGCGCCTACGCCCTCGACCCCGAGGTGCGGGCCTTTCTGGAGCAGCACAATCCCTGGGCCCTGCGGGATCTGAGCGAGCGGCTGCTGGAGGCGGCCCAGCGAGGCCTCTGGGGCCAGCCTGACCCAGCCCTGCTGGCGCAGCTGCAGCAGGGAGCCCTGGAAGCGGAGGCGGTGATCGAAAGCGGTCTGGGGGGTGAGCCCGTAGAATCGTAGGCTCAGTGCCCTTACCCGCCGGTGCCATGGTTTCCTCGACGGTCGCGCCCCAGTCCCGCACCTGGA
>CAYZUY010000003.1:36635-37908 GCA_964481495.1 uncultured bacterium
CTCTACCGCATCCACGGCTGGGGCGAACCCTATTTCTCGATCAACGCCGCCGGGCATGTGACCGTCTCGCCCCGGGGCGATCGCGGCGGCAGCCTCGACCTCTACGAACTGGCCCAGGGCCTGCGCCAACGCAACCTGGCCCTGCCGCTGCTGATCCGCTTCTCCGACATTCTCGAGGACCGGGTGGAGCGCCTCAACGCCTGCTTCGCCAAGGCGATCGCCCGCTACGGCTACGGCGGCGAGTACCGGGGTGTGTTTCCGGTCAAGTGCAACCAGAACCGTCATCTGATCGAGGCCCTGGTGGACTACGGCCGTCCCTTCCGCTTCGGCCTGGAGGCGGGCTCGAAGCCGGAACTGCTGATCGCCCTGGCCCTGCTCGACACCCCCGGCTCCCTGCTGATCTGCAACGGCTACAAGGATCGGGAATACATCGAGACGGCGATCCTGGCCCGCCGCCTGGGCAAGACGCCGATCATCGTGATCGAGCAGTTCGAGGAGGTGGAGCTGGCGATCGCCGCCAGTCAGGCCCTGGGGATCGAGCCGATTCTGGGGGTACGCGCCAAGCTCAACGCCCAGGGCATTGGCCGCTGGGGCAGCAGCGCCGGGGACCGGGCCAAATTCGGCCTGACGATGCCGGAGATCGTCGCGGTCTGTGAACGGCTGGAGGCCGCCGGGATGCTCCACTGCCTGCAGTTGCTGCACTTCCACATCGGCTCCCAGATCTCGGATATCGCCGTGATCAAGGACGCCCTGCAGGAGGCCAGCCAGATCTACGTGCAGCTGGCCAAGCTGGGGGCCGCGATGGCCTACCTAGATGTGGGCGGTGGCCTGGGAGTGGACTACGACGGCTCGAAGACCAACTTCCATGCCTCGAAGAACTACAACATGCAGAACTACGCCAACGACGTGGTGGCGACGGTGCGCGATGCCTGTGCCGAGGCGGGGATCCCGGTGCCGACCCTGACCAGCGAGAGCGGCCGGGCGATCGCCTCCCACCAGTGCGTGCTGCTGTTCGATGTGCTCGGCTGCAGCGACGTGCCGCCACCGGACCTGCCCGCCGCCGCCGAGGGCGATCCGCTGATCATCCGCAACCTCTACGAGACCTACGAGGGCATCGGCTTCCAGGAGCTCTTCATCACCGAGGCGCGCATCTCGGCTTCCGGCGACCGGTACGCATAGCCGGTGAGGCCGACGGAGCCGGCACGGCAGAGGCCGCGACGGCGGGTGTCGGTGTTGGTCATGGACTGCCTCCTTCGCGGGGCATCGAGGTCGA
>CAYZUY010000003.1:37918-39154 GCA_964481495.1 uncultured bacterium
GGAGAGCTACCACGACGCGGTCAAGTTCAAGCAGGACGCGATCAGCGCCTTCCGGCTGGGCTATCTCGACCTGCACCAGCGGGCCAAGGCCGAGCGCATCTTCTGGAGCTGCTGCCACCGCATCCTGGCGATCGCCGCCGAGGCCGGGCAGAGCACCGAGGATCTCGAGGATCTGCAGCGGATCATGGCGGCGATCTACTACGTCAATCTCTCGGTCTTCCAGTCGGCTCCGGACACCTGGGCCATCGATCAGCTGTTTCCGATTCTGCCGATTCACCGCCTGAACGAGGAACCGACCCGCCGCGCCACCCTGGCGGACCTGACCTGCGACAGCGACGGCAAGTTCGACCGCTTCATCGACCTGCGGGATGTGAAGACCATGCTGGAGCTGCACCCGCTGCAGCCGGGCCAGGACTACATCCTGGGCATGTTCCTGGGCGGTGCCTACCAGGAGATCATGGGCAATCTGCACAATCTGTTCGGCGACACCAACACGGTCCACATCCAGCTCACCCCCAAGGGCTACGCCGTCGAGCATGTGGTCAAGGGCGACACGATGGGCGAGGTGCTGGGCTACGTCCAGTACGACGGCGAGGATCTGGTGGAGCGCATCCGTCGGCAGGCGGAACAGGCCCTGGAGGAGCGCGGCATCACCCTGGAGCAGTCCCAGGCACTGATCCGCCGCTACGAGCAGAGCCTCAGCCGCTACACCTACCTGAACGCCTGAACGGCGGCGCTATCCGGGCCAGGGCCGGGTTCCGTCCCGGATCCGCTCGATCCGCACCTCCCCGCCCGGCAGCACCCGCAGATCCACGGTCAGGTTGCGGGTATCGGGGGGTGTGAGCCGTTCGGCGAAGAAATACTTCTCGATGCCGAAGCGCAACCCACCCCCAGGGGCGACAGTGCCACGCAGCAGCACGGTCCCAGCTGCACGGGTCAGCGTCGGAGTCCCGGTGGAGCAGCCGTCTGGCTCGAAGAACGGCCCCCGCGACTGCAGCCGCACCCAGACGGTCTGACCGGGCTGCAGGGCCGGGCCGCAGTCCATCCGCGAGAAGGGGTAGTTGAGGATCAGATACTGGCCGCGCAGCAGGTCGCGGGGGTCCACCGGCACGGTCCGCACCCGGATGACGGTGCCCCGCTGCTGGTGGTAGGCCTCGACAGATGCCCAGCCCCCAAGGGCAAGAATCTGCAGCCCGATCCAGGCGATCGCCCAGCGCTGACGACGGCTCATGGGGT
>CAYZUY010000004.1:0-3052 GCA_964481495.1 uncultured bacterium
GTCGAGGTGATGAGCCGCGGTTAGGGTCGGGGGCCGCTCGGCCCCCCGCACTGATCTCCTAGAGTGGGACTTGCCGCTTCTGCAGTCTGGGTTCCCATGGCCGACGCCACGCTGCCCTCGATTTTCCTGATCACCCTTCTGATGGCCATCGGGCTGGTGTTCTTCGTGCGCGGGTCCTTCCGCGACCGCACCACCCGGGCGCGCTACCGCAGCGAGCGCGAACCGGGGCCCCTGGTGGCGGACCTGCAGCGCTACTTTGAAAGCCGCGCCTACCGGCTGGAGACCAGCGACGCCGAGGCCCGCACGGCCCGCTTCGTCGGGCTGGTCGCCCCCAGTATCTTCCTCTGCGGCTTCGTTACCCTGATGGCGGCCTCGGGCCTGCTCTGTCTCGGTCTGGTGCTGGATATGGCCGTACCGGCCCTGGGCAGTCTCGGGCTGGCGCTGGTGGCCGGGGCACCGGTGGCCGGGCGGCTCTACTGGCAGCGGGCCCGCCGTGAGGAGGCAGTGGAGCTGGTGTTCGAACCGACGGACCAGGGCAGTCAGCTGAAGGTCACGGCCCACCGGGATGAACTGCTGGCGATGGAAGCCCATCTGCCCCTGGTGTTGCAGGAAAGCGACTAGCCCGAACGGCTAAGCTGGAAGCTTGCCCGCACGTCCAAGGCTATGGCTCAACCGATTCCCGTCGTAATCAATGGCGCTACCGGCAAGATGGGCCGGGAAGCGGTGAAGGCTGTGGAAGCAGCCGAGGATTTGGTGCTGTTCGGGGCGGTGGCCCGGCGCCGGGAGTGGGAAGGCCAGGACATTGGCGAGATCTGCGGTATCGGTGCCATCGATGTGCCGGTGACCACCGACCTGGAAGGTCTGCTCTGTCTGGCGTCCCAGGAACGGGAAATTCCGGTGGTGGTGGACCTCACCCACCCGGACTGCATTTACGAGAACGTGCGCAAGGCGATCGCCTACGGGGTGCGCCCGGTGGTCGGTACGACTGGCCTTACCCCCGACCAGCTGCAGGAACTGGGCGAATTCGCCGAGAAAGCGGGCGTCGGGGTGCTGGTGGTGCCCAACTTCAGCATCGGCATGGTGCTGCTGATGCAGGCGGCGGTGCAGGCCTCCCGCTTCTACGACCACGTCGAAATCATCGAGCTGCACCACGACCAGAAGGCGGATGCCCCCAGCGGCACGGCCCTGAAGACCGCCCAGACCCTGGCGGAACTGGGTAAGACCTTCAACCCGCCCAAGGTGAAGGAGACCGAGAGCATGGCCGGTGCCCGGGGTGCCCTCGGCCCCGAGAATATCCGCATCCACAGCGTCCGTCTGCCCGGTCTGGTGGCGCACGAGGAGGTGCTGTTCGGCTCCCCCGGTGAGATCTACACCCTGCGTCACGACGCCATGGACCGGGGCTGCTATATGCCCGGGGTGCTCCACTGCATCCGCCGGGTGCTCCAGCTCAACGGTCTGGTCTACGGTCTCGACAAGGTGCTCGATTAGCTCATGCTCGTTCCCCTCACGGACGAAAGCTTCAAGCAGGTGATCCCGGCGATCGCCACCGGTGAGCAGTACCGCTACTACTGGGGCAGCCCCCAGGATTTCCTGCAGCGGCTGCTGGTGGCGGTGATCGGCATCGTCGTGGCGATCGCCGTCGGCAGTTTCCTGCCGGACTTCGAGTCCGTGGCTCTGATTCTGGGCCTCGTCACCGGCCTGTTCTGGTACTGGTGGCCGGTCTGTCAGGCCAGTTGGCGCAACCGCGAGTTCCGGGGCTACCGCTATGCCGGGTTCTGGGAAGGGGAAGTGGTCGATGTCTTCCGCAGCGATCGCAAGGTCGGCACCGAGGAGACGGTGGATAAGACCGGTCGGCTGGTGCTGATCGACAAGCTGGAGACCCAGCTGAACCTGGAACTGGAGGACGAGAACGGCTTCCAGGCCCGCTTCCGGGTGCCGCTGAAGAAGGAGCACAAGGGCATCCGGCGGGGCATGCTGGCCCAGATGGTGGTGCTCTCCAACGATCCGCGCCTGGGCCGGATTGAGAAGTACACCGATGTCTACCTGCCGGAGAAGGACATCTGGGTGAGCGACTATCCCTACCTGAAGCGGGATCTGTTCCAGTTTGTGGCCCAGCGGATCATCCGCCAGATCGAGACCCAGCGCCGCCGCGACGACTACGACCGCTACGACGAGAGCCGCTACTGATGACCTTTTCGGATCTGTTCGCCTCAGCCCGGGAGAGCCTGGGCTGGCAGCCCGACGCGACCCAACTGGCCCGGTTTGAGCAGCTGTTCCGCTCCCTGACCGAGACCAACAAGGGCCTCAATCTCACCCGCATCGTCGAGCCGCAGGAGTTCTGGGAGAAGCACCTCTGGGATTCCCTGCGCGGCCTGCAGCCGCTGCTGGAGAACCCGGACGAGCCCGGTAGCCTGATCGACATCGGCACCGGTGGTGGTTTCCCGGGGATGCCCGCGGCGATCGCCCTGCCCGGCACCCAGGTGACCCTGCTCGATTCCACCCGCAAGAAGCTGGCCTTCCTCGATGGCCTGATTGATGAGCTGGAACTGCCCAACGCCCGCACCTGGGTGGCCCGGGCCGAAGAGGCCGGGCGGCAGCGGCGGGCCCAGTTCGATCTGGCGACGATCCGGGCGGTGGGTCCGGTGACCGCCTGCGCCGAGTACTGCCTGCCGCTACTGAAGCTGGGCGGGCTGGCGATTCTTTACCGCGGTCAGTGGAGCGAGGCCGAGGAAGCTCAGCTGGAGCGGGCCCTGGAAGTGCTGGGGGGCGAACTGGAGGGGGTCGACGCCTTCGACCTGCCCCTGACCGGCGCGGCCCGCCACTGCCTCTGGGTGCGCAAGATCGAATCGACGCCCAAGCATTACCCCCGGGCGGTGGGTCTGCCCGCCCACAAGCCCCTCTGACGGAGACGCGAAACCATGGCCTGGGTGCAGCTGGAGGGAATCCGCAAGGACTTCGGTATCAAGGAACTGCTCAAGGATGTCACCCTCAATCTGGGGGAGGGCGATCGCATCGGCCTGACCCGCGACGGTCTGCTTCAGGTCGACCGCCT
>CAYZUY010000004.1:3062-15962 GCA_964481495.1 uncultured bacterium
CCAACGGCTCGGGCAAGTCGACTCTGCTGAAGATTATCGCCGGGCAGGAGTCCGCCGATGGCGGCACGCTGCGGGTGCACCCCGACGCGCGGGTGATCTACGTGCCCCAGCAGCCGGAGATGGACCCCGAACGCACGGTGCTCGAGCAGGTGTTCGCCGACAGCGGCGAGAAGGTGCAGGCGATCCGCGAGTACGAACTGCTCTCGGAGCAACTGGCGGAGCGGGGCGATGACCCGGTGCTGCTGGCCAAGCTCTCGGACCTCAGCCATCGCCTCGACAGCCTCAACGCCTGGGAGCTGGAGAGCCGAATCAAGTCGGTGCTGACCCAGCTGGGAATCCACGATTTCGAGCGGCGGGTGGGCGACCTCTCGGGGGGCTACCGCAAGCGGCTGGCCCTGGCGGCGGGGCTGGTGGCGGAGCCGGATGTGCTGCTGCTCGACGAGCCCACCAACCACCTCGACGCCCTGACTACGGAGTGGCTGCAGGACTGCCTGAAGCGCTTTCGGGGGGCGATTCTCCTGATCACCCACGACCGCTACTTCCTTGATCAGGTGACCAACCGGATTCTGGAGATCGATCGGGGCGACTGCTACGGCTACGCGGGCAACTACGCCTACTACCTGGAGAAGAAGGCGGAGCAGGAGGCGTCCGCTGCCAGCACCCAGCAGAAGTTTGCCGGGGTGCTGCGTCGGGAACTGGAATGGCTCCAGCGCGGTCCCAAGGCCCGCAGCACTAAGCAGAAGGCGCGCATCCAGCGGATCGAGGAGATGCGCGAGACGGAGTTCAAGCAGGCCCAGGGCAAGGTCGAGATCAGCACGGCCAGCCGTCGCCTCGGCAAGAAGGCGATCCTGCTGGAGAACGTCACCAAGGGCTACGGCGATCGCACCCTGCTCGATGACTTCACCTACGAATTCAGCCCCCTGGACCGGGTTGGGGTGATCGGCCCCAACGGCGTGGGCAAGTCGACGCTGATGAACCTGATCACCGGGCGGCTGGAACCGGATGCGGGCAAGGTCGAGATCGGCAGCACGGTGGCCTTCGGGTACTTCGATCAGCAGTCGGAGCAGCTGGAAGCCGCCCTCAACAGCAGCCAGCGAGTGATCGACTACCTCAAGGACGAGGCGGAACTGGTGCGTACCGCCGATGGTCAGACGATCACCGCCAGCCAGATGCTGGAGCGCTTCCTGTTCCCGCCTGCCCAGCAGTTCTCGCCGGTGAGCAAGCTCTCGGGGGGTGAGAAGCGGCGCCTCTACCTGCTGCGGATTCTCATGCAGGCGCCCAACATCCTGATTCTCGACGAGCCGACCAACGACCTCGACGTCCAGACCCTGGCGGTGCTGGAGGAGTACCTGGAGGACTTCGGCGGCTGCGTGATCGTGGTTTCCCACGACCGCTACTTTCTCGACCGCACCGTCGACCAGATCTTCGCCTTCGAGGACGGGCAGCTGAAGCGCTACCCGGGCAACTACTCGATGTATCTGGAGTTCCACCAGCGGCAGCAGCCCCAGCCGGTGGCACCCTCCCGGACAGAAACTGTTGCAGCGGCTGCGGAACCGGCGTCCCGCCGCGCCAGTGCCACTGACAAGCCGCGCCGTCTCTCCTACAAGGAGAAACGGGAACTGGAGCAGCTGGAGCTGTCGATTCCCGAGTGGGAGGAGCGTAAGCAGCAGTTGGAGGAGACGCTCTACCGCAATCCGCCCTCGGGCTTTAGCGAGGTGCAGGCCCTCTCCCAGGAACTGGCGGATCTCGAACAGCGGATCGAGCAGGGGACCGACCGCTGGCTGGAGCTGTCGGAACTGGCGGGCTGAGAGCCGCCCTTCGCTAGGATGAACGCAGTCCTTACCGTCATCCCTGCCATGGCCGTCGCCAGCCCCGACAGCATCTTCGTGGAGAAGAAAAAGCTCAAGAATCCGCCCCTGGAGATTCACAAGCTGGGGGACAAGGTGCTGCGCCAGCCCGCCAAGCGGGTGACGAAGGTGGACGCCGAACTGCGTCAGCTGATCCGTGACATGCTGCAGACGATGTACAGCGCCGATGGCATCGGTCTGGCGGCGCCCCAGGTGGGTATCAACAAGCAGCTGATCGTGATCGACCTCGACCCCGAGGACCCCGAGGCGGAACCGCTGGTGCTGATCAACCCGAAGATCGAACGGGTGGCCGGTGAGGTCTGCAACTACGAGGAAGGCTGCCTGAGCGTTCCCGGCGTCTACATGGACGTGAAGCGGCCCGAGGTGGTCGAGGTTTCCTTCAAGGACGAGACCGGTCGGCCCCAGCGCATCGAGGCGGACGGGCTGATGGCCCGCTGCATCCAGCACGAGATGGATCATCTCACTGGCGTACTGTTCGTAGACCGGGTGGAGAACCAGCTGGAGCTGGGCGAGCAGCTGAAGAAGCAGGGCTTTGCCCGCCAGTCGGTGCGTCCGGTGGCCTAGACCTTCTAGGGGGGCTTGTGGGGAGTGGTATCCTTCACAAGCCCGGCGCCCTGTGATTTCGGACTATGGTCGCGACCCCCAAGAGTTCTCTGTTCCTCGGTATTTCCTGCGTGGCGGCGATCGCTGCGGTCGGCTGCTGCTTCGAACTGTCTTCCGGTGCCCCGGAACTGGGGGAAGCTGTGACGCGGACGATCCTCGGCCTGAGCATCCCCCTGGCCGGTTTGAGTTTCTGGCTGGCGGTGAAGGCGGCCCGCGAGTCGCTGGAATAGACTGCTGGAACCTGAACGCCCCTGCGACTGTCCCGGAGACGGTCGTCTTCTCTCTCCCACTCTGAACCTGCCATGACCCTCCTCCGTTCTCTGGCTTCCCTTGCTGTCGGCGCCGTGCTGGTGGCTCCGGCTCTGGCCGCCCGGGCCCAGGCCGGTCTGTTCAGCCACGCCGAGGTCGACCCGGCCAATTTCGTGGTGGTAGCCTCCCCCATCGGCGGCGGTGCCCGGCACCAGCTGCTGATTCTCGAGCAGGTGAAACCGGTCGGTAAGGCCCGGGCCTGCTGGGCAGAGGAAACCGCTGTGGGAACGGTGGGCGTGACCGGTGTCAAGCCGCTGCTGCTGGACTTCGACTTCACCGGCATCTGCGACCGCAAGACCGACTCAAACGGCTACTCGATCCGGGTGGCCGGGGTGGACCTGGGTCTGCGCTACCGGCTGAACATGGTGCGCCGCAACGGTGACATTCTGCTGATGGGTCTGCCCAACGGCAGCGGTCCCGAGCTGGAAATCGGCCGGGTCGGCGGTCTGACCCCCAGCTTCGGCAAGGTTGTGCTCAACCCCGGCTGGCGCCTGGGTCGCCGCACCTTCCAGGGCAAGCCTCTGGGGCACCTCTATCTGGTGACCGATAGTGTTCCGGCGGGGCTGGCGATTGTGCCGGTGCCCCAGCCCGTGACCACCAGCACCCCGCCTGCTCCGACGACGGCGGTCCCGGCGACCCGGCCGACCTCGACGGCTGCCCCGGTGCCGGTACGCCCCACCTCTCTGCGGCCGGTGACGGCTCCCGCGACGAACCAGCGCTCCTGATCGATGCGGCGCTATCCCGGGCTGCAGGCGTCGGCGTACCGGCATCCGCTGGATGCCCAGGCGGAGGCGGCGCTGCGATCGCTGCCCGGGTTTGACCTGCTGGCGGACCAGGGGCTGGCACTGCTGCGCCAGGACCCGGCTGAGGCGTTGCTGGGGCGATCGCTACGCTGCGGTCCCCAGCAGTGTGTCACCCCCTGGCAACTGCTTCAGGATGCGGCGGCGGCGCTTGACCTAGCCTCGGTGCCAACGCTGCTGCTGCAGGCCAATCCCACGCCGGGGCTGCAGGTGTTCGACGGGTCGCCGCCGCTGCTGCGGGTCAGCAGCGGAGCGCTGGACCTCTACGAGCCGGAGGAACTGCAGGTGGCCCTGGCGGTGGAACTGGGGCGGATTCACTGCGGCCATCCGGGGCTGCTGGCCCTGGCACGACTGGCGGAACAGCTGGCGACGGCGGTGGGTGATGCCACCCTGGGCATCGGTGAACTGGTGCGCCGCAGTCTGGCGATCGCCTTCCGGGAGTGGCAGCGGGCTGCAGACTTCTCGGCGGACCGGGCGGCGCTGCTGGTCTGCGACGACCTCAGCCTCTGGCAGCGGATGCTGCTGCGGCAGTTGGCGGGCACCTCCCGCTACGGCCAGGAACTGTCGCTGGATGCTCTGGCGCGGCAGGCGCGGGACTGGCAGCCTCCGGCGGCGACGGATGCCCTGGGCTCGCTGCTGGGGGGTAGCTCTGGCCTGGTGGGAGCCCAACCCCTGGAGCGCTGGCGGGAACTGCAGGCCTGGGTCGACTCGGGCGAGTTCGAGCGACTGCGCGGTCGGGGTGAGCGCTCGATCGAGGCGTTGGACGTGGAATTCACCGACGAGCGGCAGCAACTGCAGCAGGAACTGGAGCGACTGCAGGCGGAACTGCAGCGGCGGCAGCAGGACGCGGGGTGAGCGTCATGGACTGCCGGTGAGGCGGTCGAGGCTGCGGTACTGGATCGCTTCCGCCAGATGGGGGATACCGATACTGTCGCTGGCGGCCAGATCCGCGATGGTGCGGGCGACCTTGAGGATGCGGTCCGTGGCCCGGCCTGAGAGTCCGAGGCGGGCTATCGCCCCTTCCAGTAGTTGCCGCTCTGCCTCGCCGAGGATACAGCACTGGCGTAACTGAGCCGACTGCAGTTCCGCATTGCAGCGGGGGGAGTCTGGGAAGCGGACCCGGCTGCGGTCCCGCGCCGCGATCACCCGCTCCCGCACCGTAGCCGAGGCTTCACCGCCGCCACTGCGGGTCAGCTCCTCTGGTTTCAGCCGCCCCACCACCACCTGCAGATCGATGCGGTCCAGCAGCGGCCCCGACAGCCGGGCCCAGTAGACCTGCCGCTGACGGGGAGAGCAGGTGCAGCGCTGGCCGCTGTCGCCGTAATAGCCGCAGGGACAGGGGTTGGTGCTGGCCACCAGAGTGAAGCGGGCCGGGAAGGCCACCGACTGGCGGGCGCGGCTGATGCTCACCTGGCCGTCTTCCAGGGGTTGGCGCAGGAACTCCAGCACGTCGCGCTTGAACTCCGTCAGCTCATCGAGAAACAGCACGCCCCGATGGGCCAGGGAGATTTCCCCCGGGCGCGGGTAGCTGCCGCCGCCGACCAGACTGGGCCCGGACGCGGAATGGTGAGGGCTGCGGAAGGGCCGCTGCCGCACCAGATGTCCCCGCTCCCGCAGCAGCCCAGCTACGGAATGCACCTGGGTCACCTCCAGGGATTCCTCGAAGCCGAGGGGCGGCAGAATCCCCGGCAGCCGCCGCGCCAGCATCGTCTTGCCGCTCCCCGGTGGCCCCACCAGAATCAGGTTGTGCCCGCCTGCGGCGGCGATCTCCAGGGCGCGGCGGGCATGGAACTGCCCTTTCACATCTGCCAGATCCGGGCCGATGGTGGTCTCTGGTGCCTGGTTCTGCTCCGGCATCGTTGGGGCGAAGCACTGGGGCTGCTCCAGAAAACGCACCACTTCCGCCAGCTGCCCGAAACCGTGGACCGCCAGCCCGCTCACCAGGGCCGCTTCGGCGGCATTGGCGGCGGGTACGACGATGCCTTTCAGACCGAGGCGCTGGGCGGCGACCGCAATCGGCAGCACTCCGGCGATCGCCCGCAGCTGACCGTCGAGGGTCACTTCCCCCAGCAGCAGATAGTCATCGAGGTGAGTGCTGGTGAGCTGACCCGAGCCTGCCAGCACGGCCATGGCAATGGCGAGGTCGTAGATCGGACCTTCCTTGCGCAGGTCCGCCGGGGCGAGGCTGATCACGATCCGCCGCATCGGGAACTCGAACCCGGCGTTGCGCAGGGCGGCCCGCACCCGCTCCCGGGATTCCTGCACGGCGGTGTCCGGCAGACCGACAATCACCGTGCCCGGCAATCCGGCGGCTACATCCACCTCGACGCTGACCCGCACCGCGTCGAGTCCTACGAGGGCGGCGCTCCAGGTGCGGGCGTGCATGGCCGGTCTCCGATCAGCGATCCTTAGGGTTCACACTCACTGGCGGAGAGTTGCGCGTGCCGGTCTGGTGCCGTCAGATCCTCGGAGCCCTGGTCTTCTACACCGTGCTGCCCCTGCCCCACGCCTGGCCGCTGGAGTTCCGGCGGCTGGCCCGCTGGGCACCGCTGGTGGGGCTGCTGCTCGGGGGGCTGCTCTGGCTCACCGGCCTGGGCCTGCAGGAACTGGGCTTCTCAGTGGCCCTCAACGGCTGGCTGCTGGCCCTGCTCTGGCTTTGGCTGACCGGTGGTCTTCACCTGGATGGCGCCATGGACACCGCCGATGGACTGGCGGTGCCAGACCCCGAGCGGCGGCTGGCGGTGATGGCCGACAGTCGCTCCGGGGCCTTCGGGGTGATGGTGGCCATTGCCCTGCTGGCGCTCAAGGCCACCGCCCTCGCCAGCCTGATCGGCAGCCCCGCCCTGGTGGCTGTGCCGGTCTGGGGGCGCTGGGCCCAGGTGTTGGCCGTGGCCCGTTTCCCCTACCTGCGGGCCGAGGGCAAGGGTGCCCTGCACCGGCGTGACTACGGTGGCTGGCCCGACTGGTTGCCGGGGCTGTGTTTGGCGCTGGTGGCCAGTGCCCTGCCGCTACTGACCCGCCAGCCTGCCAGCGCCCTGCGGCTGCTGCTGGGCGGGCTGCTGCTGGCCTGGATCGTGCCGGGCTGGTTCGGCCGTCGCCTCGGCGGCCATACCGGTGACAGCTACGGCGCTACGGTCGAGTGGACGGAGGCGCTGTTGCTGGTGCTGCTGGCGGCAGGCTGAGCACGAAGGCGCAGCCGCGATCCGGCAGGTCCGGGTGCCAGCGGCGGGCGGGACTATAACAGACGAGATCGCCCCCGGCCTGCTGGGCCAGTTCCCGGGCGATCGCCAGCCCCAGACCGCTGCCGGGTAGCTCGCCCCTGGCCTGCACTCCCCGGAAGTGGCGCTGAAACAGTTGCCCCTGATCTGCGGCGGGAATGCCGGGGCCATCGTCCCAGACCCCCAGCTCCAGCGAGTCGCCCCGCCGCTGACAGAGCAGGCCAACCCGGCCCCCGGCGGGGGTGTACTTGAGGGCGTTGTCGAGCAGATTGCCGACGATTTCCGTCAGGGCCTCCGGCCGCAGCCCCACCGTCGGGTTACCCAGGGGGGGAATGACCAGGGTCAGCTGACGCTCCGGGGCGATCGCCGCCGCATTGCTCAGCAGCGGCGCCAGCACGGTCGCCAGTTCGCAGCAGCGGCTGTCGCCCGCAGGCAGCAGTGCCCGGGGGGCGACGGCTTCGCCCAGGCTGGGCGGTTCCTGGGCCGGTGGCTCCAGCCGTCCCAGCAGCCCCTGGAGGCGATCGCTCTCCCGCAGCAGGCTGTCGACCAGAGGCCGGTTCGGGTCCTCGGCGGTGATCCGCCGCTGCAGCAGTTTGCCGAAGGTCTTGAGGGCTGTGAGGGGGTTCTTCAGCTGGTGCAGCACTGTCTCCAGCCACAGACGCTGCTGTTCCTGCTGGCCACTCAGGGCCTGGTTGCGCTGCTCCAGCAGGCGGGCAAGGCTGAGACTGCGGGCGATCGCCTCCAGCTGCAGCACCTCGCGGGTGCTCCATTCCTGGCTGGCGCGGCGGACGATCAGCAGCCCCAGCACCCGCTCCTGCACCCGCAGCGGAATCACCTGCTGGAACAGGGAGCGCCGCTCCTGGCGATCGCTGAGGGCCGCGCTGGCGGGCAGTTCGCTCAACCCGCCGCTCTCACTGAAGAAACCCAGGGGCGGGGCATCCGCCTGGGGGGGCCAGACCGCGATCGGCCGCAGGTCCGGCGACAGGTCCTGGCGCTGCTCAGCCAGGTAGAGCGCACCCAGGGAGATGGGCATACCCGTGGCCATCAGCGCCAGCTGGGTCTGGCAGAGAGCCAGGAACTCGGGGCTGGCGACCGCGCAGGACTGACCGGGGGTTGAGGTGTCAGGCAATGGTGACAATCCGACGGGATTTCGATTGATCCACCGCACGATCCGCGGCGTGGAACCCGGGAAGGACGCGGCATTCCGGCTGTTCCGATTCTATCGGTATACCGGCTCATCTCAGGCCCCGTAAGGCTTTTGGGCCTATACCACAAGTGGGGGGCTTTGAGGCTTGATTGGAGAAGAAAATGATGATAGAGTGGTGGAAATTTGTATCAGTTTTGACAAATCCGGCCTGTTAACGGATTCGTGGGTGAGGCAGATTGCGGCCGGTTTTTCTTCTGGGAGGTAGCCACCGTGGCCAGGAAACGTAAGCGCAAGAGCCGTCGCCGTCTCGAAGGTCGGAAAATCCTCGAACTGGTGCCGCAGTACTCGATCGACAGCGGGGATGACAAACCCGTAACCGCCGCCCGTAATTTCATTCACTCGGAAGGAATTGTGCCTCCGGCGCTGGTGATGGTGCGCCGCAATGAGCACACCACCGACCGCTACTTCTGGGCCGAGAAGGGTCTGTTCGGCGCTCAATATGCCGAGGAGAACCACTTCCTCTTCCCCAGTCTGAGGGCGATCATCGAAGCGGAAGAGGCCGAGTACGCCGAGTACGAAGACGAGGAAGAGGACGAGGAACTGCTGGTCGGCGCTTAGCGGATTGGCCCCGTCACCTGCTCCAGAAATTCGCGGCTTGCGGCGATCGCCTCCAGCGGAATTTCGTGACCCCCGGCAAACGGCTGCAGGCGGGTTTCCACACCCCGCTGCTCCAGTTGACGCACCACTTCGCGGGCAGCCGCGAAGGGAACCACCATGTCCTGATCGCCGTGGCAGACCAGGGCCTGTCGGCATTGCACCGCATTCGGGCTCAGGCCCGGATGCCAGAAGCCGCTCCAGGTGATCAGTCCTGCAAGGGGTAGGCCCAGGCCGCATTCCAGTGTCATCGCGCCCCCCTGGGAGAACCCGGCCAGCACCGTGCGTTCCAGGGGGATGCCGCTGTGTTCCGGCAACTGACTCAGCCAGTCGGCGACCCGACCAGTACTGTCCTCCAGACCCTCCCAGTCGGGCGTGTTCAGGTCGTACCACTGACGGGCCTCACCCCCGGCCGGATGGGCAAATGGGGCTTCCAGGCTCCAGAGGCGTAGCCCCGGCAGGCTCAGGACTCCGCTCAGACCGAACAGGTCGGCGGCGTTGGCACCCCAGCCGTGCAGCAGCACCAGCTGACGATCGGCGTCCTTGCCCGGGGTGCTGAGGCTCTGCAACGTCATCCGTCGGCTCCTGGACTTGTTCCTGCCATTGTCGGGGGTGCGGACGCCTATGCTGAAGAAAGGGAGCTTTTCCCGCCGTTTTTTCTGTTGCGAGCGAACGAAGCATGGCACGGCTGGCGCTGCTGAGCGTATCCGATAAAACCGGTCTGGTGGATTTTGCCCGGACCCTGGTGGAGAGCTACGACTTCACTCTGGTCAGCAGCGGCGGCACGGCCCAACTGCTCAAGGATGCTGGTCTGCCCGTGATCAAGGTGTCGGAGCACACCGGCAGCCCGGAAATCCTCGGTGGCCGCGTCAAGACCCTGCACCCGAAGATCCACGGCGGCATCCTGGCCCGTCAGGACCTCGCCAGCGATCTGGCTGACCTCGAAGCCAACGGCATCCGCCCCTTCAGCCTCGTGGTGGTCAACCTCTATCCCTTCGAGCAGACCATTGCCCGGGAAGGGGTGACCCTGGCCCAGGCGATCGAGCAGATCGATATCGGTGGACCCACCATGGTGCGGGCCGCCGCCAAGAATCACGCCCACCTGACCATCCTCTGCAACCCAGCCCAGTACGACGGCTACCTGCAGGAACTGGCCGCAGGTGACGGTGCCGTCTCTCTGGCCTTCCGTCAGGCAGCCGCCCTGGCAGCCTTCCGCCACACCGCCGCCTACGATGCGGCCATCTCCGCCTACCTGGGGCAGCAGTTCGAACCCGAGGCCGTCAGCTACGGTCTGCAGGGTGAACCGGTGCAGACCCTGCGCTACGGCGAGAACCCCCACCAGGCGGCCACCTGGTACCGCAGCGGTGCCAGCGCCAGCGGCTGGGCCGCCGCCACTCAGCTCCAGGGCAAGGAACTGAGCTACAACAACCTCGTCGATCTGGAAGCGGCCCGCCGGATCATCGCCGAATTCTCGGCCGCGGATGCTCCGGCCGCAGCGGCGATCCTCAAGCACAACAACCCCTGCGGTGTTGCCACCGGCGCCAGCATCGAGCAGGCCTACCGCAAGGCCTTCGAGGCCGACTCCACCTCTGCCTTCGGGGGCATCGTTGCCCTCAACCGCGGCATTGATGCCACCACGGCCCAGGCCCTGACCGAAACCTTCCTGGAGTGTGTGGTCGCGCCCGCCTGCGATCCGGCGGCCGCTGAGATTCTGGCGGCTAAGAAGAACCTGCGGGTGCTGGTGCTGCCGGATCTGGCCAGCGGCCCCGCGGAGCAGATCAAGATGATTGCCGGCGGTTTCCTGGCCCAGGCCAGCGACGACGCCATCGAAAGCCCCGCCGACTGGACGGTGGTGACCGAGAAGCAGCCCAGTGACGAGGACCTGCAGGAACTGCTGTTCGCCTGGAAGGTCTGTAAGCACGTCAAGTCCAATGCCATCGTCGTCACTCAGGATGGGGCCACCCTCGGGGTCGGTGCCGGGCAGATGAACCGGGTCGGGTCGGCCCGCATCGCTCTGGAGCAGGCCGGTGCTGCCGCCCAGGGCGCAATCTTGGCCAGCGACGGCTTCTTCCCCTTCGATGACAGCGTTCGCACGGCAGCAGCGGCCGGCATCCGGGCCATCGTTCAACCCGGCGGCAGCATGCGTGATGCCGACTCGATTGCCGCCGCGAACGAGCTGGGCATCGTCATGGTGTTCACCGGCGTCCGCCACTTCCTGCACTAGGCATCCGGGCACAACCCGAGCCATTGCATCCCAGCCGGAGAGGTCAGCCTCCCCGGCTTCGTTTTAAGCTTTGTGAAGCGAATTCGACGCCACGCGCCATGGATGATCTCAAGTACTACCTGAATTTCGGCCACCCCCTGCTGATGTGGGTGCTGCTGGCCCTCAGCCTCTACGCCGGGTACCTGGGCTTCCAGATTCGAGCCACCCGCTCTGCCACCGGTGAGGCCAAGAAGGCGCTGGTGCAGGGCAAGTACAACCAGCGCCACTTCGTGGCTGGCTCCATCCTGCTGGCGCTGATGGTGCTGGGCACCGTCGGGGCCATGGGCGTCACCTACCTGAACAACGGCAAGCTGTTCGTCGGGCCGCACCTGCTGGCTGGCCTGGGCATGGCGGCGCTGATCGCCAGTTCCGCTGCCCTGTCCCCCTACATGCAGAAGGGCGCCGATTGGGCCCGCTCCCTGCACATCGGTCTGAACACGGTGCTGGTCGGTCTGTTCGCCTGGCAGGCTCTGACCGGGATGGAAATCCTCAACCGCATCGTCACCAATCACTAGGGTGGTGTCGGTCCAGGCTCAGAATCCCACCTGATGGGGTTTGGGCATGGGCAGGTCGTGACTCGAGTGGAAGTCCTGCTGTACCCGGCGGGTCAGGCGCCGGGAAATCTGGCGCACAATCTGCAGCAGCAGGGCCTCGCCGCTGGCCCGAACCAGGTTCTCCGGCAGACCCTGCAGCCAGCGGGGCAGCTCCAGCGTGACGCTCAGATCGAGCTCCCACTGGACGAGGGTGACGGTGCAGTGACCGTCGGTAGCCGGAGTTTCGCAGGCCAGCACCAGTGCTGCCTGGAAGTCCACCTGATAGGGCTCTGGTGGCAGCCCCGGAATCGGTACGGTGCGGATGCGGTAGCAGCCCCCATCCTGGGGCAGCAGTTCCAGGCCGATGCGCGGTTCCAGTTCCCAGCCCAGGGAGCCGTAGCGGCCCAGGCTGAGGGCATAGGCGTTGGTGCCGATGGGTGTCACCTGCATCGGCTCGGCGCAGCGGCGGAACCAACCTTCATGACGGTCGAGGTAGGCCGCGACGGTTTCAGGATCGGCCCGCATTTCCATGGCGTCCCGGAAGTGGCTGTGGAAGCAGGTCACGGCTAAGGGGAGCCTCGCGGGGAAGATGGCGACAGGGATGCCTTCTCTTGTAGCAGGCTTCCCACGGCTCGCGGGTGGGGATATCCCTCCCTCGGAGAATTCATCACAGGAGAGGAACAATGACGGTTCTGGTTGCAGGGGCCACCGGTGCCACTGGGCGGCGGGTCGTGGAGGAACTCGTCCAGGCCAGAGTACCGGTGCGGGCCCTGGTACGGGAGGCGGACCGGGTACGGGCCCTGCTGCCCGCCGGGGTGGAACTGGCGGTGGCGGATGTGGGCGATCGCCCGGCTCTGGAGCGGGCCCTGCAGGGCTGCGACCGGGTGATCTGCACCACGGGAGCCCGCCCCAGTCTGGATGTGACCGGGCCGCTGCGGGTGGATTATCTGGGGGTGCGCAATCTGGTGGATGCGGCCCGGGCGGCGGGAGTGAGCCGCTTCGTGCTGGTCAGCTCCCTCTGCGTCTCCCGGCTGCTGCACCCGCTCAATCTGTTCTGGCTGGTGCTGTTCTGGAAGCGTCTGGGCGAGAACTACCTGCGCACCAGCGGCCTCGACTGGACGATTGTCCGTCCCGGCGGGCTAACGGAGGAGGAGGCGACTCCGGACCTGACCCTGGTCGGGGCGGATCAGCTGGAGCGGGGCCGTCTGCCCCGGCGGCAGGTGGCGCGGGTCTGCGTGGCGGCGCTCGATTGCTCTGCCGCCTCCCGCAAGGTGGTCGAGATCGTGGCGGCGGACCAGCCCCATGGTCAGGGCTTCGCGGAGCAGTTCGCGGCGATCGCCACCCCCTGACGCTGCCAGGGCGGGATTCCTCGTGTAGGGTGACCCCAGACCCCGCCGCATGGTCGCTGTCATGGCTTCTCTGCCCCGTCGCCGCAGGCTGATCCCGCTCTGGCCCGCTCTGCTGGCCTTCAGCGCCCTGGGGCTGGGCCTGCACCTCTCACCCCG
>CAYZUY010000004.1:16062-30122 GCA_964481495.1 uncultured bacterium
GGCCCGCTCTGCTGGCCTTCAGCGCCCTGGGGCTGGGCCTGCACCTCTCACCCCGTCTGTTGCCCCTGGCTCCGGCGGCGGCAGCGGGGACGCTCGGTCCGGAGCAGGTGGGGGTGGTGATCAACAGCGCCGATCCCCTGAGCGAACGCATCGGCGAGTACTATCGCCTCCGACGTGGCATCCCGGCCCGGAATCTGCTGCGGGTGACCCTGCCGGTGGGCCGCTCCCGGGTCCGCCCGGAGGAGTTCGCGGCCCTGCGGGAGGAACTTGAACGGCAGACGCCGAAGTCCGTGCGGGTCTACGCCCTCACCTGGGCGGCACCCTACCGGGTCGGCTGCATGTCGATCACCAGCGCCTTCACCTTCGGGTTCGACGAGCGCTTCTGCGCCCAGGGCTGCAAGGTGACGGCCAACAGTCCCTTCTACGGGTATCGGCCCTGGACCGGCCTGCCCTGGCGACCGACAATGGCGATCGCCGCCCGTAGCTTCGAGCAGGCCAAGGCGCTGATCGACCGGGGGGTTGCCAGCGACGGCACCCGGCCCGGCGGCACCGCCTACCTGGCCACCACCACCGACAGGGCCCGTAATGTCCGCTCGGTCTGGTTCCCGAAGATCGAGTCGGTGCTGGGGCCGTCCTTCCGGGTGGTGACCCTGCCTCAG
The DNA here is from genome assembly GCA_964481495.1 of uncultured bacterium. Taxonomy (GTDB): domain Bacteria; phylum Cyanobacteriota; class Cyanobacteriia; order Synechococcales; family Synechococcaceae; genus CAWUMD01. The sequence goes on from CAYZUY010000004.1 coordinate 16,722, forward strand.
ACGGAACTGGGGCAGCGCGATGATGTGATGTTCTACTTTGTCGGTCTGGCGCGGGTGCCGGGTCTGCGGCAGCTGCGCTTCCGGCCGGGGGCGATCGCCGACCACCTCACCTCCCTGGGTGGGCAGCTGACCGATAGTGGCCAGATGAGCAGCCTCGAGTGGCTGGAAGCCGGGGCCACCGGCAGCTACGGCGCGGTGGTCGAGCCCTGCAACTTCCTCAGCAAGTTCCCCAACCCCGGCATCGCCATGCAGACCTACCTGCGCGGTCAGACGCTGATTGAAGCCTACTGGCGCAGCGTCCAGCAGCCGGGCCAGGGGATCTTCATCGGTGAACCCCTGGCCCGGCCCTTCGGGCGCTGATGCGGTGGCGGATCAGGCGGCGGCGACTTCGCTGAGGCGGAAGGTGACCAGCTTGTCCCAGTTGCCGCCCTCGAACAGGACGGCAACCTTGCCGTCGGCGATCCGCTGCACGTAGCCCTGATAGCCGAAATAGATGTCGCGGGGATTGGTCACCTTGACCACGGCGCCGGGCAGGATCATCGCTGCTGTCTCGAAGACTCCAGCCACCATCCTACTGACTCCCCGCCGACCGGGCGGACAGGCGAGAATGGAACCCTGTGTCCTTTCGGCCCTGACCTCCCCCGATGAATCCCAGCCTTACCCGCTACGGTCAGCAGATGTCCAACCTGACCGGCGTGCGCGCCATCATGAAGGACATCATCGAGACCCTGAGGGCGGGCCAGGGCCAGCGGTTCATCAACCTCAGCGCCGGGAATCCGGTGATTCTGCCGGAGGTGGAGCAGCTCTGGCGCGACTGCACCCAGGAACTGCTCAGCGGCCCCGAGTACGGCGAGGTGGTCTGCCGCTACGGCTCCAGCCAGGGCTACCAGCCCCTGGTGCAGGCCATCGTCGAGGACTTCAACCAGCGCTACGGCCTCAGCCTCAGCGAACGCAACATCCTGATCACCCCCGGCAGTCAGTCCCTCTACTTCCTGGCGGCCAACGCCTTTGGGGGCTACGACCGCGAGGGGCGTCTGAAGAAGGTGGTGCTGCCCCTCAGCCCCGACTACACCGGGTACGGTGGTGTCTGCCTGGAGCCGGAGGCCGTGGTTGCCTTCCGACCGCAGATCGAGGTGCTCGGTCCGCACCGCTTCAAGTACCGGCCCGACCTTGAGCAGATCAAGCTGGACCGTGACTGCGGCATGCTGCTGTTCTCGCGGCCCTGCAACCCCACCGGCAACGTTGTCACTGACGCCGAACTGGCCCGGCTGGCGGAACTGGCGGCGGCCAAGGATATTCCGGTATTCGTCGATTCCGCCTACGCGCCCCCCTTCCCGGCCCTCAACTTCACCGAGATGACCCCGGCCTTCGGCGGTAACCTCGTCCACTGCATGAGCCTCTCCAAGGCGGGCCTGCCGGGTGAGCGCCTGGGCATCGCCATCGGCGACGAGGCGATCATCGGTGTGCTCGAATCCTTCCAGACCAACCTCTGCATCCACTCCTCCCGCTACGGGCAGGCGATCGCGGCTAAGGCGATCACCTCCGGCCGCCTCGGGCAGTACGCCGAGAAGGTGGTGCGGCCCTACTACCAGTCCAAGTTCACCCTGGTGGAGCAGGTGCTGGATTCGACCATGCCGGCCGAGCGGCCCTGGTACTTGCACAAGGGTGAGGGCGGCATCTTCGCCTGGCTGTGGCTGGACGAGCTGCCGATGACCGACTGGGAGTTCTACCAGCAGCTGAAGCAGGTGGGGGTGATTGTCGTGCCCGGCAGTTCCTTCTTCCCCGGTCTGCGGGAGGACTGGGCCCACATGCGTCAGTGCGTGCGCATCAGTCTGGCAGCCCCGGATGACGAGATCCGCGAAGGGATGGAGAAGCTGGCGGCGGTGGTGGCCCAGGTCTACGGGGCCGGACGATGAGCGACTGGATTGAGATTGGCCGCATCGTTGCCGCCCAGGGCCTGAAAGGGGAAGTGCGGGTCTACCCCAGCTCCGACTTCCCGGAGCGGTTCACCCGGACCGGTCAGCGCTGGCTGCGCCGGCCCGGGCAGCCTGAACCGGAGGCGGTGGACCTGCTGGGCGGCCGTGAGATTGCCGGGAAGAACCTCTACGTGGTGCGGCTGGCGGGGGTGGGCGATCGCAACGCCGCCGAAGCCCTGCGCGATGCGGTGCTGTTGGTGTCCGCCGATGATATCCCCGAACTGGATGAGGGTGAGTTCCACGTCAGCGATCTGGTGGGTCTAAGCGTGGTCGACCAGACCAGCGGCGAGGAACTGGGCACCGTCGTGGACCTGATCAGCAGTGGCCCCCAGGACCTGCTGGAGGTGAAGCTGACGGCGGGGCGCACGGTGCTGATTCCCTTCGTCGAGGAACTGGTGCCGGTGGTGGATCTCGACGAGGAGGTCTGTGAGGTCACCCTGCCACCGGGTCTGCTGGAGCTCTAGAAACCAGAAGGGGGTGACCGCTGGCCACCCCCTTGCCCGTTATTCCACTGTTACCGACTTGGCGAGGTTGCGCGGCTGATCCACGTCCAGACCGCGGTGGGCGGCGATGTGGTAGCTGAGCAGCTGCAGCGGAATCACCGTCAGCAGTGGCGAGAGCAGCTCATCGACGGCGGGCACCGGCAGATGGGCGTCGAAGAAGTCGACATCGGGGCCGTTGGGCAGCACGCCAATCATCCGGGCATCGCGGGCCTTGGCCTCCTGGGCATTGGAGAGCACCTTGTCGTAGACGCTGCCGGGCACGGCCACGGTGACCACCGGCACCTTGGCGTCGAGCAGGGCGATGGGGCCGTGCTTCATCTCCCCGGCGGGGTAGCCCTCGGCGTGGATGTAGCTGATCTCCTTCAGCTTCAGGGCCCCTTCGAGGGCGATCGGGAAGTTGATGCCCCGGCCGACGAAGATGAAGTCCTGGGTTTCGGTGAACTGGTGGGCGATCGCCTCGGTCGCCTTGTCCTGCTCCTTGATCAGCTGCTCGATCTGCTGCGGGATGGTCTTCAGTTCCGCCAGCAGGGCCTCCAGACGCTCCACCGGCTGGCTGCCGCGGCGGAAGGCCAGATCCAGCGCCAGACCGTAGAAGGCCAGCACCTGACCGAGGAAGGTCTTGGTGGCGGCGACGCCGACCTCGATGCCTGCCTGGATGTCGAGCACCTGATCGACGATGTGGCTGATGTTGCTCTCGGGCCGGTTGGTGATCCCCAGCAGGCGGGGCCGGAATTCGGGCGCCAGTCCCTGGCGGCGACCCTTCTCCATTTCCAGGGCGGCCAAGGTGTCGGCGGTTTCGCCGGACTGGGTCACCCCGATCATCAGGGTGTTGGCGGTCAGGGGCGAGGGGGCGTAGCGGAACTCGGAGGCGTAGTGCACCCGGGTGGGGATGCCCGCCAGCTGTTCGAGCAGATAGCCGCCTACGAGGCTGGCATGCCAGCTGGTGCCGCAGGCCACGATCTGGACCTGCTCCAGACCGTCGAGCATGGCGTCGGCGAGGTTGAGGATGATCGGCGTGCGCTGGGCCGGGTAGGGGGAATCACCGCCGCTGGCGCTCCACTCCTCGTTCAGGTGGCTGGAGAGCCAGGCTCGCACCACGTCGGGCTGGTCGTAGATCTCCTTGAGCATGAAGTGCTTGAAGCCGCCCTTCTCCGCCACCAGGGACTGACCGCTGAGGACGCGGGGCTGCTTCTTCACCCGCCTGCCGCTGAAGTCGAAGACCTCGACCCCCAGGGGCGTGAGCAGGGCCATCTCGCCGTGGTCGAGGTTGACGACGGCGCTGGTGTGGGCGGCGATCGCCGGGGTGTCGGAGGCGCAGAAGAATTCGCCCTGCCCCAGGCCGATCACCAGCGGGGCCTGCTGGCGGGCAATCACCAGCTCATCGGGGTTGTCCAGACCGAGGACGGCGATCGCGAAGGCGCCTTCCAGCAGGGCTACGGCCCGGCGGGTGGCCTCCAGCAGCGGCGACTGCCAGTCGTCAGGAGCTAGCTGGCGCAGTTCCCGGGCGATCAGGTTGGGGATCACCTCGGTGTCGGTATCGGAGAAGAAGGTGATGCCCTCCGCCTGCAGCTGCTCCCGCAGCTCGCGGTGGTTCTCGATGATCCCGTTCTGGACCACGGCCACCAGACCGTCATTGGAAAGGTGCGGGTGGGCATTGCGCACCTCCGGCTTGCCGTGGGTGGCCCAGCGAGTGTGGCCGATACCGGCCCGGGCCGGGGTCTGATCCTGCTCCAGTTTCTCCTGGAGGTTGTTCAGCTTGCCCTCGGCCCGGACGCAGTGGATGCGCCCCTCCCAGACCGTGGCGATACCGGCTGAATCGTAGCCGCGATATTCCAGCTGCCTCAGGCCCTCCAGCAGCAACGGGCTGGCGGCGCGGGTGCCGATGTAGCCGACGATTCCGCACATGGGGACTGCTCCTGAGAACGCAGCTGACAAATGGCGATAGTATCCCACGGGCCTGCAGGCACCGCAGTCGTGGTTACCGAATCGCCAGCCAGCAAAAAACCGCCGGACCGGAGTCCGACGGTTCTGCTTCAACTTGGGTGGGTTCTGGACAGGATACCGAAACGGAACCGGAGCGGAGGCTGGCCTAGTAGGCCAGACCCATGCTGCGGGTGGTTTCAGCGCCCAGGTAAACGCGAATGCTCAGGAAGTCGGTGGGGCAGGCGGTTTCGCAGCGCTTGCAGCCGACGCAGTCCTCAGTCCGGGGGGAAGAGGCGATCTGACCGGCCTTGCAGCCATCCCAGGGCACCATTTCCAGCACGTCGAGGGGGCAGGCCCGCACGCACTGGGTACAGCCGATGCAGGTGTCGTAAATCTTGACGGAATGAGACATGGAAAGATGGCTCCAATCGGAATCCTGTGATCGGGTAGCGGAGCGGCAGGGCATTGCCTTGGCCTGACCCCGGCACCCCGTTAGGGAAGGAGTTCTCCCACCCCAAAAGATTCAGCACTCAGGATATCGCAGGCTTCCGTGAGAGCCTTTCCGGAGCGAAAAAAATTTAACAAATCCCGTCGGATCCAGGCTGTGGACGGCTTCGGAGGCTGAGCCCTTTGCCTTTAATATGGATCAATGCCTTTGGCCGGAGGCATCGGTGGCTCATGGAACCACCCTGCTCCAGTCCCGGTTCGGATGCCCTCGGCGCCCGGCTGCCGTGACGGTCGCGACCGGCCTGCGCCCGACATCGGAGCGCATCCAACCAGATTCCTGCCGAACAACCACGAGAGAACGTCATGAGCCAAGACGATATCTTCAGCAAGGTCCAGCAGATCGTTGCCGAGCAACTGAGCGTGGACGCCGCTGATGTCAAGCCCGAGTCCAGCTTCCAGAACGACCTGGGCGCCGACTCCCTCGATACCGTCGAACTCGTCATGGCCCTGGAAGAAGCCTTCGAGATCGAGATCCCCGACGAAGCTGCCGAAGGCATCGCCACCGTGCAGGACGCCGTCAACTTCATCAACGAGAAGAAGGGCTGATCCCAGCCTCTCCGCCCGGGCGGTCCTGCGGGGCCGCCCTCTGACTTTCTAAGACCCATCGCTCTCCGCCTGTCTCAGGTTCGCCATCCATGACCCAATCCGTCGGCAAGCGTGTCGTTGTTACCGGTCTCGGGGCCATCACCCCCATCGGCAATACCCTCGCAGAGTACTGGGAGGGTCTGATGAGCGGCCGCAACGGGATCGCGACCATCACCCGTTTCGACCCCAGTGAGTTCGCCTGCCGGATTGCCGGTGAGGTGAAGGACTTCGACCCCACCGCCTTCATGGACAAGAAGGACGCCAAGCGGATGGACCGCTTCGCCCAGTTCGGGGTGGCGGCCAGCAAGATGGCCCTGGCGGATGCGGGTATCGAGATCACGGACCTGAACGCCGACGATATCGGCGTGCTGATCGGCTCCGGTATCGGCGGTCTGCAGGTGATGGAGGACCAGACCAAGGTGTTGGTCGAGAAGGGTCCCAGCCGCTGCAGCCCCTTCATGGTTCCGATGATGATCGCCAACATGGCGGCGGGCCTGACGGCGATCGAACTCGGTGCCAAGGGCCCCTGCAACGTCACCGTCACGGCCTGTGCTGCTGGTTCCAATGCGGTGGGTGATGCCTTCCGGCTGGTGCAGCTGGGCAAGGCCAAGGCGATGATCTGCGGTGGCACCGAAGCGGCGATCACCCAGTTGGGGATGGCGGGCTTCGCGGCCTGCAAGGCGCTGTCCTTCCGCAACGATGACCCCGACCATGCCTGCCGCCCCTTCGATGCCGGCCGGGACGGATTCGTCATGGGTGAGGGCGCGGGGATCCTCGTGCTTGAGGAACTGGAGCATGCCGTGGCCCGGGGTGCCCGCATCTACGCCGAGGTGGTCGGCTACGGCATGACCTGCGATGCCTACCACATGACCATGCCGGTGCCCGGTGGCCTGGGAGCGACCCGGGCGATTGAACTGGCCCTGGATGATGCCGGTCTGGCACCGGAGTCCGTCAGCTACATCAATGCCCACGGCACCAGCACTCCGGCCAACGACAGCAACGAGTCGGCGGCGATCAAGAAGGCCCTCGGTGACCACGCCTACAAGGTGGCCGTCAGCTCCACCAAGTCGATGACCGGTCACCTGCTGGGTGGCTCCGGTGGCATCGAGGCGGTGGCGACGGCGATGGCGATCGCCCACGACAAGGTGCCGCCGACCATCAACCTGGAAACCCCGGGGGAAGGCTGCGACCTCGACTATGTGCCCCACACTGCCCGCGAGATGCCGGTCGAAGTGGCACTCTCCAACTCCTTCGGCTTCGGTGGCCACAACGTCACCCTGGCCTTCCGCAAGTACCGTCCCTAGGTATTTATTCCTGACCGAATCATTTTCCGGTCTTGTTCCCGGCTGCAGGGGATGAAATGATGGTCAGAGTGACCCTCTCCGTGGGTTACCGGCTTCGCGTTGTCTGCAGCGCATCCGTCTGTCATTCAGGTAGAGACTCATGGTGGTAGCAGCCCAATCTCTGGACGATCTGTGCATCAATTCGATTCGCTTCCTGGCGATCGATGCGATCAACAAGGCCAACTCCGGTCACCCGGGTCTGCCCATGGGTGCCGCGCCCATGTCCTATGTCCTCTGGGACAAGTTCATGCGGTTCAACCCCAAGAACCCCAAGTGGGTCAACCGTGACCGCTTCATCCTGTCGGCGGGACACGGCTGCATGCTGCAGTACGCCCTGCTCTACCTGACCGGCTACGACAGCGTCAGCCTGGATGACATCAAGAGCTTCCGCCAGTGGGGCTCCCGCGCGCCCGGCCACCCCGAGAACTTCGAGACCGAAGGCGTGGAAGTGACCACCGGTCCTCTCGGTCAGGGGATTGCCAATGGTGTCGGTCTGGCCCTGGCGGAAGCGCATCTGGCGGCCAAGTTCAACAAGCCCGGCCACACCCTGATCGACCACTACACCTACGTGATCCTGGGTGACGGCTGCAACATGGAGGGTATCTCCGGTGAAGCCTGCTCCCTGGCCGGTCACTGGGGTCTGGGCAAGCTGATCGCCCTGTACGACGACAACCACATCTCCATCGACGGCAGCACCGACGTTGCCTTCACCGAAGATGTCGGCAAGCGCTTCGAAGCCTACGGCTGGCACGTGATCCACGTTCAGGACGGCAACACCGATCTGAACGCCATCGAGAAGGCGATCGCCGAAGCCAAGGCTGTCACCGACAAGCCGACCCTGATCAAGGTCACCACCACCATCGGCTACGGCTCCCCCAACAAGGCCGATACTGCTGGCGTCCACGGCGCGGCCCTGGGTGCAGATGAAACCGCCCTCACCCGTCAGAACCTGAACTGGGACTACGCGCCCTTCGAGGTTCCTGCCGATGCCCTCAGCCACTGGCGTCAGGCGATCGAGCGCGGTGCCAAGGCCGAGTCCGACTGGAACGCCACCTGGGACGCCTACAAGGCTGCCTTCCCCGCCGAAGCCGCCGAGTTCGAGCGGATCGTGATCAAGGGCGAACTGCCCGCCAACTGGGCCGATGCTCTGCCCAGCTACACCCCTGCCGACAAGGCCCTGGCCAGCCGCAAGCACTCCGAGATCTGCCTGAACGCCCTCGGCCCCGTGCTGCCTGAGCTGATCGGTGGTTCTGCTGACCTCACCCACTCCAACCTCACCGAGCTGCACTGCTCCGGTGACTTCCAGAAGGGTGCCTACGAGAACCGCAACATCCACTTCGGTGTCCGGGAACATGCCATGGCTGCGATCGCCAACGCGATCGCCCTGCATACCCCCGGCCTGATCCCCTACTGCGCCACCTTCCTGGTGTTTGCCGACTACATGCGCGGTGCCATGCGCCTGTCGGCCCTCTCCGAAGTCGGCGTGCTCTACGTCCTCACCCACGACTCCATCGGTCTGGGCGAAGATGGCCCCACCCACCAGCCGGTGGAAACCATCGCCTCCCTGCGGATCATCCCCAACATGCTGGTGATGCGTCCCGCCGACGGCAACGAGTCCAGTGGTGCCTACAAGGTGGCGATCGCCAACCGCAAGCGCCCCACCGTTCTGGCCATGTCCCGTCAGAACCTGCCCAACCTGGAAGGCAGCAGCATCGACGCTGTCGCCCAGGGTGCCTACGTGCTTTCCGATGATGCCGGCACCCCCGACATCATCCTGATCGGCACCGGCAGCGAAGTTGGTCTCTGTGTTGAGGCCGCCGGTAAGCTGCGGGCCGAGGGCAAGAAGGTGCGCATCGTCTCCATGCCCTGTATGGAGCTGTTCGCTGAGCAGTCCGCTGAGTACCAGGAATCCGTGCTGCCCAAGGCCGTCACCAAGCGGCTGGTGGTCGAAGCTGGCTCCAGCTTCGGCTGGGATCGCTACTTCGGTCCCGAAGGCGCCATCATCGCCACCGATACCTTCGGTGCTTCGGCCCCTGGCAACGTGATGTTCGAGAAGTTCGGCTTCACCGTCGACAACGTCGTCGCCAAGGCCAAGGCCGTCCTGGGTTAAGAATCCCGACAAAACGCCAGGGGGGCTTCCGAACGGAGGCCCCCCTTCGTTTATGGTGAGGGGCATGGCTGACAAACTGTCACTGCAGCGTCTGGCTGCCTCCTTCCGCATTCTCGGTTGGGCCGGTTTCTGGACCCAGCTCACCCTGGGCATCGTCTGCTTCGGGGTGCTGATGTTCCAGAACCTGGGACGGGCCTTCAGCCGCGAGAAGATTGTCGGTCTGGGTCCGGGCCTCTCCTTCACGACCCTGGCCTTCCTGGCGCTAATCTACAGCATCTGGCACTACTTCAACTACGTGAAACTAGGGCGTCAGCTGGGTGGTGATCCGCAGTTCCGGCCCAGCCGTCAGCAGACCCAGAATCAGCTTGAACGGGGCATCTGGGTGAACTGCGGCGGTCTGGCGCTGTCGGTGTTCGGCTACCAGGCCCTGGCGGGCAGCCTTACCTTCCAGGCCTCGATGGTGCAGCCCGGGTTCACGGGCCTGAACAACCCGATGGGCAACAACGCCATCACATCCCTGGAGATGTTCTCGGTGCTCTCTAACACCCAGGCACTGACGGGCCATGTAATCGGGCTGCTGCTGGGGCTGTGGCTGCTGCGCTCGGTTCAGGCCATGGCCCGGAACCGGTAGACTCGTGGGGTATCTGTCACCGACCGGTCCATGAGCGAGTCCAAGCCTGAAACCGCCGCCCCCCACGAGCTCGAACCGGCGATGGGCTGGACGGCCTACGCCGAGCGAATCAACGGCCGCTTCGCCATGGTTGGCTTTGTGGCGTTGCTGGTGACGGAGCTGGTCACCCGTCAGGACTTCTTCACCTGGATCGGTCTGCCCTAGGCTTCAACGGGGCAGGGGCACGAGGCCGCCGTCCCGGTTCCAGACCACTACGTCCCACTGACCGGCGATCGCCGCCTCAAAGGCGATGCGGCGGCCGTCGCCGCTGATGCTCGGGTTGCGCACATCTGTGCCCAGGCTCTCGCTCAGGTTGCGGGTGAACTGGGCCTGCCGGTCGTAGAGCCAGATGGCGCGGCGGTTGTCGCGGCTGGCCAGGTAGGCAATCCAGCGGCCATCCTCGGAAACGCTGGGGTGTTCGATCAGCTGCCCGATCTGGTTGAGGTTGGGCAGGGGTACCGGCTGGCGGGCCTCCCGGTCGAACAGGTAGAGCTGCTGCCCGTCGCGGCGATCGGAGACGTAGGCCAGCCAGCGTCCGCTCAGGCTGGGCTGCTGCTCGGCGTAGGGACTGTTCACGCCCCGGCCGCCTATCCCGTCGAAGGGCAGCGGCAGCATTCGGGGGGAGCCGTCGCAGGCGGTGAGCAGGCCGCTGCAGAGCAGCAGCAGGAGCAGGGGCGTCAGGGGCGATCGCAAGTGGGAAAGTCTTCTAGGATCCGGAACCATGGACATCCTACCGGCCCTGCCGGGAATCCCCATGCGTCTGATCCGTCCCCTGCTGATCGGGGTCTGCCTGCTGCTGCTGGCCAGCCCGTCCCCTGCCCTGGCGTCAACCGCCGAAGCCGTGTTCGCGGGCGGCTGTTTCTGGTGCGTCGAGGCCGACTTCGACAAGCTGCCGGGAGTGCAGCAGACGATCTCGGGCTACACCGGCGGCCGCGTCAGCAATCCCAGCTACAAACAGGTGTCCGCGGGCAGCACCGGTCACTACGAGGCCGTGAAGGTGGTCTACGACCCGAAGCGGGTCAGCTATACCAAGCTCGTCGACTTCTTCCTGCACCATGTCGATCCCACCGATGGCGGCGGGCAGTTCTGCGATCGCGGCGGTCAGTACCGCACCGCCATCTTCGCCACGGCGGCCCAGAAACCGGAGGCGGAAGCGGCGATCGTCCGGGCGGCGAAACAGCTGAAGAAGCCCCTGAAGACGCCGGTGCTGGCGTTGCAGAGCTTCTGGCCCGCCGAGGACTACCACCAGGACTATTACCGCAAGGAGCCGCTGCTCTACCGCTATTACCGCTTCCGCTGCGGCCGCGACCAGCGGGTCGAGCAGGTCTGGGGCAAGCCCTAGGCGCGGGAGCGGCGACGGCGGGAGGGCGGTGAGGCCGGGGTGCCGGCCCGCAGGGCCTGGGCCTGCTCCATCAGGGCCGAGACGAAGGTCATCGCTTCGGCGGCGGAGTGGCCGCCGGTCAGTTCCGCCAGGGCCTGTCGGCGCCGTTCCGGGCTGGTCAGCACCTCCACTCGCACCTGGGTATGGTCGGGACCGCTCTGTTTCTGTACTTCGTAGTGCCGGTCCGCCAGGGCGGCGATCAGTGGTTGGTGGGTGACGCAGAGGACCTGACGCTGCTGCCCCAGCTGATGGAGTTTGGCGGCGATGGCCTGGGAGACCCGACCGGAGACCCCGGCGTCGATTTCATCGAAGATCAGCGTCCCCACAGGGTCCGCCTGGATGAAGCAGGCCTTGAGGGCGAGCAGAAAGCGGCTCATCTCGCCGCCCGAGGCAGTGTCGCTCAGGGGCTGGAGCGGTTCGCCGGGGTTGGGGCTGAACAGGAACTGGACGCGATCGCTGCCGCTGGGGCCGGGCTCGGTCAGACTGAGGTCGACGCGGAAGCGAACCTTCTCCATGGCCAGGGGTTTCAGTTCGCCGATCAGCTGTTCCTCCAGCCGGTCGGCGGCGGCCCGGCGCAGGCGGGTCAGCTCCGACGCTGACTGATCCAGACGGGTACGCGCTTGGGCCAGGGCCTCTTCCAGGGCCTCAACCGACTGGTCCGTCGCCTCCAGGGAGGCCAGTTCTGCGGTGATTCGCTCCCGGTAGGCGATCGCATCCCCCAGTTCAGGGCCGTACTTGCGGCAGATCTGCTTGAGTAGCCGCAGCCGCTCCTCCACCTCCTCCAGCCGCTGGGGGTCGCTCTCCAGTTGGGTGCCGTAGGCGTGCAGGCGGCGTCCTGCCTCTTCCGCCAGCGCCTGGGCCTCCTGCACCAGCCCCAGCAGCGGCTCAAGGCTGGTGTCCACCGCGGCCATCTGGCTCAGCACCTGATCCGCCTGGCCCAGCAGATCGGCGGCAGCGGGGCCGTCGTTCTCGTTCTGATAGAGCAGCTGGTAGCCCTGCCAGCTCTGCTGCTGCAGGTCGACGATGTGATCGAGCCGTTCCCGCTCCTGTTCCAGCCGCTCGGCCTCGTCGGCCTCCTCCAGGGCGGCCTGCCCCAGCTCCTCCAGCTGGTAGCGGTAGAGGTCGAGCTGCTGCAGGCGCTGGCTCTCGCCCTGGCGCCGCTGCTCCAGCTGCTGGCGGGCCTCCTGCCAGACGCGGTAAGCCTCGGCCACGCGCTGCTGCTGGTGCTGCAGTTCCGCTCCGCCGTAGCTGTCGAGCCACTGGCGCTGCTGACTGCTCTGGCCCAGCTGCACGGTCTGCCCCTGGGCGGTGATTTCCACCAGCAGGCGGCGCAGATCCTCCAACTGGGTGCGGTTGACGACGACGCCGTTGATTCGGGAGCGACTGCGACTGCCGCTACCGCCGACCAGGATCTCGCGGCTGACCAGCAGTTCCCCCTCCAGGGGGTCCAGGCTCTGGCGTTCCAGCCAGTCCTGGAGGCTGGGGGTGAGGCTGAAGCCTGCCTCCAGCAGCGCCCGCTGGCAGCCGTGGCGCACCGCCCGCCCGCCGACCCGGCCCCCGAGCACCGTGTCGATGGCATCGAGCAGAATCGATTTCCCGGCCCCGGTTTCACCGGTCAGCACCGTCAGCCCCTCACCCAGGCTCAGGTCCAGCTGGTCGATCAGGGCGAAGTTCTCAATCCGCAGCGATCGCAGCATGGGTGTCGGTTCCCGGGGCAGACCCGTAAAGGCGCGTAGTTACAATACTTCAAGATTCCAGCCCCGGCTCTGCCCGCCCTATGACTGCTGCCGCTCCGACCCGCCCGGTTGATGCAACCGCCGCCGAGCCGGTGGCCACCCCTCCACCGGAGGCCCAACCGGCCACGACGGCCATCGACTACGACCCCGAGGCGATCGCCGCCTACTACCTGAACCGCCCCTTCGAGGTCTGGAGCCGCTTCCTGCAGATCTTCTGGCCGTTGTTCAGCTTCGTGGTCGGGCTCTGGTGGGATGGCCGCACCGGGCAGGCCCGCACCCGTCGCGCCCGCCGGGCCGAGCAGCTGCGGGAAATCCTCACCGAACTCGGCCCGGCCTACATCAAGATCGGTCAGGCCCTCTCCACCCGCCCGGATCTGGTGCCGGCCTACTTCCTCGAGGAACTGACCAAGCTCCAGGACCAGTTGCCGCCCTTCCCCAACGCCATCGCCTACGCCTTCATCGAGGAGGAACTGGGCCATTCCTGGCAGGAGATCTACGCCGAACTGAGCGAACGACCGGTTTCGGCAGCTTCCCTGGGGCAGGTCTACCGGGGGCGACTGCACAGCGGCGAGGAAGTGGCCGTCAAGGTGCAGCGGCCCGGGCTGGCCGAGCGGATCACCCTCGACCTCTACATCGGGCGGGGTCTGGCGGCCTTCCTGATGCGCAA
>CAYZUY010000004.1:30132-33363 GCA_964481495.1 uncultured bacterium
GTCAAGCTGGTGCGCAGCAATCTGGTGGCGATCGCCGACGAGTTCGGCCGCCGCATCTACGAGGAGATGGACTACAACCACGAGGCGGATAATGCCGAGCGGTTCGCCCGTCTCTACGGCAACAGCCCGGACATCTACGTGCCCCGCATCTACCGGCAGTTCACCCGGCGACGGGTGCTGACGATGGAGTGGATCCAGGGCACCAAGCTGACGGAGCTGAAGGCCATCGAAGCCCAGGGGATCAGCCCCGAGCACCTGATTGAAATCGGGGTGCAGTGCTCCCTGCGCCAGCTGCTCGACAACGGCTTCTTCCACGCTGACCCCCACCCGGGCAACCTGCTGGCCATGCCGGACGGACGGCTGGCCTACCTCGACTTCGGGATGATGAGCAAGATCGAGACCTACCAGCGTCACGGTCTGATCGAAGCGGTGGTGCATCTGGCTAACCGTGATTTCGAGGCGCTCTCCCAGGACTACGTGAAGCTGGAGTTCCTGGCACCCGATACCGACCTGGAGCCGATCATCCCGGCCCTGCAGGCGGTGTTCGCGGCGGCCGAAGGCCAGAGCATCACCGAGCTGGACTTCAAGGACATGACCGACCAGCTCTCGGATGTGATGTATCGCTTCCCCTTCCGGGTGCCCCCCTACTACGCGCTGATCATCCGCTCCCTGGTCACCCTCGAGGGCATCGCCTTCAACGTCGACCCCAACTTCAAGGTGCTCAGCCGCGCCTACCCGTTCATCGCCCGGCAGATTCTGGTGGAACCCTCGCCGGAGCTGCGCTCGGCCCTGCGGGAACTGCTCTACAAGGACGGACAGCTGCGCTGGCACCGACTGGAGAACCTGCTCACCAACGCCAGTCAGAGCGAGGACTACGACCCGGACGAACTGCTGCGTCAGACGCTCGAGTTCCTGTTCTCGGAACGGGGTATCGACCTGCGGCGGCGGCTGGTGCGCGAACTGGTGGACGGCATCGACCGCACCGGTCAGCAACTGCTGGAGGACCTGAAGCAGCGGCTGGAACGGCAGCTGGGTCTGCGTCCCCCCGTCGGTGTGCGGGAGGCGGCCCAGCCCAACGCCATCGAGGAACTGCTGCGGATTCTCGACCTGCTGCGGCGATCGCCCCAGTTCGACCCGCTGCGGCTGGCCCAGATTCTGCCCGAGGTCCTGTTCCGGCGGGAACTGGCGGAAATGGGCCGGGATGTGGCGCTGGGGCTGGGTGAGAAGCTGCTGGTGCGCTTCATCCGTGACGTGCTGGCGGCCCCGCCGGTGCGGGCGATCGCCGCCTGACCTGGCTCAGTCCGGTTGCACCAGTCGGCGACATAACTCCCGCTCCGGCTCCAGCATCAGTCCCACCAGCACCTGACCGTTGCGCCCCAGTTGGTTGACGAGACGGCCGATGCGGCTGAACTGCTCCGCCGGATAGCGCTGCCGGAAACTCTCCAGATAGCAGCGACAGTAGGGGCGAGCCAGGCCTGTATCGCGCCCGAAGGCCCGCTGGCAGCCCTGGAGAAAGGCCTGGTCAGGGGTGAGCCGGCTCTCTGCTCGGGTCAGGCTACTGGCTTGAGCCAGCACACTCCCCGGCCAGAGCAGCAGCGGCGGCAGAGCGAGCAATTCGAGGGCGATCGCGATGGAGCGGTGGATTGGCATCACGGACCTCAGGGAAAGGTGACGAACAGCCCCAGGCGGCCGCCAACACTGGCAGTACTGCCGAAGGGCGTGGTGTAGCCGGAGGTGATCCCCACCCCGGCGTTGACGTAGAGGTTGTCGGCGAAGCGGCCGATGCAGCCGATGGACCCGGCGACGCCGCTGCCGAATAGACCGGAGCCGATGCCACAGCCGCCACTGCTGCCATCGGGCAGGATGGCGGGCAGGGCCGAGAACGCCGCCGCCAGAGCGCCGATGCTTTCGAGCTGCTGGTTGACGGTGGTCAGTGCCGAGGTGGCTGCCCCCTGGAAGGCAGTGACACTGGCAGGTGAGAAACTGCTGGTGCCGAGGTTCCCCGCCGGATCCACCGTCACCAGGCGGGTCGTATCATCCGTCTGGTTGGGCTGGTTACCCAGGCCGATGAAGCTGCCCCCTGGTGCCAGCCCCGGCAGGGTGTAGAGGGTCGGCGTCGCAGCGGTGGCATTGCCGCCGCTGCCCAGCACGATCTGGTTGTCCCGGGTGGTGACGGCACCGCTGCCGATGGCAATAGAGTTGCTGTTCGTGGCCTGGCTGTTGGTGCCGATGGCGATCGCATTGTCACCGCTTGCATCCGCGCCCAGCCCCAGGCTGTTGGCCTTGCCGATCTGGATCTGGATATTAGTGGCGAGATTGTTGCGGATTGATGTGTCGCCGTAGCCGAGTACTTCTGAATCCGTGTAGGAGAGCACCCCCACGCGAGCAGCAATATCCGCCAGGGCGGAACCCCCGAGATCGTAGGCCGCCAGCTGCACCTCCACCTGAGTTGCGTTCACGGCGGTAGTGCGCACCTGGACCGGCCCTGGTGGGTCGGATGGTTGGAATTCCTGCGCGTTGACCGGTATCCCTGTCAGTGTTATTAGTGACAGAATGATTGCCGGATGACAGTATTTGTCCGACATTTTGTCAGCCAAAATCTGGTGATATTGGATGACTATTTAAGATTTTTTTTCTGTGTAATTGCTATTTTTTAAGATTGCCTGCACCGGTTTAAATGCTGACTGGCGTCTTGTTTTTGATCTGTTAGGAAGTTAGGCTGGGACCGGTGATTGGCATTGTCCTGGCATGGCCCTGCAGTACCCCGACGATCTTCTGTTCACCGACAGCCATGAGTTCGTGCGCCTGGACGGCGACGTGGCAACTATCGGTGTGAGTGCCTTTGCGGTCGACCAGCTGGGGGACATCGTCTTCCTGGAGCTGCCGGAGGTCGGGACGGCCCTGACCCGCGGTGACAGCTTCGGGACGGTGGAATCTGTGAAGGCGGTGTCGGATCTCTATGCGCCGCTGGACGGCGAGGTGCTGGAGCGCAACGAAGCGGCGCTGGAGTCGCCCGAGCTGCTGAATGAGGACCCCTACGAGCGGGGGTGGCTGCTGAAGGTGAAGGTGACGGCCGGTCCGGAGGGGCTGATGGAGACGGCGGCCTACCGGGCCCAGGTGGAAGGGCAGTAATGCTGGTTGGAGCCTGGCGGGTTCAGCTGCCGGACAGGCGGCGCAGGGCCTCACCCTCCAGACGACAGATGCGCCAGTCCGGTAGAACTGTGGCCCCCA
>CAYZUY010000005.1:0-5071 GCA_964481495.1 uncultured bacterium
ATCCATGAGATCCAGACCCTGACTGGCTTCTACGAGTTTTGTGCATCAGTGAGCCCGTAGTACTACGGGAGGAGCTGGCGCTGAGACTTCTGGCGGTGACGGTAGCCCAGGTAACCAAGCCCCATCAGTAAAGCTCCACCCGCGATATCGGTTTCCAGAGGAACCTGCTCACAGTTCTGTCCGGGGAGACACTCCTGGACAGGAATATTGAAATCGGCAGCTCCGAACTGAGTCTGGCTGACCGAACGCTCGCCATCATTGAAAAGGAGATTCCCTTGAGGATCAAAGTCGGAGGGGTCTGACTTAGCCTGAGTCACAGCCACCGCTGACTGCATCACATAGGCAGCCTGCAGGGCAGGATATCCCTTACTCATCGTTGCTGCGAAGAAATCGCTAGTGAACGCACTATCGGAGAAGAGACCACCCAGCAGCGTTTCAACCCCGGGGTCGATCTCCACACCATTGCCAGAGAAGTCAATCGAGAGGTCAAATGCATCGTCAGGCGGATTCTGGCCATAGGACCCTTGCACCTTAATCTGGTTCAGATCAAGTTCAGGTGATTGGTTGGCCATGGACTCACCCTCCAGCCATTGAAACGCCGAAGGAGAAGAACCATTGACATTCAGTAGCAATCGGGTCAGGCGATCGCCGTTATTGTCATTAGGAGAGCCGTAATAAAAGGGATTAGTCCGGAAGGAGAGAGCGACCTGCTTGTCTGTGTACTGCCTGATAAACAGAGTGGCAATCGGGTCGACACTCTTCTGGGAGCCATTACCCAGGAGAGGCTCACAGACACCCAGATTACCCTGTGGCCCATTTGCTCGTCCCTGAATACCACAGTTGAAGGCAATCTCCAACTCATTCTGCAGGGTTCCCGTTGACACAAGAGCAGGGGGCTCCGGCAGTTGCTCCGGTTTTGCAGCAGCAGGAGCCGCAGCAATCGCGACTAGCGAGACAGCAAAGACAAATCTTCCCATAAAGGACATAGAAAGCAGGGAAAAACAAACTCCACGGATACTGACAGAGTCATCATTCAAGTTGATGGTCACTGTCAAATCCAGCAAAACAATCACTAGCAAGCAATTTAAATAACAGCTTCACACTCGCCATGTTCATGAGACATAAAAAAGAAGCACTACCAGTTGGCAGCACTTCCGAATTGACGCTAACAGTCAGTAATCTCAATGCAGCTATCAAAGTCAGTTCAATCGCTGCATCACACTTACAGAGTCTCTGACAGCTTAGAAAACAGCAGCATTGTGGGCCTCCAGCACCGCCTAGACAAAGGGGATGGCGAACAGGTCTCTAAGGGAGCTAGGCATAGCCACATTCAAATCCAGCAAAACAAGCGCCATCAAACAATTCAAGGAACTGCTTTACATTCATCATTTTCATGAGACAAAAAAGAAGCACTGCCAATTGACAGCGCTTCTAAATTAATATTAAAAGTCGGTTGGTCTCATGCAGCCATCAAAGGCTATTCAATTGCTGCATCAGGCTTGCAGGGTCACTGCCAACTTAGAACACAGCAGCATTGTGAGCTTCCAGAACCGCCTGGGCGAAGGGGGTGGTGAACAGGAAGAAGGCGAAGGCTGCACCACCGCAGCCGCCGAGCAGGAAGCCGCTGGCGAACTCGCTCCAGGCTGCCTTGGTGAACAGATCCATGGGCGGGGTTACCACAGTCACGGTGGACTCACCCTTGTCGGGACCACTACCGGCGTTGCCGTAGAGGGAGAGACAGATGGTGAGGATGGCGACCAGACCGACCGACGCCAGCAGACCGGCGGTGGCACCGAGGTCGGTGTTGCGCAGGGGGCCGTAGGTGACGAAGGGGCCGAACAGCAGGTAGCCGTGGGCCATGCCGATTTCCAGACCGCGACGGTTGGCGGACAGACCCGCCCGGTAGGCAGGCAGACCGTTGATGAAGGCCTTGACGAAGGGGGAGCTGTTGATGGGGGTCGCCAGGTTCCCGATTTCCGGGGAGCCGCCGTTGCCGATCACGTCTTGCGCCATGAATCGATTCTCCTGATTACGAATACTCGAGGGACTGCAGGTCGTCCGAAGCGACTAGGCTTCGGACTCGATGAAGCCGAACAGCACGGCCATAGCCGCTGCCGGGAACACCAGGCCGACCATCGGCACCAGGATCATCGGCAGGAAGTTAGCAGCGAAATCACCAGCCATCTGGAACGTCTCCTTACTTTCGGTGCGGACGCGGGAGCGTCGGCGCGGGCTGCGTGCGACCGCCGAGGAAGGAGAGGTGGACCGACTCACCGGGAGTGCGACCTCAGAACCTGCATCGGGACGGCCCCGTAAACGCGCAGAGAATGCCCGAACGTATTTTATGAGGGGCCTCCCGGCGATCGCGGCGATCGCGCTTCCCCGTCATAAAAGTTCATCCAGCCTCCACCGCAGTCCCCGGCTGGAGTCGCATTTCTTCACAGATACCCGGTTCAGTCGCCGATCGGACCATCGATGCCGGGGCGATAGCTCTGCATCACCCGACCGGCACCCCGGAATTCAGCGGCATAGCCCGCACTGACCGGATGAAAGTCGGCATCCAGGCGGTCGAGGCCGATACCGTCCCGCCCCCGGCTCTGACCGGAACTGTGCAGGTAGAAGCCATCACCCCGGTAGAGCCCGACGTGGGTGATCCGCTCCGATGTCCCGAAGAAGACCAGATCCCCCGGTTCGAGCGCATCCCAATCCGTGAGGCTGCAGGGCAGCGGAGCGCAGAAGGCGTGCTGCTGCCAGGCATCCCGGGGCAGCTGAATCCCAACCGACGCGAAGGCGGCCTGCATCAGCCCGGAACAGTCGTAGTTCGGAGCCAGCCGTCCGCCCCAGCGGTAGCGGTTGGGGATGACCAAAGCCTGCTCGACAAAAGCCAGCACCCCAGGCAGGCGAGCCTCGACCTCGGAACGACCGAGAAGTACAGAACTCCGAGGGAGGTCGCAGCTCACCAGGGCATCAACGTCCCGAGGGGCCAGCCAGCCCGGGTAGTCATCCGCCAGCAACCGCACCCGCCAGGGGCCCTCGGGGCTGATCGGGTCCAGCAACCGCAGCACCTGACCAGCAGCCGCCTGGGTAGTGAGGCTGTCGCAGGCAGGGGTGCTGTAGAGGTCCAGGTCCCGCAGCAGTTGGTAGGCGATCGCCGGTGCCGTGGAGTTGAACGCTGACATGACAGGCGACATCCACCGTTAGACTGCAGAGGCTGACCCTAGCCTGAACCATGCACTTCTTTCAAGCGGATTCCGCCCTGGAACGTCAGCTGCAGCAGGCTCTGGCCGCCACCTGGCAGACGTTCCCGGACCTGGCCCGCAATCAGATTGCTGTCACCTGGCTGGTCTACGACGATCCCTGCCCGGTGAACACCGGTGGTGCGCTCGAGCCCGCCAGTTTCTGGCAGGTGCCGGTGCGGGGCACCCACTACCGGGGTGACGAGACAATCTACCCGGCCAGCGTTATCAAACTCTTCTATCTGGTGGCCACCCTGGAGTGGCTGCAGCAGGGGATGCTCTTCCCGGATGCGGAGACCGACCGGGCCCTACGGGACATGATTGCCGACTCCAGCAACGATGCCACCGGCCTGATTGTTGACCTGCTCACCGGCACCACCAGCGGTCCCAGCCTGAGTGAGGGTCCCTTCCGGGCCTGGAGTCAGCAGCGTCAGATCATCAACCGTTACTTCCGCTCCCTGGGCTGGCCGGAACTGGAGAGCATCAACTGCTGCCAGAAGACCTGGGGCGATGGGCCCTACGGCCGCGAACGGGATTTCTACGGGGCGAATTTCGAGAACCGTAACCGCCTCACCACCAATGCGACGGCACGGCTGCTGCATGCGATCGCCGGGGGAGGCGCGGTTTCCGGCCCGGCTTCCCAGACGATGATGGACCTGCTGCGTCGCTCCCTGGAGCCAGGCGATCGCGCAGCTGATCCCGAGAATCAGGTCGATGGCTTCATCGGAGAAGGGCTACCCGACGGCAGTCGGCTGTGGTCGAAGGCCGGCTGGATGAGCCAGGCCCGACATGACACAGCCTATGTGGAAGCACCGAACCGTGCCCCATTTCTGCTGACGATCTTCAGTGAAGGGATCGACGCAGCCCGCAATTCCTCCCTGCTGCCCTTCCTGACGCGTCAGATTCTCAATCAGTAGCCCACAACCCGGATGGGCTGAACTCCGCAACGTGCCAGCAGCAGACGCAGCCGAGCCTGACATTGGTCATAGGAACCACGAAGCTGGCGTGCTCGGCGCTGATGCCGCCGGACATCCCGTTCAAGATGTTCCACTTCGCGCAGCAGACGCAACACAGCATTAGGTAGTTGGGCTACGTCGTAGACAAATTCATCGATCACGACTGTCGATGGTTGCGTCGCGGCTGTCTGGTCACCTATTTCCCGCACTGACAAGGCCACACCAACGTAAACAGAGGAACCGGGAAAAAGAGTTTCAGCAGGTCTGCACGGAGGTTTCCGGGAAATCATTACCGGAAATCAGGCAACCGTCACACCTCGGCGAGAGAGACGCAGACTCTGAAAACTCATCAACATTTATACACATTCCCATGCTTACAGAGAAAAATTCAACTTCGTGCCTTGAAAATTCATAACTTCCCTAGCAGAGAGCAATCTAAAGAGAACGTGAAAATCACGATCATCAACAGAAGACGGAGTCAAACCCCAGTCAATCTGGCAGGACATCCTTCTCCGGGAACTCAATCAGAGCCAGAACCGAAACCCTACCCCCCGGATCGCAGCTACAAATCAAACGTCAAGCTGCAAAGCAATCATAATAACGGTCATTTTTGAGCTATCTAGTATAACTTCTATGAATCGCTTGACCAGCTATCGACCTTGATGCAAGATGAGCCCCATACCAAACAGATATTGATGAAGTTATTCATCAATTCCTTCTATCTCGTGCCTGTGTTATCCACATCAGACTATCGAGGGCTGAGCTATCAGCATCGATTCATCAGGGGAGGCAGTTCCGACACTGTCTCCCCTGATGCTTGAAGGGCACTGTTTCCAAAAGTGTCTGCGTCTGCAGGCAAGCCTGAAACGCAGAAAGGCT
>CAYZUY010000005.1:5081-14290 GCA_964481495.1 uncultured bacterium
TGCCGAGCGGCAGCCTTTCTGACGGAGAGAGAGGGATTCGAACCCTCGGAGCCGCGTACACGACTCGGCACATTAGCAATGTGCTGCTTTCGACCACTCAGCCATCTCTCCAAGCGGTTTCAGTATCATACCAGACCTGTCCAGAGCGGGCCAGCCCCTATCAGCGGGAATGTTCCCGCAGTTGAGGCGAGTGCACGCCGGAACTCCAGCGGGGCAGACGCTGGCGGAAGCCGCAGAGTACTTCCCAGGGAATCGTGCCTGCCTGCAGAGCCCAGTCGTCCGCTGTGATCCGCTCGGTCCCTTCGTCGCCCAGCAGGGTAACCACATCGCCGGGCTGCAGAGTCGGCACCACAGTGGCATCCACCATCAGCTGATCCATGGTGATCATCCCGATCTGGGCCAGCCGCTGTCCCTGGGCCAGAACCTGCATGCGATTGCTGAGGCTGCGCAGAATGCCGTCGGCATAGCCGATGCCGATGACCGCCATCCGGGTGGGGTGGGGGGTGATGAAGCGATGGCCGTAGCTGACCCCGGTCCCGGCAGGCAGATGCCGCACGTGGGTGACCCGGGCCCGCACCTGGAGCGCCGGTTTCAGATCGAGGCGCCGCCGCAGATGGGGAGCCGGATAGACACCATAGAGCGCCAGACCGACGCGCACCGCATCGTAGTGCAGTTCGGGGAAGGCGATCGCGGCCGCCGAGTTGGCCAGATGCAGACGAGGACAGGGCAGACCTGCCGTGCGTACCGCTGCGATCGCCGCTTCAAACCGCTGCTGCTGCTGGCGCAGAATCGTCTGGTCCAGCTCGTCTGCTGTCGCCAGATGAGAGTAGAGGCTGTCAATCCGCAGACCCGGTAATGCCTGCACAGCCCGATGGAAGGCAACGGCATCCTCCCAGGGTGCCCCGAGGCGGGCCATGCCGGTGTCGAGCTTGAGGTGAACCGGCAGTTCCCGTCCCTGCTCAGCCAGGACGCGCGAGAACACCTGGGCCTCATCCACCGTGGAGAGGGTCGGTTCAATCCGCCACTGGGCTGCCGCCCGGGCCTGATCGGCGGAGTGGGTCGCCCCCAGCAGCAGAATCGGAGCCCCGATCCCAGCCTGACGCAGTTCCATCGCCTCCATCAGGGTGGCAACGCAGAGGCGGGTCGCCCCGGCAGCCAGCACGGTGCGAGCCACCGCCAGAGCCCCGTGGCCGTAGGCATCCGCCTTGACGACGGCCATCAGTTCGGTCGACGGGGTCAGGGTGCGCCGCAGGGTGCGGACATTGCTGGCGATCGCCTCGAGGTCGACCTCCACCCAGGCCCGCTGGCGCAGGAGGGCAGCCGCATCGATGTCAGTGGGAGCGCTCATGGTGGCGGATTCATCCCGGCGATCGCCCTGCAGTCTACCGTCTTGTCGACCCCGATACAGCCCCGCACGTCGGATCCGACAGTGCTACCATCTGTGGCAAATCGTGGCAGACTCCGGCCATGGCTCAGGTTCTGGTCCTCAACGCCTCCTACGAACCGCTCAACCTCACCAGTTGGAAGCGAGCCATTATTCTGGTGCTCAAGGGCAAGGCCGAGCCGCTGGAACACCAGCCCCGGCAGATCTACGCCGACCTGCAGCTGCCGAGCGTCATCCGCCTGCGCCAGTACATCCAGATTCCCTACCAGGACATCCCCCTCACCCGCCGTCACGTCTTCCACCGGGACAATCACCGCTGCCAGTACCCCGGCGCCCGGGGCGACCGCCTCACTCTGGACCACGTACTGCCCCGCTCCCGCGGTGGCAACGACAGCTGGGAGAACATCGTCACCGCCTGCGCCCGCTGCAACCACCAGAAGGGCAACCGCACCCCCCGGGAGGCGGGTATGGAGCTGCGATCGCAACCCCGCCGCCCGGCCAGTGTGCTTTCCTTCGAGATCAGCCGCCACCTCAGCCAGGGCCGTCAGGAGTGGCGCAAATACGTAATCGGAGCCTGAGGCCTAAGCCTGCTGCTCCCGGGCCAGTTCCTCCAGCTGGGCCTGCTGGTCCTGAGAAATGCAGGTCTGGATCACATCTTCGATCCCACCTTCTAGGACGCTATTGAGCGGGAAGTTGATCCCGAGACGGTGATCAGTGGCCCGGTTGTCCTTGTAGTTGTAGGTGCGGATCTTCTCGGAGCGGGAGCCGGTACCCACCTGGCTGCGACGCAGGGAGCTGACCTCATCCTGCTGCTTCTGCAGTTCCATCTCGTAGAGCTTGGCTCGCAGGATCTGCATCGCCCGCTCCTTGTTCTGGAGCTGCGATCGCTCTTCGGTACAGAAGATGCGGATCCCTGTCGGCTTGTGGAACAGGTCAGCCGCCGTTTCCACCTTGTTGACGTTCTGGCCCCCGGCCCCACCGGAGCGGGCCGTCGTCAGTTCGATGTCCTTGGGATCAATGTGGATTTCCACGTCATCGACTTCGGGCATGATCGCCACCGTCGCCGTCGAGGTGTGAACCCGACCCTGGGTTTCGGTGGCGGGTACCCGCTGTACCCGGTGCACCCCCGCCTCGTACTTCAGCTTGCTGTAGACGGAATCGCCCTGGATTTCCAGAATCGCTTCCTTGAAGCCGCCCATATCGCCCGCCGACTCGCTCAGCAGCTTCACCCGCCAGCCCTGGGACTCGGCGTACTTGCTGTAGAGGCGCACCAGATCCCCAGCCCAGATGGCGGCTTCATCGCCACCGGTCCCGGCCCGGACCTCGAGCATGATGTTCTTGTCGTCGTTGGGGTCCTTCGGCAGCAGCAGGATCGTCAGGCGCTGCTCCAGTTCCTGCAGGCGCTGCTCCAGTTCCTCGACCTCCAGGGCCGCCATCTCCCGCAGTTCGGGATCGGACGCTGACTCCCGCAGGATGTCCCGGGCGCCGGCCAGATCACTCTCCGCCTGCCGGAAGGCCTCGAAGGTCGTCACCGTCTCCTCAAGACCCGAACGGGCCTTGGCCACGCGCTGGAACTCCACCGGGTCCGTGGCCACATCGGGATCCGCCAGTTTGCGGGTCAGTTCGTTGAAGGTCCGTTCGACCGAAACGAGCTTTTCGAGCAGATAGGCTTCAGCCATGGCAGCGCGGGGGCGAGGGGAATGACAGGCATAAAAAAAGGGAAGCCCCGCGTGGGGGCTTTCCCTGGAAACCGGTGACGGTTAGCCCTGGGCCTGTTCGGCGTCGAGCATGCCGTACTTGCGCAGGAAGCGTTCGACCCGACCTTCGGTATCGATGATCTTCTGGGTACCGGTGTAGAAGGGGTGGTTGCCCGACCAGACGTCGACGTGCAGTTCCGGTTGGCTGGAACCGACGGTCATGACGAGCTCGCCGTTGCAGTACACCTTGGCTTCCGGATACCACTCCGGATGGATGCCTTGCTTGGCCATGTTCGCAATACCTGTGGAGATTAACGCTTGGAGAACTGAGGCGCCTTACGGGCTTTCTTCAGACCGTACTTGCGACGTTCCTTGACCCGGGGATCGCGGCGCAGATAGCCTTCGACCTTGAGGGGCTTACGGTTGTCGGGGGTCAGCACGCAGAGCGCACGGGCCACACCCAGACGGATGGCATCAGCCTGACCGCTGAGGCCGCCACCATGGGCGTTCACCAGCACGTCGTACTCACCTTCCAGACCCAGGGTCTCCAGGGGAGCCTTGACCAGAGCCAGGGAGGCAGGGTTGTGGTTCAGGTAGTCGTTACCGTCGCGGCCGTTGACGACCAGCTTGTCGGTGCCGGGAACCAGACGGACACGGGCGATCGCAGACTTGCGACGGCCGGTACCCCAGTACACTGCGCGATCCATCAGTCGTTACCTCCAGGAATGGTGTTCACGGTCAGCACCTTGGGCTGCTGGGCCTGGTGAGGATGCTCGGGACCGGCGTAGACCTTCAGCTTGGTGAACAGCTGACGGCCGAGGCGGGTCTTGGGCAGCATGCCGCGCACAGCCTGCTCGATGATCCGCTCGGGCAGACGGTCCTGCAGCTTGCTGAAGGTTTCGGTCTTCATGCCACCGGGACGCCCGGAGTGACGGCGGTAGAGCTTCTGCTCCGCCTTGCGGCCGGTCACGGCCACCTTGTCGGCGTTGACGACGATCACGAAGTCACCGGCGTCGAGGTGAGGGGTGTAGGTGGGCTTATGCTTGCCACGCAGCACGCGGGCGATTTCGGTAGCCAGACGGCCGAGGCGCTGGTCAGCCGCATCAACGACGAACCACTCGCGGCCGGTGTCGTCGACGGGGGGGAGGAAAGTCTTGTTCGTATTCATGATTGCGGTGGGGGGTTCTCGCAAGAGAGGACACACGGAGTTAGCCGGTCGTCAGGGCAGAATCCCGGGTCAGCGCTTCAGGGCTGACGGCGGGGAGCACAAACAGCGGCTGGGTGTCGAACCAAGCATTCACCGGGAACGGGGAATCCGGGTAGCCGACCCGGAGCAGGCAGAGCCCTTTCGCGGGAGCGGAATGTCTGACCAGGTCTCGACGCTGATTGACCCAGATGTCTGTGAACTGTTCGGGGGAACGGGACCCCTCTCCGACCTGAACCAGAAGCCCGACGAGAAGACGAATCATCCCGTAGAGGAAACCTCTGGCCTGAACCTCAATCTCTATTAAAGCGTCCCGGCGTCGGATCTCGACTTCCTGCAGGTCAACCCAGGCATGCTTGCGGCTGGAGTTGCTCCGTTGGAGCGCCGCCAGATGATGCAGACCCACCAGGGGTTGAAGGGCCGTCTCCATCCGGGATTCATCGAGAGGCTGCTGGTAGTAGTGCCAGACCTGATGCCGCAGGAAGAGATTCGGGATGGGGTCGGTGTAGAGGGTGTAGCGATAGCGCCGGTAGGTGGCGTCGAACCGGGCGTGCCAGGTTGGCGGCACCTCAGCCGTTGCGCGTATCAGGACATCCTCGGGAAGTCGGGCGTTGAGCACACCGGGCCAGCGGTAATCCGGAATCGGGGTCCGCAGATCGCAGTGGAAGACCTGACCGGCCGCATGCACACCAGCATCGGTACGTCCGGCGGCATGGATAGTGACGGGATAGCCGACAACGGTGGCGATGGTTGTCTCAAGGACAGCCTGCACCGAGCGGCCGGAGGCCTGCTGCTGCCAGCCACAGAACGACGCCCCCAGATACTGGACGACGAACGCGAAGCGGCGCAGCGGCAGATCTCCCATCAGTGCCCGGATCAGGTGAGCTCGATGATCGCCATTTCGGAGTTGTCACCCCGACGGGATACGGTGCGGAGGATACGGGTGTAACCACCGTTCCGCTCGGCATAGCGCTCGGGCACCTGGGCGAACAGGGCATGAACGAGCTGCTTGTCGTAGATGTAGCCCATGGCCTTACGACGGGCCGGCAGGGAGCCGTCCTTAGCCAGGGTGATCATCCGCTCGGCTTCGGTACGAACCGCCTTGGCGCGGGCCTTGGTGGTGGTGATCCGGCCGTGGCGGAGCAGGTTGGTGGTCAGGGAGCGCAGCAGCGCTTTCCGCTGGTCAGCGGGGAGTCCCAGTTGGGGGACATTGCAACGGTGTCGCATGGTGGAACCTGATTTGAAAACGTTCTTCTACGTCAGCTCGACTTGGCTTCCTGGAGCTTGATGCCGATGCGCTCCAGAGCTTCGACGACTTCTTCAGCCGACTTCTGGCCGAAGTTCTTGATTTCGAGCAGATCCTCGTAGGAGTAGCCCACGAGATCGGCCACGGAGTTGATCTGCGCGCGTTTCAGGCAGTTGTAGGCCCGAACCGAGAGCTGCAGCTCCTCGATCGGCGTCTGGCTTTCGGGGCTCGGGTCGGGCTCATTGGTCAGATCCGGCTCGAAGCTGACATCCTGCAGCGGTAGGAACAGGGAGGCCAGAATGGCCGACGCCTGGCTGAGCGCTTCCTGGGGCGTAAGGCTGCCGTTGGTCCAGATGTCCAGCAGCAGGTGATCCTGGCTGACACCGCTGGCCCGGTTATCGGTGACGCTGTAGTTCACCCGACGCACGGGCATGAACACCGCATCCAGCTGGAGGAAGTCCAGCGCCGCCGTCTCGTCATGGCTCCGGTCGATGGCGCGGTAACCGACACCCTTTTCGACCCGGAATTCCATCTCCAGAACGGCACCCTCGGCGAGGGTGGCGATGTGATGCTCGGTGTTGACCACCTCGACCTCGGGACCGAAGTCAATCTGCCCGGCGGTCACCGTCGCCGGTCCCTGCAGCATCAGGCGCCCGATCTGGGGCTGATTGCTGTAGGACTTGAGCACGACTTCCTTGACGTTGAGCAGGATGTCGAGGACATCCTCACGCACGCCGGGAATCGTGGCGAACTCATGGTTGACACCACTGATGCGGACGGCCGTAACCGCCGTCCCCTCCAGGTTGGAGAGCAGCACACGACGGAGGGCATTGCCCACGGTCGTACCCTGACCCCGTTGCAGGGGGGCAATCTCGAAACTGCCGAATTGACTACCGTCTTCTTCGAACTGGGTTTCGCGACACTCGACTGAAAAGACCACCGGGTAAGGCTCCCTATGCCACTACAGAAAGCTGATGCAACAGAACAGGCTGCGGATCAGACGCGACGGCGCTTGGGAGGCCGACAACCGTTGTGGGGAATCGGGGTGACGTCGCGGATCAGGGTAATTTCCAGACCGGCACCCTGGAGGGCGCGGATGGCGGTTTCCCGACCAGCCCCAGGACCGCTGACCATCACTTCCAGCTGGCGCATGCCCTGGTCGATGGCGCGGCGGCCAGCAGCTTCAGCAGCGGTCTGGGCCGCGAAGGGAGTACCCTTCTTGGCGCCCTTGAAACCGCTGGAACCGGCGGAAGCCCAGGAGATCACTTCACCGCTGGGATCAGTGATCGAGACGATGGTGTTGTTGAAGGTCGATTGAATGTGAGCGACCCCGTTGGGGACGTTGCGTTTCGCCTTACGGGGACCCGACTTCTTAGCGGGACGAGCCATGTTGCTTCTCTAGAACGGAATGTTCGACAGTTGCTGCCTGGTACGCGGCGCAGCGGCGCGAACGGGCACAGGGGCCCGGAAGGATTAACGGGTGGCCTTCTTCTTGCCGGCCACGGTCTTGCGGGCGCCGCGACGGGTCCGGGCGTTGGTCCGGGTGCGCTGACCACGCACCGGCAGACCGGCACGGTGACGGCGACCGCGGACACAACCGATGTCCTGAAGGCGCTTGATGTTCATCGCTTCCCAGCGACGCAGATCACCTTCGATCTGGTAGTCACCTTCGACGGTGGCGCGCAGGGCAGCGACATCGGCGTCGCCCAGGTCCTTGACGCGGGTGTCAGGGTTGACACCGGTCTTGGCCAGCACTTCCTTCGCGCGGGTGGGGCCAATGCCATAGATATAGGTCAGACCAACTTCGATCCGCTTGTCGCGGGGCAGGTCAACACCAGCAATCCGAGCCACGTTGAATCTCCCTAAGAGTTCGTGAAATCGGCCGTAGCGGCCGGGGGTATGAGAATTCGTCAGTTAGACGACAACCGACGCAGCCATGTAGCGCTGCAGCTGCGGTCGGTCTACCCCTGACGCTGCTTATGCTTGGGGTTTGCGCAGATAACCATGACACGGCCGCGGCGACGGATCACCCGGCACTTGTCGCACATTTTCCGAACTGAAGCTCTGACTTTCATGTCAATACACTCATGCCGACGAACGGCAAGACTACAAACAAAGCACTATATCACAGAACGGATAACGCCCGATGCTCAGACGAGAGCCGCCATGATCCGTTCAGTAACCTGATCGACCTCGCCGACACCATCGATGGAGCGCAGCAGTTGCTTGCCCTCGTAGTGGGCGATCAGGGGTTCGGTCTGCTCCCGATAGACTTCAAGGCGGCGACGGATCACGGCTTCGTTGTCATCGGCCCGGCCCCGGGCCAGGAGACGCTCCACCAGCAGATCGTCGGCGACCTCGAGGTTGACAGCGTGCTGGCAGGTCTGGCCGATGGCAGCCAGCATGGTCCCCAGTTCCTCGGCCTGGGCCGTGTTGCGGGGGAAACCATCCAGAATCCAGCCACCGGCAGTGTCCGGCTGCTGCAGGCGCTCACGCACCAGCCCCAGTACCAGACTGTCGGGAACCAGTTCACCGCGGCTCATATAGCCTTCAGCTTCCTGACCCAGGGGGGTCTGGTTGGCCACGGCAGCCCGCAGGATGTCTCCGGTGGAGATGTGAGGAACCCCGAGGCGCTCGGCAACGACGACAGCCTGGGTTCCCTTGCCGGCCCCGGGGGGGCCGAGAAAGACGATACGGCTCATTACTGACGAACCATTCCTTCGTAGCGTTGGGAAATGACGTAGGTCTGAATCTGCTTGGCAGTGTCGATGGCAACACCGACCAGAATCAGCAGGGAGGTGGCACCCAGCCCTTGGAAGGTCTTGATGCGGATGGCACCTTCGACTGCGGTGGGGACCAGGGCGACGAAGCCCAGGAACAGCGCCCCGAGAATCGTCAGGCGGTTGAGCACCCCCTGGATGTACTCGGTGGTGGCCTTCCCGGGGCGGATACCGGGAACGCTGACGCCCATCTTCTTCAGGTTCTGGGCCATGTCCGACGGATTGACAATCAGCGACGAGTAGAAGTAGCTGAAGGCAACGATCAGGAACAGATAGAAGAGGACGTAGAGCCAGGGGGTGGGGCCGTTGGGGCTGAGCCAGGACGCCACCTGAGCAACCGTCGCATTCTGGGTGAGGTTGGCCAGGGAGTAAGGCAGGACCAGCACTGCCGAGGCGAAGATGATCGGCATCACGCCACCCTGGTTGATCCGCAGGGGCAGGTAGCTGCTGCGCTCGGTATAGAGACGGCGGCCTACCTGACGACGGGCAGAGACGATCGGAATCCGCCGGGTCCCTTCCTGGACGAAGATGATCCCGACGATGGTGGCCAGGAAGACCAGCAGCAGGACGACAATGCCGGCCACAGTGCTGCGATCACCTTCCTGAGCCAGGTTGATCGTGTCCTGCAGGGACTTGGGCAGGGAGGCCGTGATGTTGAGGAAGATCAGCAGCGAGGCGCCGTTGCCGACTCCCCGCTCGGTGATCAGTTCACTCACCCACATCACGAACATCGAACCTGCTACCAGGGCAATCACCGTTCCGGCTACGAACAGCGGGCCGGGGGTCTGGGCATACCGCTGCACCCAGAGGGCGATGACGGAACTCTGCAGCACCGCCCAGCCCAGGGAGACAAAACGGGTGAGCTGGGCGATCTTGCGGCGACCGGCCTCCCCTTCGT
>CAYZUY010000005.1:14300-32927 GCA_964481495.1 uncultured bacterium
GTGAGCAGCTGCAGGATGATCGAGGCGTTGATGTAGGGCAGGATGCCGAGGGCAAACAGCCCCAGCGCCGACAGGCCACCCCCCGAGAAGATATCGAGGAAGCCGATCACGCCACCCAGGCTGCCGCTGCCAGCCAGATCACGGCTGAAGGCAACCCGGTCGATGCCCGGCACCGGGATGAAAATTCCCAGGCGGCAGAGGATCAGCAGACCGAGCGTGACCAGCAGACGCCCCCGCAGACCGGCCGCCTGGGCCATCTGCAGAAAGGTCTCCTGGGCAGTGGGCGCTTTACCGCGACTGACGACCATGACAGAACCTCAGAAACGGAACCAGAAAGAGCGAAACGCTCCGACGACTCGCCGGAGCGTATCACGTCCCTGAACGGGAACTAGAGGGTGGTGGCGCTGCCACCGGCCGCTTCGATCTTCTCCTTGGCGGAGGCGGTGAAGGCCGCAGCCGTCACCTTCAGTGCCACGGTCAGTTCACCGTGACCCAGGATCTTCAGGGGACCGTCATTCTGGGTGGCGATACCGGCGGCCAGCAGGCTGTCGAGGGTGACTTCACTGTTGGCGGGCAGTTCGGCCAGGGCACCGATGTTGATGACGGTGTATTCCTGACGGTTGATCAGGGGGAAGTGCTTCAGCTTGGGCACCCGGCGGTAGAGAGGCATCTGACCGCCTTCGAAGCCGGCACGGGTGGGGCGACCGGAACGGGACTTCTGACCCCGCATCCCGAAGCCGCAGCTGGCACCCTGACCAGCGGAAATGCCGCGACCCTTACGGGTGCGGCGCTTGTTGGAGCCCGACTTGGGCTGCAGATCACCGAGATTCATGGCTTAAGCCTCTGATTGGCAGGGGTTCGCCGGGACAGGACAGACGGGTTGAGGATCTGTCCTGGTCACCTGGGCTTAGTACAGCTGCTCGACGGGGATGTCGCGTTCAGCGGCAACACCGGCGAAGGTCCGCAGCGCGCCCAGAGCCTCGACGGCAGCGCGGGCGTTGTTGAGGGGGTTCTTGGAACCGAGACGCTTGGCGAGGATGTTCTTCACACCAGCCAGTTCCAGAACGGTGCGGATGGCACCACCGGCAATTACACCGGTACCGGGGGCGGCGGGACGCAGCATCACGCTGGCGGCCACACTGCGACCGTTGATCGGGTGAGGAATGGAGGCCGCCTTGGTCAGGGGCACTTCCACCAGGTGCTTCTTGCCATCGGCCACGCCCTTCTTGACGGCACCGATCACATCGCTGGCCTTGCCGACACCGACACCAACCTGGCCCTTTTCGTTCCCGACGATCACAATGGCGCGGAAGCTCAGCTTCTTACCACCCTTCACGACTTTGGTCACGCGGCGGATCTGGACGACCCGCTCCTGCCACTCGGTATCCTTCTCGACCCGACGGGCGCCTTTACGGCGGGAGGATTGCTTCTTCTCTTCGGCCATGATCAGAACTCCAGTCCGGCTTCGCGAGCTGCATCGGCCAGCGCTTTGACACGGCCGTGGTAGAGGTTGCCACCGCGGTCGAAGACGACCTGGGTGATGCCCTTGGCCTTGGCCCGTTCGCCAATCAGCGTACCGACCGCCGTAGCGGCGTCGCAGTTGGCACCGGAGGACAGGCTGGTGCGCAGGGTGGCATCGAGAGTGGACGCCGCAGCCAGAGTGGTGCGGGACACATCGTCGATCACCTGAACGTAGATGTTGTTGTTGGAGCGGAAGACTGCCAGACGGGGGCGTTCCGCGGTACCGGTTACCCGACGACGCACGCTGCGGTGACGGCGGCGGGTCGCTTCGCGACGAGTCACTTTCATGATTATTTCTTGCCTGTCTTGCCAGCCTTGCGCAGAATCGTCTCACCCACATAGCGGATGCCC
Organism: uncultured bacterium; assembly: GCA_964481495.1. Taxonomy (GTDB): domain Bacteria; phylum Cyanobacteriota; class Cyanobacteriia; order Synechococcales; family Synechococcaceae; genus CAWUMD01. The sequence goes on from CAYZUY010000005.1 coordinate 16,173, forward strand.
TTGCCCTTGTAGGGCTCGGGGGGACGGACGGCACGGATTTGAGCGGCAGTGTTGCCGACGTCTTCCTTATTGATGCCGGTGACGATCACGTTGGTGTTGTTCTCCACCGCGAAGCTGACGCCTGCGGGGGGGTTGATGTCGACGGGGTTGCTGTAGCCGACGTTCAGCACCAGCTTCTGGCCCTGAACGGCAGCCCGGTAGCCGACACCGATGATTTCGAGGCGACGCTCGAAGCCCTTGGAGACGCCTTCAACCATGTTGGCGACCAGGGTACGGCAGAGACCGTGACGCTGACGGGCCGTGCGGGATTCATCCGCACGGGCGACAACGACGGTAGCGCCTTCCTGGGAGACGACAACACCGCTGGGCAGCTCGCGGCTGAGCTCACCCTTGGGGCCCTTGACCGAGACCAGACGACCGTCGATGGCGACGGTGACCTTGTCCGGAATCTCGATGGGACGTTTTCCGATACGAGACACGACGATTGCTCCTGAAACGATGCGCTGCGGAATTACCAGACGTAGCAGAGCACTTCGCCACCGACACCCTGGCGACGGGCATCACGGTCCGTCATGAGGCCCTGGGAGGTGGAGATGATCGCGATGCCGATGCCGCCCAGCACACGGGGCAGATCCTTGCGGTTCGAGTAGACCCGCAGACCGGGACGACTGACCCGCTTGAGAGCCTTGATGATCGGCTGGCGATTCTTGCCCTTGTACTTGAGGGAGATTTGCAGGTGCTTGGCCGCGCCTTCGCTGGTTTCCTCGTAACCGGCGATGAAGCCTTCCTTCTGCAGCACATCAGCGATGCTGCGGGACATCCGGGAGGCGGGCACCTGGGTGGTCGCATGCCGGGCCTCCTGGGCATTCCGGATGCGAGTGAGCATATCTGCGATGGGATCGTTAATCGCCATAGTTTCCTCTTGGGTGGAAATGCCTACCTAGTTGGCCCGGAAGGGCATGCCCATTTCGCGCAGCAGTGCACGGCCTTCGTCATCGGAGTTGGCCGTGGTGACGATCGTGATGTCCATGCCGCGGATCTGGTCGATGCTGTCGTAGGTGATCTCGGGGAAGATCAGCTGCTCACGCAGACCGAGGGTGTAGTTGCCACGACCGTCGAAGCTGTCGGGGCTGATGCCACGGAAGTCACGGATGCGAGGCAGCGCCAGGTGGATCAGACGCTCGAGGAAGGCATTCATGCGATCGCCCCGCAGGGTGACCATCACGCCGATGGGCATTCCCTGACGAATCTTGAAGCCGGCGATCGCCTTCTTGGCGCGGGTGACGACGGGCTTCTGGCCCGTAATCACGGCAATTTCGGCCAGAGAGGATTCAAGTGCCTTGGCGTTCTGGGCGGCTTCGCCCAGACCCCGGTTCACGGTGACTTTGACGACCTTGGGAACCTGATGGACGTTCGAGTAACCGAACTCCTGCATCAGCTTCGGAACAATCGTCTCTTTGTAGAGCTGTTTCAGCGCCATGGTTGCTGTAGTCCCTGGTCTTGGTCAGGGGCGATAGGACATTAGTCGATGATTTCGCCGGTCTTGAGCAGCTTGCGCACCTTGCGACCGTCTTCGGTGAGGGTGACGCCGACGCGGCTGCGCACCTTCTCCTTTTCGGAGTAGTGCATCACGTTGGAGCTGTGGATGGAGGCTTCGCCGGTCTGGATGGATCCGGATTCACCTTCAGCCTGGGGCTTGACATGCTTGGTGCGGATGTTGACCCCTTCGACCACCACGCGGCTGGTCTTGGGGAGCACTTTCAGCACCTTGCCGACGGTTCCCTTGTCCTTACCGGAGATCACGATTACCGTGTCGCCGGTCTTGACGTGCATCGTGTGACGCACGGCGGTTGCTTGCTTTGCCATTAGATGACCTCCGGAGCCAGAGACACGATCTTCGTGAAGTTCTTCTCGCGCAGCTCACGGGCAACCGGACCAAAGACACGGGTACCGCGGGGGTTGTTGTCCTTGTTGATGATCACTGCTGCGTTGTCATCGAAACGGATGACGTTGCCGCTGTCACGACGCAGCTGCTTCTTGGTGCGCACGACAACCGCCCGAACAACGTCGGACTTCTTGACGGGCATGTTGGGAAGCGCGTCCTTGACGACGGCGATGATCACGTCACCGATACCGGCGTAGGTGCGGTTGCTGCCGAGCACACGGATGCACATCAGCTTGCGGGCACCGCTGTTATCGGCAACGTTGAGATAGGTTTGCTGTTGAATCACGGCTGACCCTCCGGCCGTTTAGTTAGCACTGCTGAGGATCTCGGCAACCGCCCAGCGCTTGGTCTTGCTGAGGGGACGAGTTTCAGTAATACGGACGCGATCGCCGGTCTTAGCCTGGTTGTCCTCATCGTGCGCCTTATAGCGCTTGGTGCGGACGACGATCTTCCCGTAGACGGGGTGGGCGCTGCGGTTTTCGACCGCGACGACGACGGTTTTATCCATCTTGTCGCTGACGACCACGCCAACGCGTTCCTTGACTGCCATCGCTTCTGACTCCTTAGATGACTAGGCCTGTGCTTGCTTGAGCTCACGCTCGCGCTCGACCGTCAGGAGCTGAGCCAGACGCTTCTTCACATGACGGAAGAGGTGGGGCTTCTCAAGTTGACGGGTGGCTTGCTGGAAGCGCAGGTCGAACAGTTCCTTCTTGACCGCAAGGATCTGCTCGGCCAGATCGGCGTCGTTCAGCTTGCGGGCTTCTTCGATAGTGGGCAATGCCATGGCTATGCCTGCTCCGTTTCGCGCGTGATGAACTTCGTCTTGATCGGGAGCTTGAAGGAGGCCAGACGCATCGCTTCGCGTGCGGTTTCCTCGGTCACTTCACCGCCGATCTCGAACAGAATCCGGCCGGGTTTGACGACCGCGACCCAGAATTCGGGGTTACCCTTACCGGAACCCATCCGGGTTTCGGCGGGGCGCATCGTCACCGGCTTATCGGGGAAGATGCGGATCCAGATCTGACCACCACGACGGGTGTAGCGGGTCATGGCCCGACGGCTGGCCTCAATCTGACGGGAGGTGATCCAGGAGCATTCCTGAGCCTGCAGCGCGAAATTGCCGAAGGCGATGGTGTTGCCCCGCGTCGCCGTGCCCTTCATGCGGCCCCGGTGGTGCTTGCGGAATTTAACTCGTCTCGGACTGAGCATGACTTACCTCTAACCTTCGTTGGAGCGGTCTTCAAACTGCTGGCGACGACGCTGCTGGTTGCCACGACGGGGGCGTTGACCAGCGGGAGCTTCGCTCACCCGCTCCTGGCCCGGGATCACTTCACCCTTGAACACCCAGACCTTGATGCCGAGGATGCCGTAGGTGGTTTGGGCGGTGCAGTAGGCGTAGTCGATGTCAGCACGAAGCGTGTGCAGGGGCACGCGACCTTCACGGGTCCACTCGGTCCGGGCGATTTCCGCACCGTTCAGACGACCGGAGACCTGAATCTTGATGCCCTGGACACCGGCGCGCTGGGCGCGCTGGATGGCCTGACGGACACAGCGGCGGAAAGCAACCCGGCGCTCCAGTTGCTGGCCAATGTACTCGCCGAGCAGAGCAGCATCGGCATCGACGCGCTCGACTTCGACGACGTTGATCCGCACCTGACGGCTGGGATCACCCAGGGCAGCCTGGACACCCTGACGCAGGGTTTCGATACCGGCACCACCGCGACCGACGACTACGCCAGGACGGGCGGTACGGATTTCCAGTTCGACCTGATCGGCCTTGCGTTCGATCCGGATGTCAGAAAGACCGGCGTTGGCCAGGTTCTTGCGGACGTACTGACGGATCTTGGCATCCTCCTGGAGGAGAGCCGGATATTTATTCGGATCGGCATACCAGCGGGAGCGGTGCTCCTGGGTGATGCCGAGGCGGAAGCCTACGGGGTTGATCTTCTGTCCCACGACGTTCTCCTTCTACTTTCCTAGGCCTGCGGAGCAACCGCGATGGTGATGTGGCAGGTGGGCTTGCGAATCTGGAACGCACGACCTTGCGCACGGGGGCGGAAACGCTTCAGAACAGGACCCATGTCGGCGAAGGCTTCGCTGACAACCAGGCTAGCGGGATCCAGACCGAGGTTGTGCTCGGCATTGGCGACCGCAGAACGGAGCGTCTTGAGAATCGGATCGCAGGCGCGATAAGGCATGAACTCGAGGATGATCAGCGCTTCGCGGTAGGAGATACCACGGATCTGATCCAGCACCCGCCGCACCTTGTTGGGAGACATGCGGATAAAGCGAGTATGCGCTTTGGCCTGAGTCTTGGTTTCGATTGCCATCGGTTTACCTCTTCATCAGGCGGGATTAACGGCCCGATTTCTTGTCTTTGGTGTGACCGCGGAAGGTGCGGGTGGGGGCGAATTCGCCGAGTTTGTGACCGACCATCTGCTCGTTGACGTAAACGGGCACATGCTGGCGACCGTTGTGGACGGCGATGGTGTGGCCAATCATCTGGGGCAGGATGGTGGAAGCCCGGGACCAGGTTTTCACCACGGTCTTTTCGCCCTTGGCGTTGAGCTTCTCGATCTTGCGCATCAGGTGGTCGGCGACGAACGGACCTTTCTTGAGTGAACGGGACATGGTTCTCTCTGGTTGCTAACGGGTCTGGCGGAAAAGCGGTGAGCCGCCGCAGGGACGGCTCGGGATCCCGCGTTTACGCGTCGCGACCACCGCGACCGCGCTTGGACGTCTTACGACGACGACGGACGATGAACTTGTTGCTCGGCTTGTTCTTCTTCCGGGTCTTGGCACCCAGAGCCGGCTTGCCCCAGGGAGTGACAGGACCGGAACGGCCGATGGGAGCCCGACCTTCACCACCACCGTGGGGGTGGTCAACCGGGTTCATGACGCTACCGCGGACTTCCGGACGACGACCGAGCCAGCGCTTGCGACCGGCCTTGCCCAGCTGGGTGTTGCGGACTTCGGCGTTGCCGACAGCACCAATGGTGGCGTAGCACTCGCGGCGAACCAGACGGACCTCAGTGGAGGGCAGCTTGAGGGCGACGTATTCGCCGTCCTTGGCCACAACCTGGGCGCTGGCACCGGCAGCACGCACAATCTGACCGCCGCGACCGGCGTACAGCTCGACGTTATGGACGGTGGTACCGAGGGGAATCGCCGACAGCGGCAGGGCATTGCCGACTTCGATCGGAGCGTTCTCACCGGCAACGATCTGATCGCCGACCTTCATGCCGTTGGCATTCAGGACATAGCGCTTCTCACCATCGGCGTAGACCACCAGGGAGATGCGGGCGTTGCGGAACGGATCGTATTCGATGGAAACGACACGACCGACGATCTCGCGCTTGTCGCGCTTGAAGTCGATGATCCGGTAGAGCTTCTTGTGACCGCCGCCCCGGTGACGGCAGGTGATCACACCGCGGTTGTTGCGGCCCTTGTGCCGGTGCTTGTAGACGACAAGGGACTTTTCAGGCTGGCTGGTGGTGATTTCGGAATAATCCGAGACCACGCGTTCCCGGGTGCCAGGCGTATACGGACGGTAGGCGCGAATACCCATTGTTGTTCTCTCGCTGAACTAGACCTAGACCTCGGGGAAGAGGGTGATGGTGTTCCCCTCTGCCAGACGGACCACGGCCCGCTTGTGGCGGGAGCGGTAACCCTGGAAGCGACCGACACGGCGGGACTTCTGGGGAGGCTTGTGGGTGCTCAGACCAACCACCTTGACCTCGAACAGTTGTTCGATGGCAGCCTTGATTTCCGGCTTGCTGGCCTTCTCGTCCACCTCGAAGGTGTACTGGTTCAGTTCCAGCTGACGGGTGGCCTTTTCCGTGATGATGGGCCGACGAATAATGTCGGTCAGATGACGGGGGTCGAAGTTAGGCACCGTACACCTCCTGAATCTTCTCCAGAGCGGCGCTGGTGCTGACGATCTTGTCGGCGCCCAGCAGGTCGAACACGTTGAGATTGGTGGCCGTGATCAGCTTCACGTTGGGCATGTTGCGGGCCGACAGGAAGACGTTCTCATCCTTGGCGGCGGTGATCAGCAGCACCTTGACGCCGGGTTCAACACCCCAGCGAACCAGCGCTTGGGCCAGTTCCTTGGTCTTGGGACGGGAGAGCTGGTCGGCGAATTCCTTCACCACCACCAGATCCTCGACGCGGGCCATGAGAGCGGTCCGCAGCGCCAGACGACGCTCCTTCTTGTTCATCTTGACGCTGTAATCGCGGGGCTTGGGCCCGAAGATCACACCGCCGCCACGCCACAGGGGAGAACGGATGGAGCCGGCACGGGCACGACCGGTGCCCTTCTGCTTCCAGGGCTTGCGGCCACCACCGCGGACTTCGGCCCGGGTCTTGCTGGAAACGGTGCCCTGACGGGCGTTGGCCAGCTGGCGCACGAGGGCGCGGTGCACGATGTGCTTGGCGTTCTCTTCCTTGGCGACCCGCAGATCGAGGGTGGCATTGCCGGACGTTTGGCCCTGCCAGTCTTGAACGACGCAATCAACCATGATGTCTAAACCTTCTTAAGCTCGCGTTGACGTGAGGGAAATCTGCAGATCACGGGATCAGGCACGTCCCACGACAGTCGCGGGCTTGATGTTCACCAGAGCGCCGGGCTTGCCCGGGACCGAACCCTTGACGAGGATCAGGTTGCGCTCGGCGTCGACCCGCACGACAGCCAGCTGACGGATGGTCACGGCGGTGTTGCCGTAGCGGCCAGCCATCCGCTTGCCGGGGAACACACGACCGGGGGTGGTACCCGCGCCGGTCGAACCCGGGAGACGATGGTTCTTCGAGCCGTGGGCCATGGGACCGCGGGCGAAGTTGTGGCGCTTCTGGTAACCGGCGAAACCACGACCAATGGTGTGACCTGCCACGTCCACCTTCTGACCTGCTTCGAACAGGGCGGCGTTCAGGGACTGACCCAGCTCGAACCCTTCGGTGCTGTCGACGCGGTATTCGATCAGGTGGCGCAGAGGGGCTGCACCGGACTTGGCGAGGTGGCCCAGTTCCGGCTTGTTGAGAAGCTTCTCGCGAACTTCCTGGAAGCCGATCTGGATGGCGTTGTAGCCATCGGTTGCAGTGGTCTTGACCTGGGTGACGGTGCAAGGACCGGCCTGGATGACGGTGACGGGGACGGCTTTGCCGTTCTCATCAAAGATTTGCGTCATTCCCAGCTTGGTGCCGAGGATTCCGACTGACACGATTCAGGAACTCCCTGTAAACGCTACTCGGGGCTTCAGACTGGCGATCGCGGTCGCAGCCCGAACGCGATAAAGACCAGACAGCCCTAGGGCTTCTGGCTTGCGTCGCGGATGTAAGTCGGGGATGAACAGAGCGAGTCGAGGGGACGCCGAGGCGCCACGGTTGGCTCAGGCTTGCTCGGACTTGAAGCTGACTCCGGAGAGTCGGGCTTCAGTTTCCGTGGGGCAACCCCCGCGAGGGTCGGGGTCGCAAGCGAATGCCCTAGGTCATCTGACTTAACCGGCCGTCACGGCAGCATCGGCATGGCGAGCGTTTAGCCAGGCGTACTGCACCGATTTCGGCGGCAATTAAACACTATACAGCAGATCGACCCGTTGTGTCACACAGACGACAGTAATCAGGGGCGGGAGGGCTGCCGTTCGGTCAGGGCGGCCCAGGCGAACTGGGGCAGCGCCAGCATGCGGCGCCAGCGCCAGGGCTCCTGGTAGAGGCGCCAGGTCCACTCGAGGCTGAGACGGCAGAGCCAGCGCGGGGCCCGCTCCTTGCGGCCGGACCAGATGTCGAAACTGCCACCGACCCCGACCCAGATGGCACCCGGCGCCAGCGCCCGATGGTCGCGGATCCAGAATTCCTGGCGGGGCACACCGAGGCCGGCAAGGATCAGCTGGGGCTGGAGGGTGGCGATCGCCTCGGCACACTGCTGACGTTCCTCCGGGGAGAGGAAACCGTGCCAGACCCCGCCCATGCGCAACTGCGGATGCTGCTGCTGCCAGTAGTCCGCTGCCGCCTGGGCCACGCCGGGCTCACCGCCGTAGAAGCAGACTGTCCAGCCCTCCCGGGCCGCCTGAGCTACCAGGGCCGCTGCCAGTTCGATGCCCGGGCAGCGCCGCAGCTTCCAGCCGCGACTGCGCAACACCCAGACCACGCCCGCTCCGTCGGGAATCACCAGCTCCGCCCGGCGAATCACCTCGGCCAGTTCCGGCTGTTCCCCGGCCAGCATCGCCATCTCGGCGTTGATTGTCACCACGTGAGCTCCGGTTCCGGCCTGGACCCGGCGGCGCAGGTCGTCCACGTAATCGGGGCACAGGTGCACCGGCAGTCCGAGGACGGCAGCCGTCTGGAAGGAGGAGCTCATAGCGGCAGGAGTTTCCTGGGATGTTCGACGGGAACGGATATCTGGGACGATTTCGGAATAAGCCAGTTCATTAGTATGGGCCAGCGACGGTACTTTGCCGTGCTGCCGGGCCCACCGACGTCGGAGTTTGGTGATGACCGCAGCAATCCGTTCCACCCAGAATCCGGCCAGCCGTCTGGATGGCTTCTACCAGCAGGTGCAGGCCGTCATTCTCGAGCGCCAGCACCCGATCAGCGGCCTGCTGCCCGCCAGCACCGCGGTCAATGTCCACGGCAACTACACCGATGCCTGGGTGCGCGACAACGTCTACAGCATCCTGGCCGTCTGGGGGCTGGCCCTGGCCTACCGTCGCAGCGGCAGCGACCCCAGCCGCTGCTACCAGCTGGAGCAGAGCACCATCCGCCTGATGCGCGGCCTGCTGGTGGCGATGATGCGCCAGGCTGACAAGGTGGAGCAGTTCAAGCACACCCAGAATCCGCTCGACGCCCTGCACGCCAAGTACGACACCCCCACCGGCACCACCGTGGTGGGTGATGACGAGTGGGGCCACCTGCAGCTGGATGCCACCTCGCTGTTCCTGCTCATGCTGGCCCAGATGACTGCCTCGGGCCTGCCGATCGTCGCCAGTCTGGATGAGGTCAACTTCGTCCAGAACCTCATCTGGTACATCAGCCGGGCCTACCGCACCCCGGACTACGGCATCTGGGAGCGGGGCAACAAGATCAACCACGGCAAGCCGGAACTGAACGCCAGTTCGATCGGCATGGCCCTGGCGGCGCTGGAGGCGCTGAACGGCTTCGACCTGTTCGGGGCCAACGGCAGTCAGGCCTCGGTGATCCACGTCATGCCCGATGAGATCGCCCGCACCCGCCTGACGCTGCGATCGCTACTGCCGCGGGAGTCGGCCTCCAAGGAAGTGGACGGCGCCCTGCTGAGCATCATCAGCTTTCCGGCCTTCGCCGTCGCCGACCGGGATCTGGCGGAACGCACCCGCCGCAAGGTAGTGACCCAGCTGGAGGGCCGCCACGGCTGCAAACGCTTTCTGAGGGACGGTCACCAGGCAGTGATCGAGGACACCAGCCGCCTGCACTACGAACCCTTCGAACTGCAGCAGTTCGAGCACATTGAGTGCGAATGGCCGCTGTTCTTCTGCTATCTGATGCTTGACGGCCAGTTCCGGGGCGATCGCAACCAGGTGGCCTACTACCGCGATCGCCTGCGGCAGCTGGCGGTGGAGCGCGACGGTCAGCTGCTGCTGCCGGAACTCTACTTCGTGCCCGAAGATCGGATTGAGGCCGAACGGCAGTCCCCCGGCAGCCAGCCCCGGGAAGCCAACGACAACCTGCCCCTGGTCTGGGCCCAGAGCCTGTGGATGCTGGGCGAACTGCTGGCGGAAGGGCTGCTCGAGCTGGGGGACATCGACCCGATCGGCCGCCACCTGCAGGCCCAGGCCCCCCGGCCCACCACCGTCCAGATCGCCCTGATCGCCGAGGATGAGGAACTGCAGACCCGGCTGGCGGACTTCGGGATCACCACCCAGACCCCCAGTCAGGTGGCCCCGATTCGCATCCGCCGCGGCGAGGAACTGGCCCAGGTGTTCAGCCGGGTCGGGCTGAATCCCCGCCTGGGGCTGCAGGGACGCCCCCTGCGCCGCCCCCGCAGTCTGGCCAGCGCCCGCGCCTATCAGCTGGCAGGCGAGACAGTCGTCTTCCTGCCCAGCTTCCTGGACCAGCGCCAGTTCTATCTCACCCTCGACTACCACTTCCTAATCGCCCAGTTCAAGAGCGAGCTCAGCTACGTCCACCGCAACTGGAACCAGCCCGGGCGCCCCACCCTAACGCTGCTGATCACCCGCACGATGGTGGAAACCGGTCGGGAAGCACTGCTGGATCTGATCGGTGAACTCTCCAGCGGTCGCTGCAACAACGTTCCCGTCCGTATCGGACCGCTGCAGCAGTTGCTGCGCACCACTGGGGTCGAACGCATTGACGATCTGCACGGCTTCCGCTTCACCGATGACGGGCTGCAGGACACCCGGCCGCGCTGTTACGTGCTCGGCCACGACCCCAAGGCGGACCGCCCCCTCAGCGGTACCCGCGAATTCGCCCTTGAGGTCGAGACCGAAGCCGACAATCTGGTCGCCCAGCTGCGCCAGAGCCGCAATCTTTACGAACAGGCGGAACTGCTGCAGGATCTGGCGGCCCTGCAGGGGCTCGACTGGAGCACCGGTCTGGGCGGTGATGACCGGGTCCGAGATCTGCTCGACGAGGTCTACGGTCGGGCGGCAGAGCGCCGCTACTGGGGCATCCTGCGCCAGGTGGCGGGGGTACTGGGCCGCACCGACATCGGTCTGGAGGATGCGGTCACGGATCTGGTGGTACGCCAGAAACAGATCGCCATCGGCAAGGCTTACACCAGCGCCTCGCTGATCGTCGAGCCCCTGCCCGTGAGCGACATTCTGGAGAAATTCACCCTCTTCTGCCGGGAGGACATCCGCGAGCGCACCCTCAGCCAGGAGATTCTGCTCTACCTGAACGTGCTGGTGCGGGGCGAGCCCGAGCTGTTCAAGGGCTTTCTGACCCTGCGGGTGGGCTACCTGATCCTGCTGCTCACCGGCGAACTGGCCCAGGAACGGCAGCTGACCCAGGACGAGGCCTATGAGCAGCTGATGCAGCTCAGCCCCTTCGCGATCAAGACCCGGCTGCGGGAGGCGATCATCGGCTATGAGGACTTCGGGCGCACCCTGCAGCAGCAGGAGAGCCTGCACCTGCAGAACTCCGAGAGCATCCGCTGGGATCTGCCCAGCCAGGAGCCAGAGGAGGCGCCCAGCCGGGGTTGGCGCTTCCAGCGGCAGCGGGACGGGGCCTTCAACCGGGTCCCCAAGGACTTCTACCCGCTGGTCTGGAGTGTGCTCAGGACCTGCCGCGGGCTGGTGATCGGCGACAAGCTGGAACGGCGCAACCGCCTGGACAGCGAACCGCTGCTGGCGGAGATGACGCCGGGCGAGAAGCAGTTCGCCCTGCGGGTGGAGCACCTGCTCAACAAGATCGATGCGCCGGAATACCGCCAGCTCACCCTGGAGGCCCTGGTCAGCCTCGGCGCCTTCGTGCAGGCCAACCCGGAGGTGCAGTTCGAGGAATACATCGTCCTGGATGTACTGATCGGCCACGCCGTGCGCCTAGCCTGGCTGGCGGATCACCCGGACGAGGAGGCGCGCTACGAGCAGTGCAAGGCCGACGCCTGGCACCGCTTCTACGAGCGATCGCCCCGGGCCTGCCGCGAAAGTCTGCTGGCGGCGATCCGTTTCCTGAGCGTGCCGGCTCTGTCGTTGAGCGCCTGAACGTGACGGGGCCCCGGTGTCCGTTGCGACGCCGGGGCCCTATGCACCTATCTCACGGTCCGGGTCAGACCGGGCTGGCCAACCGTTCCGACGCCACCCCGGCGGCCTCGAGCGCCATGGCTTCGATCTGACTGGCGAGGCGCAGCGCCTGGATGGCCTGCTCACCGCCGACCGAGGGCGGCTCACCACCGCGCACGCACTGGGCGAAGTGCTCCAGCTCGGCATTCAGGGGTTCGATGTTACTGGTCCAGACCTTCTCGATCAGACCGTCCTGGCGGTAGAGGATCTGGCCGTGATCCGGGGCCAGGCTGGAGGTAGTCTGGCGATGGATCAGGATCTCGTTGTTGAGGAAATCCGCTTCCACCAGACTGGCGCGGCAATGGGCTGAGAGGTTACGGATCTTGCGGTGGGTGACCTTGCTGGCAGTGACCGTGGCGATGATGCCGTTGGTGAAGCGCAGGGTCGCGGTCACGTAGTCCAGCTGCTCGGAACCCAGGGCCCGGCTGCCGTGGGCCTGCACATCTGCCACGGGGGCCTGGGCCAGATCCAGTAGCAGATCGATGTCGTGGATCATCAGATCGAGCACCACCGAGACATCGTTGGCCCGGTTGGAGTAGGGGCTCATGCGGTGGGCTTCCAGGGCCAGGATGTCCTCGGTCTGGACCACCTTGCTCAGTTCCTGGAAGGCAGGATTGAAGCGCTCGATGTGGCCGACCTGGAGGATGCAGCCCGCTTCGGCGGCAGCATTGACCAGGGCTTCCGCTTCCTGCAGGCTGGCGGCGATCGGCTTCTCGATCAGGCAGTGGACGCCGGCATTCAGGGCGGCCATGCCGACGTCGTAATGAAGGCGCGTGGGGACAGCAATGCAGACCGCATCCACCAGGGGCAGCAGTTCGCGGTAATCCTCGAAGAAACGGCAGCGGTACTTGCTGGCAGTTTCCAGACCCCGCTCGACATTGGCGTCGGCGATGCCGACCAGTTCCACGTCCTTGAGCAAACTGAGAACCCGGGAGTGGTGCTGGCCCATGTTGCCGACGCCGATCACCCCGATCCGCAGCGGCTTCTGGGACTGGCCTGCGACTGCTGCTGCCATCGACGCACCCTGCTCCAAACAGGCTGAAATCTGGTCGATACTACCACGCAGCCCGATCCCGCCTCAGGGGGCAGATTGGCGAGGCTGGAAGCGACAGATTTCGATTTCGCTCAGGCGCGGCCCCTCGACGGCCAGCACCGTCAGCCGTACGCCTGCCAGTTCGAGGCGATCGCCGGGCTGGGGCAGCCGCTGCAGCCGCTCCATCACCAGACCCGCCAGGGTGCTGTAGCGATCGCTCTCCGGCAGGTCGAGACCGAGGCGTTCGTTCACCGTGTCGATGTCGGTCTGGGCCTGCACCACACAGCGATCCGCCGTCACCGCCCGGAAACGCCGATCCGGGGCCGAGGACTCAACCTCGCCGAGAATCTCGGCAATCAGGTCCTGCATAGTCACCAGCCCCTCGGTGCCACCGAACTCATCCACGACGATCGCCAGGGGGGGCTCCAGCTGGCGCATCAGCGGCAGCAGATCCGACAGCGGCATTGATTCGGGTACGAAGTGGACCGGCTCGATCCAGGGAGCAATCGGGCTGTCGAGGTCGATCGACTGCTGCAGCTGGGTCAGCGCCAGCCGCCGGAAGTCGATGATCCCGACGACCTCATCCAGACTCTCGCCGGTGACCGGGAAGCGACCGTGGCCGGAGACGCCCACCGCCGCCAGCAGTTCCCGCACCGTGGCGTCCCGCGGCATCACCACCAGGCGGGTGCGCGGCACCATCACCTCGGCGACGGCGATATCGCCAAACTCGATCACGTTGCTGAGCAGTTCCCGCTCATCCGCCTCTAGACCGGTGGACTCCGCCGCCGACTCGATGATCCACTGCAGTTCCTCGGGGCTAACACCGCTGTACCAGCGGGACTGGCGGGTCTCGATACCGAAGGGCCGCAGCAGCAGCCGGGTCGAGCGGGTGAGCAACCCGATCAGCAGATTGAAGATGCGGGCGATCACCTCGCAGATCGGCCCCAGCAACCGCGCCACCTGATCCGGATAGAGCAGCGCCACCGCCTTGGGGCAGAGTTCGCCGAGCACAATCTGCAGGTAGACCAGAGCCGCAAAGGCGATCGCCGAGGCCAATCCATGGCTCAGTCCCAGGCTGGCGAGGGGCGGCCAGCCCTGAAGCCCGGCCGAGAAGATGGCGGCCACCGTGGCTTCACCGACCCAGCCGAGGGCAAGGCTGGCGAGGGTGATGCCCAGCTGGGTCGTCGACAGCAGCCGTTCAAGGCTCTGCTGCTGGCGCTGCACAGCCCGGGCCGCCTCATCCCCCTCCCGTACCAGCTGACTGATGCGGGAGCGCCGCACGTAGACGATGGCGAACTCCGTCGCCACGAAGAAGGCATTGATCAGCACCAGCAGCAGCACCGCCAGCAGGCGCAGCAGCAGATACTCCGAGGTGATCGGGGAGCCGGACAGCGGCATGGGTCAGGGCGTGGAGGGCAGCGGAATCGACAGGTCCGGACGTTCATTCCAGACCAGGCGCAGGGAGCGGCGGGCATCCGGCAGCAAGCCATCGAGCTGCAGTTCGATGGCCACCGGACCGTCCTGACGGCTGAGGGTCGGGGGGCCCTGCAGCAGGCTCAGGGGATAGACCACATCCTGCTCATCCCGCAGGCTGAAGCTGCCCTGGTCAAGCAGCAGTGGCACCGCTGCCGGATTGCGGACCTGCAGCCGGATCAGCAATTGGCGATCGCGGCGTTCCAGGCTGACCTGGCTGTAACTCAGACTGGGGCGATCCTCCCGAATCAGGGAATCGCCCGGGGCCGGGGGTGCCTCGGCCAGCGGCGTCACCGGGGCCACCTGAGCCGGGCTCTGGCGGTAGCGGCTCTCGAGGCGGGCGATCAGTTCGTCCTCGTTGATCAGCCGGGCGGACTCGCGGGCAGTCAGCAGCCGGGCCACCAGCGGCATGGTTTCCGGGGCCCGCACCGGGGCCAGGAGCATCTGACCGAAGCGCCAGCCCAGTGCTAGGCCGGCAGCCGTAGCGGCGATCGCCACCGCGAACAGGGGGCGCAGCCGGGGAGGGGGCAGCAACGGTGTCAGGGATCGGAGCGGGGTCATCGGCATCCTGCGGCGCCTTCACCGGCCGGGAACACCGATAGTATGATGGGCACGGTTTCCATCCAGGGTTGGCCGAGCGGTTTAGGCAGCGAACTCATAATTCGCCTCAGGCGGGTTCAACTCCTGCACCCTGGACTTGATTCTCCCTCAGTAGAGCCCCGGCACCGGCCGCATGGGCACCGGCGGCACCGATCGCGGCGCAACCTCCTCCACGCCACTGCCGACGCTGCCCAGGGAGAGGTTGAAGGGATTGGGGGCGTCCGCTACCCGCAGGGTCGGATCGAGACTCGTCTGGCGGTAGAGCTGATCCTGAGCCAGGGTCGTCACCGCCAGACCGTCGTGGGCAATCTGGTTCTCGGGGAAATTGGTCAGCCCCAGCAGGTCGAAGAACTGCCACCAGGTGCTGGTGCCCTTGTAGAAATCCGGGGCGCTGTTGAAATAGGCCCGGTCAAAGGCTTCCGCCACCGAACGCTGGCCGCTGGGCGGCAGATTGTTGATTTCCGGGCCGCTCTGGGCCAGGGCGGGAGTGGCGATCGCCCAGCCGCAGGCCAGGCCCAGCAGAACACGCGTCAGGGAAGCAGCCATGGGGGTCACCACTTGCTCCCCTCAGCTTACCGACCAATCCGGGCCGAGGCAGCACCCGGGATTCTAAGATCTTTTGGTAACCATGCTTCTGCCGCCGATGACTGCGACCCAAGACTGGCCGATTCGTCAGGACCTGACGGACCTGCGGGCCTCCCTGCTGGATCTGCTCTGCACCAAGGCCTACCGGGAAGGGGATTTCACCCTCTCCTCGGGTCAGAAGAGCACCTACTACATCAACGGCAAGCAGGCCACGCTGCACGCCCAGGGGGCGATCGCCGTCGCCCGTCTGATGCTGGAGCTGATTCCCGACGGCACCACCGCCGTGGCGGGGCTCACCCTCGGGGCCGACCCGATTGTCAGCGCCGTCAGCGCCGTCGGCCTCTACCAGGGCCGGGTGATCACACCGCTGATCATCCGCAAGGAAGCCAAGGGGCACGGCACCATGGCCTACATCGAAGGACCGGAGCTGGAGCCCGGCAGCAGCGTGGCCGTACTCGAGGATGTGGTCACCACCGGCGGTTCCGCGCTCAAGGCCGTGGAACGGCTGCGGGGGGCCGGTTACGTGGTCGATCAGGTGATTTCCCTGGTGGATCGCGAGCAGGGCGGTGGCGAACTGTACGCCCGGGAAGGTCTACGGTTCGATGCGGTCTATTCCATCCGGGATCTGCAGGCCCGCTACGCCCAGCTGCAGTAGCCCCATTCCCGACTCTACCCGTCGCCGCCACCCCTCCCACGGACGGGTGGCGGTACCGTTTTCGTGCCCACCGGAGCCCAACCCTATGTTCAACCCCTCGCGCCTGCGGATTCTCGCCGTGGGCAAGGTGCGCAAGCGCTGGATCGAGGAGGGACTGGCAGTCTATCTGAAACGGCTGCCGGGGCTGACGATCACGGAGCTGAAGGACTCGACGATGGAGAAGGAGGCGGAGGCCGTGCTGGCCGCCCTGCGCCCGGACGAGACCCTGGTGATTCTCACGGAGGAGGGCGAAACCCTCGCCTCGGTCCCCTTCGCCGCGAAGCTGGAGCAGATGGGCGCGGACCGGCTGGCCTTCGTGATCGGCGGTGCCGAGGGCATCACCCCGGCCCTGAAGGCACGGGCCCGCTGGCGGCTGAGCCTGTCGCCGATGACGTTCCCCCACGAACTGGCCCGTCTGATGCTGGTGGAGCAGATCTACCGCGCCCAGACGATTCTTCAGGGTGGGCCCTACCACAAAGCCTAGCCGGGCACGAAAAAGGGGGCCCGCAGGCCCCCGGAATGGTCAGGTCAACGGATGTGCCCTAGACCGAGACGCTCTTCTGCTCTTCGAGCACCTTCTCCAGACCGACCAGATCCTCTTCGGTGATCTTGGTCTGCATCGGGCAGTGCTTGGGACCGCACATCGAGCAGAACT
>CAYZUY010000006.1:0-10104 GCA_964481495.1 uncultured bacterium
CCTTAGCCAGCTTCTCCCGGAAGGTGGTGGCGATCGACACGCTGTCAAACACCGCATCCACCGCCACATTCGCCAGCCGCTTCTGCTCCGTCAGCGGAATCCCCAGCTTCTCGAAGGTCTCCAGCAGGGTGGGATCGACCTCGTCGAGGCTCTGCTTCTTTTCTGCCTTCTGCTTGGGTGCTGCGTAGTAGACGATGTCCTGGTAATCGATGGCCGGGTAGCCCACCGCCGCCCAGTCCGGCTCCGCCATCTGCAGCCAGCGACGGTAGGCCTTGAGGCGGAACTCGAGCATCCACTCCGGCTCCTCCTTCTTGGCCGAGATCAGACGCACCACGTCCTCACTCAGGCCCTTGGGGATCTTCTCGGTCTCGATGTCGGTGACGAAGCCGTACTTGTAGGGCTGGTTGACCAGCGACTGCACCGTGGCGCTCATGGCGGGTTCTCAGGCGATGGGGAGGGGCTAGAACGTGGTGAGGCTGCGGATCTCTTCGAGGGTGATTTCCTGCTTGGTGCCGGCGAACTCGTTATCCGGCGTCAGGAACAGCATGCAGTGGCACTCCTTACGCTCCCGCATCGGCACGCAGGGGCAGTTCCAGAAGGCGTTCTCCACCTCGGCCTGCTTGTCCTCGTAATGACGACAGGGGCAGAGCGCCGCGCCTAGTTCTTCCTTATGCTTGGCCAGGCCCTCGAGCACTACGGCCGTCACACCGGGGTCGGCACAGAAGTAGGTGCCGCTGCGCTGCGCGTAGGTTTCCGCGAACTTGCGCATGGTCTCCAGGCTTTTGTCCGAGGCTTGAGCAGTCTGTGTCATGGCGTACCGAGCAGTGAAGGGCTGGGAACTATGATTGGGTTGAACAACAGAAGCGTTGCTCAACTATACTAAGCTAATTCCGCAACAGAGGCGTTGCAAAACCGCGATCGCCGCGAAACCCCGGTTCGGAGCAGGTTTCGCCACGCTGGCACCGACCGGTATCACCACCGGTCCGCACTCGTTCATTGTAAGGAAGGGATGTCCACCGCCCACAGCCAGAGCACCAAGCAGGAACTGCTGCTGCAGCTGCTGCAGCGGGGGGATGCCACCGCTCAGGATCTGGCGGAACAGCTCGGCATCAGCCCCCAGGCCGTGCGGCGACACCTCAGAGATCTCGAGGACGAGGGCCTGATTCACCACGACAGTCTGGTGGATGGTCCGGGACGCCCCCAACTGCACTACCGGCTGACCAGCCGTGGACGGCAGCAGTTTCCGGATGCCTACGACCGCTTCGCCCTCGGGCTGCTCGAGAGCCTGACCGAAAGCCTGCCCCCCGAGGCAGTGAGCACCGTCCTGCAGCATCAGTGGCAGCGTCAGGCCGAGGAGTATCGCCGCCAGCTGGGCCAGGCCCCGATCACCGAACGGCTGCAGCAGCTAGTGGACCTGCGCCGGGCCGAGGGCTACATGTCCGACTGGTTCCCAGCAGGCACGGGGTCTACCGACGGGTTCGTGATCACCGAATACAACTGTGCGATCGCCACGGTCGCCGAACAGCACCCTCGTATCTGCGACTACGAACTGGAACTGTTCCGCGCCGCCCTGCCGGACTGCCACGTCGAGCGCACCCACTGGCTGATCGAAGGGGAACACCGCTGCGGCTACCGTGTGGCTCCCCAAGCGAGCAGTAGATCCTGGTAATTCCTTCCGCTGGGCTGGATACCTTCCACGGTCGTGCAGACATACAAACAAAAAGCGGGAGCCCTGTTAAGGACTCCCGCTTTTGCGAGCAGCTACTTAGAAATTAGTAGCGGCCGGGACGGTGAACGATGAAGCTCACGGTCTGGCACTGCTTGATGTTGTCGAAACCGGCAACGCGGATGTAGCAGTCGCTGTACTCGGAACGGCACTCGCGGATTTCATCCAGCACCCGTTGGCTGCTGCTGCAGTCGAACAGGGGGAGCTTCCACATGGTCCAGTAGTGCTCTTCCGGGTTCGCGGTTTCGTTGAACTCGATGCAGGGGTGGTAGCCCTGTTCGACCATGTAGTCGATTTGAGCAACGATCTGACGATCGGTGAGGGGAGGCAGGTAGGAGAAGGTCTCGAACCGACGCTCTTTGGGCAGAGTCTTCATTGTTCAGGAATCCTTGTTGCGATGAATGGGTGGGGCATGGCGAACCATGCCCGGTCCACGAGGTGGGCAGCTCCGGATTAGAGCTTGTCCATCGTCTCGAATTCGAACTTGATTTCCTTCCACAGGTCGAGGGCAGCGGCCAGTTCAGGAGACCACTTGCCAGCTTCGCGGAGGATGTCGCCGCCTTCGCGGTACAGGTCGCGACCTTCGTTGCGGGCCTGGACACAGGCTTCCAGAGCAACACGGTTCGCGGTTGCACCGGGAGCGTTACCCCAGGGGTGACCCAGAGTGCCGCCGCCGAACTGGAGGACGGAGTCGTCGCCGAAGATTTCCACCAGGGCGGGCATGTGCCACACGTGGATACCACCGGAAGCAACCGGCATCACGCCGGGCATGGAGGCCCAGTCCTGGGTGAAGAAGACACCGCGGCTGCGGTCGGCTTCGATGTGGTCTTCGCGCATCAGGTCGACGAAGCCGAGGGTGGAAGCCTTGTCGCCTTCCAGCTTACCGACGACGGTACCGGAGTGCAGGTGGTCACCACCGGACAGACGCAGACACTTGGCTAGAACACGGAAGTGGATACCGTGGTTGCGCTGACGGTCGATCACAGCGTGCATTGCACGGTGGATGTGCAGCAGGACGCCGTTGTCGCGGCACCACTTGGCCAGGGAGGTGTTGGCGGTGAAGCCGGCGGTCAGGAAGTCATGCATGATGATGGGCATACCGAGTTCCTTGGCGAACTCAGCGCGCTTCATCATTTCCTCGGCGGTGGCCGCGGTCACGTTCAGGTAGTGACCCTTGACTTCGCCGGTTTCAGCTTGGGACTTGTGGATCGCATCGGCAACGAAGAGGAAACGATCACGCCAGCGCTGGAAGGGCTGGGAGTTGATGTTTTCGTCGTCCTTGGTGAAGTCCAGGCCGCCGCGCAGACATTCGTAGACTGCACGACCGTAGTTCTTGGCGGACAGACCCAGCTTCGGCTTGATGGTGCAACCCAGCATCGGGCGACCGTACTTGTTCAGCAGGTCACGCTCAACCTGGATGCCGTGCGGGGGACCTTGGAAGGTCTTAACCAGCGCGACGGGGAAGCGGATGTCTTCCAGACGCAGGGAACGGATGGCCTTGAAGCCGAACACGTTACCGACGATGGAGGTCAGGATGTTGGTGACGGAGCCTTCCTCGAACAGGTCGAGGGGGTAGGCGATGAAGGCGAAGTAGGAGTTCTCTTCACCGGCGATGGGCTCGATGTGGTAGCACTTGCCCTTGTACCGATCCATGTCGGTCAGAAGGTCGGTCCACACGGTGGTCCAGGTACCGGTGGAAGACTCGGCCGCGATCGCAGCGCCGGCTTCTTCGGCAGGGACGCCCGGCTGGGGGCTGAAGCGGAAAGCAGCCAGAAGGTCGGTGTCCTTCGGGGTGTAATCCGGGGTCCAGTAGGTAAGCTTGTAGTCCTTAACCCCGGCCTGATAGCCAGCGGCTTGCGTCTTGGGCATTTCGTCTCTCCCTAAATAGTGATTCAGTGATCGACTGCTTCGTAGCGGCGTCGAAACTGACCTGCCGCGACGTATCGCTCGGGGCCTGAATATGCCACCAGCTGAAAACCTGGGTGCAACCCCGCACGGGAATTCCTTGGGAGAACTCCGAGCAGCGCCGATTCAGAAATGAGCTGTCACCGGCACCGAATGCTCACGGATGGCTCCTGGGTGAGGAGGGCATCGGAGCGTTCACCTAACCAACCTATCATCAATCGCAAGCATTTAGAATCGCCGATCAGACCGGGACGATTTATTTTGCTTAACCCTCAATGTCGGGCTGCTTATTGAAGCTGACGGCTGTCGCGTCGGGATGTCAGAACCCAGTCAAGGCAAGGGTTCTGCAACAGCCAGCGACGCCGCAGGATAAGTGAGGCATCCCTAGGACAGCGGCACTTTGAAACGGAGAATTACGGCGCTGCCAGCCTCTTTTTCTAGAGGCGAGAAATATCGTCCGACCGATCCGGCCGCAGGGGAATGGCCTGGCGTTCGGGAGGCGCTTCGGGGGCCGCCACCGGCACCTTCTCGAACTCCGGCAACTGCAGCGGCTGGGGCGGCGCTTCGGCGGGAGCCACCGCCCGGTCCTTCACCTTGAGCGGCAGCTGCAGCGGCTGCGCCGAGGTTTCCGGCATCTGCAGCGCAGCCTGGGGCAGGCTGTTCATCAGGTCATCCAACGGCCGCGGAATCACCATGATCGCGTGCAGCTCGCCGATCCGCTCCGCCTCGTACATACCGGTCTCGACCGCGACCGTGACGTTGGCCACGGTGCCCTGAACAATCGCGGTCACCAGACCGCTGCCGGTAGTTTCGTAGCTGATCAGCCGCACATTGGCCGATTTGAGCATGGCGTCGGCCGCGCCGACCATGGCCGGGAAGCCCCGGGTCTCCAGCAGACCGATGGCACCGACATTGCGGTTCGGGCTGGGCTGATCGGCCGCTTCCGCCAGACGGCGGCTGATCGGCAGCACAGCCTCCAGATTCGGCATCGGCCGCGGCAGCACCGTGCTCGACACGTACTGCTCGAACTGCCGGGCCGTGGCAATACCGGCCTCAAGAGCCAGCTTGATATCAGCGTAATTACCGCGCAGCACAGCGGTACAAAGACCACTGCCGGTCTTCTCATAACCGACTAGGGTCACATCCGCAGACTTGAGCATCATGTCGGCAGTCCCGACAATCGCCGGGAAACTGCCGGTGCAGATCACGGCCAGGGCATCACCGGAACGGCGACCGGGCCCACGCGGAACCAGGGGTGCACTCATCGGAATCAACCTCCTGGGGCTGGGGACGCACCGTCGGCGCCACCGCGAGAGAACATAGCCTGCCGCATGCGCAGGAACTGTTCCTTGCCGTAGACCTTCATCGGGGGTGCAAGGGGAGCAGCGGAAGACTCCGCTGCGGGAGGCTTCCTCCCTGATTCTGACGAAGGGGCCGAGGGTTCGACAACCGGCTCGGTCGCATTGTCAGCCTGCGAACGCTGATCGCAGAGAGAGCCCGGGGCAACGCTACTGCCTGATGACACCTGCGGATCGAGCAGGGTGGTGGAACTGCCGATACTGGCGCCGGGGCCGATCTCGCCCTGGCCGACCACCAACACACCTGCAGCCAGAACCGCTCCCTGGCGAATCACCAGCCGCCCGCCCCGGGCCCGCAGGATCACGCCCATACCCAGACAGACGCCGGACTCGACGAGCAGACTGCCGTCCCGTTCCGCCAGCAGCATGACACCGCTGCCCACGAGAGCATCTCCGGCCAGTCGCACATCACCACTGATCAGCGGCTGATGGGTAACTGGAGGTTCCAGAGGGGGCAGTCTCATGGGCAGCGGCGGGATGGATCAGACGGACTGATCAGGGCTTGCGGATCACAGTCTCGGAGACACGACGACGGTCGGCTGCATTAATCCCGAAGACACGGATGTAGTGCTTGGGATAGTCGCGGGTGACGGTGTCGAGAGCGGCCAGAACCGCAGACTCGCTACCGGAGCTGATGGCCGGAATCGCGGTCCAGGAACCGACCTTGAAACGGCGCTGGTCGGCGACTTCGACGCCGATCTTCAGCCCCTGGGCGAGGAAACCGCGCACCACACCGGAGGCATCGGTGGCACCTGCGGTGCTGGGAGCCGCCGTAGCTGCTGTTGCCGCAGCCGGAGCTGCCGCAACAGCACCGGTCGCACCAAGGCTGGTGGGCACAGAGCCATCGGGCTGCTGGATCACCGCTTCGTAAGCGCGGCGGCGGTTGGCGGCATCGATGCCCAGGAGGCGGACGTACTCACCGGCATGCTCCTGCAGGCAGGCTTCCAGCTCGTTGAGCACCTGACGCTCGTTGGTGGACTGGAAGGGGGTGCAGCTCTTCCAGGAACCGGTGCGGAAGCGACGCTTGTCAGCATGCTCGGTGCCGATGCGCAGCCCCTGGGCGAGCAGGTTGCGGACCTGGGCCACCACTTCGCCGCTGACGCTGCCGTGGGCAGCAGCAGGTGCGCTGTTGGCATAGCTGCTGCTGCGACCACTGCTGGGAGCGGCCACGGTCGCGCTACCCAGGTTGGCCGGAGCAGAACCATCAGGCTGCTGGATCACGGCTTCGAAGGCGCGACGACGATTGGCGGTGTCGATGCCAATCACCCGTACGTACTGACCCTGGTAGGTGGCGAGAATCTGTTCGAGTTCCGCCAGCACCTGACGCTCGTTACCCCCCTGCAGGGCGGGCAGAGTCTGCCAGGAGCCGGTGCGGAAGCGACGCTTGTCGGCATATTCCACGCCGATGCGGAAGCCCTGCGCCAACAGATTACGGACCTGATTGACGACTTCGGGGCTGATTGCTCCGTTGCTGTAGCTCACAGTCGTAGCCTCGCTAGAAGAATGGTGTTGAGCAGTGCCGGCATCGGCCGGAACAGAGATTGAAGGGGGCGCATAGCTGCGCTCGCCGGCCACCTGGCGGGCGAAGTCCCGGTCCTCGGGACGGGCATCCGGCAGACGGTCCGCCTGCTGCTGGGTCGTAACCACAGCGCCGGAGGGAACGTACTTACCGGCCGGAACCTCCACGTCCTGGACCAGGGCATGCATCATCACAATGCAGCCGTCGCCGAGACGGGCGTTGAAAATGGTGGACCGGAAACCGATGAAGCAATCGGCGCCGATGTAGGCCGGACCGTGGATCAGTGCCTTGTGGGTAACCACCGTGCGATCGCCGATCCAGATGGCGTACTCCTGATGGTCAGCGCCCAGAACCCGAACATCGGGCAGGGCATGGACCAGTGCTCCCTCCTGGAACTGCACCTGCTCGCCGATATGAAATGTCCCCCCTCCGTCGGCCCGGATGGAAACACCCGGCGCGATGAAAGCGGCTGACGCGATGCGGACATCGCCGATCACATTGGCAAGGGCATGCACAGAGGCATCCGGAGACACGACCGGCTCCGGCAGGGAACCGGTGCGCGAGTCGGAGCGGGTAACCACCATCGGCTTCACTCCATCAGACAGAACCGGCAGGCACCACGTTGGCAGTACCGACATCGGCAGGGTTTATGGATCAGGGGCAGAGCCACTGCCCGGTTAGTACCGGGCGGGTCCGCGACCCAGGGGCAATCAGACGAAATTGCGTTTGTCGTAGATCGAACGGTTTTCGATGTTGACCGTGTCGATAATCGCAATCACGGTCGCGTCCACCGGACGGGAGTCGCAATCGCGGACATGGCGGGACTGGCTGCCTCGGGTCACCAGGACCCACTCATCCAGACCGGCACCAACAGTATCGGCAGCCACCTCGAAATCGGGCTGGGGAACGCCGTTCTCGTCGACAAACTGCACGACGAGAAACTTCACGCCCTGAAGCGACGGTTCCTTGTAGGTGCTGACGACGGTTCCACGCACTTTGGCGATTCGCATCGTGACAGCCGCAAGGTAATACGAACATGTGCCTCAGAGTTGAAGTGGTGTCACTTCGACCCTGAGACAGAGGGAAAGAGAGGCACCGTCGGAACGGAGCCCGCTCCGGTCCTACATGCGGAACTGTTCGACGGCTTCGGTGTAACGGATGGGAAGCACGTACTCGAGGTTCTCGTGGGGGCGAGCGATGATGTGGTGGGACAGCACTTCGCCACCGGCCACACGCTTGGCGGAGTCGAGACCGGCAGACACGGAAGCCTGGACTTCGGACACGTCGCCACGGACGATCACGGTGACGCGACCGCTACCGATCTTTTCGTAGCCGACCAGGGTGACACGAGCAGCCTTGACCATGGCGTCAGCGGCTTCGACAACGGCAGGGAAACCGAGGGTTTCAATCATTCCGACCGCGATAGGCATAGTTCCACGTCCTCCGAATGGGTGATCTCTAGCGAGAAACTTCTAGGAGACTGGGCGACTCCGCTGCGCAGGGCCTGCACAGGCGAGCAACCGCAACCTACTTAGTAGCCTAGATTGAGCCCGATCTATTGACAAGATTGATGCCAATGGCGATTTTCGATGAAACCCATCAGCAAATCTAATCTCGCTGTCTGTAGCCGCAAATACTCTCCAGGGAGAGTAGGAAGCCTGAAAACAGCGGATCTGGGCCTAGTCCAATTTCTCACATTCCGGTCGATCTCCCACGGTTCCATTCATGAATTGCCACAGCCGCCCAGAGCAGAGGCCCCGGAGGGAATTTCCCCCGGGGCCTCTGCTCTGGCTGGAACGGTGACAGAGCCTAGGCGAGCCCCACCAGGCGGGAGGTCAGTTCCCAGACCCGCCGGGATGTGGTCTCATCACTGGCCTTCTCGGAGAGTTCCTGTACGAAGGAGTCGCGGTCCTTCTGCTGACGGTTGCCCCAGCTCCAGTGGGCCCCGGACTGTCGGAACTGGGGATCGGCCACCACCTGGGCCAGGCGATCGCCAGCCAGTTCCTGGGTGACGTAGCCGCCCGTGATGTTCTTCTGGAACCAGGGGAAGATCACCTGGAAGAGCTTGGGGGTATTGCGGAACAGCGGGGTATCCGCCACGCAGCCCGGATAGAGGGAGGAGAAGATGATGCCGGTGCTGTCATGGAAGCGCTTGTGCAGTTCCCGCACCGTGATCATGTTGCACAGCTTGCTGTCCTTGTAGGCCTTGCCGGGCTTGAACTTGCGGCCGTCGGCCATGGCAATCGGTGCCTTGAAACCGGCCTCGAAGCCGGAGAGGTCGCCCAGATCCGCCGGAGCCGGAATGGGAATCTTGCCCCCCAGTTCCTTAGAGTTTGCGGTCACGGTGCCCAGGATCACCAGACGCTTCTCGGGCGCATCCGACTTCTGCAGATCCTCAAGCATCAGATTGCAGAGCAGGAAATGACCGAAGTGATTGGTGGCCATCGACAGTTCGTAGCCTTCGGGCGATCGCTTCGGCTCCTTGAGCCGGGGCTCATAGAGCGCCGCATTGCAGACGAGGGCATCGAGGGAACGGCCCGTGGCCCGGAAGGCCTCGACAAACTGACGCACGGAGGCGAGGGATCCGAGGTCGATGGGAAGGATGGTGTAGCTGTCAGGGGCTATGCCTACCTGCTGGGCGGCAGCGGCGGCCTTTTCGGTGTTCCGGCAGGCCATGATCACATGCCAGCCCCGCTGGGCCAGAGCCCGGGCTCCGTAGAGACCGACGCCCGAGGAGGCCCCGGTGATGATGACCGTGGGAGTGCGATTACTGTCCATAGCTACTCAAGCTCCAAGTGACCGTCTGCCACCGGTGCCGCCGACTTGTTTTCCATCCCCGCTCGCCGGGCACGAAACCGGCACGGGCGACGACAACCGCTGAACCGGAACGGCGGGTGCACCGCATCCGATGGTGACCCCCGGACCGTTGGTGTCGGAAACGGACTGGTCGGTTTAGGGGACAGCAGATCGCTGTCCTGGCGGGGCTTCGGGCAGAACTATCGTAGCAACGGAGAAAAATTGAACCGACTTTATTAAGTCACTGCAAAGGAGCGCAACGTTTCACAATGTGCGGGCGCCCTCAGCGACCGGAATCGGCAGGACTGCCGTGCCAGACGACCCGCCGCTGCTGCGGTTCCACCCAGTGGCTCTGCTCGAGCACAATCTCATTGGCCTGGGTGGGGGAGAAGACCCGGGTGAAGTCCTGGCGCAGATGACGGACGCGGTCCCGGGTGAGGGTCAGTTCCGCCTGTAGTTCACTCAGGCGTTCCGAGCGCTGGCGCAGGGTGCCCAGCAGCGTGAACGTGCTCCAGCAGGTCGCCGCCAGCACCAGCCCGCAGAGTCCGCCCCGCACCAGCAGTTCAATCTTCAGATCCCGGGAGAGCACCTGCCGGGACGGCTGGGACCGTGACCGCCGGGTCCGGCGGCGGGCGGAGGCATGGGAGGGGAAGCTGGCAGTCACGACGCTCACACCAGTTGTGTGGTGACCATCCTGACAATCCGCTCCCGGATTGTCCAGAGACAAAAAGAAAGACGCCCTGGCCGGGCGTCTTCACTGAAACCAAGATTATGGGGCCGGAGGCACTACTTCGAGAGCG
>CAYZUY010000006.1:10114-25941 GCA_964481495.1 uncultured bacterium
GGGAATCAGGGACAGGAACAGAGCAACGAAGACCTGGGTGTTGGACATGACAGGCGTTCCCTCGTCGAAGGCGCTAGACTCAACAGACAATTTTTCAGCCGGGGCCGGAATTCCGGCGGGGTTGTCACATCACTTAACAGAGGTGTGATCGCTCCCGAATCCTGGTTCAGCGTCCCCGTTTCCCCTCCGTCGATCCTGCGATGGTTGCCGCTCCCGAGCCCATTCCCACCCCGTCCACCCCGGCACCACCGGGACCCGCGTCCCTGCCGCTGCGCAGCCGCTACATCCGCCAGGTCGAATCCCTGGAGCAGGATGTGCTGCGTATCGGGGCCATGGTCGAGCATTCCTGCCGTCTGGCCCGGACAGCGCTGATCGATGGGGATCTGGATGCCCCCAGCCGGATCGACGTGCAGGACAAAGCCGTCGACAGCCTCTACCGACGGGTCGAGCAGGACAGCATCAGTCTGGTGGCCCTGCAGTCACCGGTGGGTCGCGATCTGCGACTGATCAGTGCCCTGATGCAGATCTCCCGGGACCTGGAGCGCATCGGCGACTACGCCGAGGACCTGGGGGAGCTGGCCGTCAGACTGTTTCCCCACCGCCCCCATCCGCTGCTGCCCCGCCTGGCGGTGATGCTGGATCGGGCCCGCTCCCTGCTCGCTCTGGGACTGGAGTCCCTGACCCAATACGATCCGGAGACCGGTCTGGATCTGAAGCGGCTCGATGATGCCGTGGATCAGGACTACGAGGAGCTATTCGAGCTGCTGGTGCACAACCCGCAGTACCAGCTCGGTATCGAATCGACCGCAGTGCTGGTGCTGGCCATCCGCTGCATCGAACGGATGGCGGACCATGCCACCAACATCGGCAAGCGGGTGTTTTTCATCGAGAACGGCCACATCCCCGTCTAAGGGCTGAGGCATCCCGCTAAAATTGAGTCTTCAGGTGGGTATCGTTCCGCAGGGTTCCGCGGATAGGGTCGGATGCTCCGGTGCATTTGCGATCGCCGGTCCGAATTGCCTGTCCTTCTCCTCCAGGAACCCGGCCGATCGCCCCTCCGAACCCCGCCCGACCATCAGCTCGGCGACGGTTCCGCCCTGACTGCGGACCACACCGCCGATCGGCCTCCCGCCCGCTTCACGCCGAAGGACTCTCCATGAATTTCTCGATCCCGACCCTGCTGGCCCAGTTCGCGGATGGCAAGGGGGTCGCCCCGAAACAGCTCGAGAAGAAGCTGGGGTGCGAGGAGGGAATCGAGCAGCAGCGCCTGCAGATCGTCTTGGACGCCCTCGAGAAGACCGGTCTGCTGATCAAGGAACGGGGCCGCTACCGCCGCAGCGACAGCGAAGATCTGGTGGAAGCCCGCCTGCGCTGCTCCAGCAAGGGGTTCTGCTTCGCCATCCGCGACAGCGACGAGAGCGAGGACATCTACGTCCGCGAGGGGCTGCTCAACCATGCGTGGCATGGCGATCGCGTCCTTGTGAAGGTGACCAAGGAAGGTAGCCGCCGCCGCAGTCCCGAAGGGGAAGTGAAAGTGATTCTTGAGCGGGCCACCGCAGCAGTGCTGGCCCGCATCCGCCAGGCCGAGGACAGCAGCTTCAAGGCGGTTCCCCTCGATGACCGGCTGCTGTTCGAGCTGCAGTTGCCCACGGAGACACCGCTGGCGGAATCTGTCGATCATCTGGCCAGCGTGGAGGTGAGCCGCTATCCCATCGCCCAGTTGCCGCCCACCGGACGGGTCACCCAGATTCTGGGGAGCAGCGCCGAGGAAGCCGACGATCTCGACATCGTCTGCTGCAAGCACGACCTGCGCCGGGTCTACCCCGAGGCGGCGATCGCCGGCCTACCCACCCTGCCGAAGAACCTGCGCAAGAGCGACTTCGAGAACACCGTCGACCTGCGCAAGCTGACCACCGTGGCCATCGTGCCCGATCGCAGCACCCTGCCGGTGGATACCGCCTTCAGTGTCGTCGCCACCGCCGATGGTGGGCATCAGCTGGGCATCCACACCGTGGATGTCGCCGCCTGGGTGCCCTTCGAAGGCGTCACGGATCAGGAGGCGCAGCGTCGCGGGGCCACCGTGCGCCTGGGGAGCGCTTCCGTGGACCTGCTGCCGAGCGAGCTGACCAGCCGCCTGGGCAGCTTCAGCGCCGGAGAGGCCCGCCGTGCGGTCTCGCTGCTGATCAACCTGGACGCCCAGGGGCAGGTGCTGGACTACGAACTGCAACCCACCGCCGTGCAGGTGGATACGGTGCTGCCGGAATCGGTGGTGCAGCATTTCTGGGCCACCGGCACGACCAGCAAGGAAGACGGTATCGGCCGCAGCAAGGAGATGCTCGAGCAGCTGCGCCAGCTGGCCGTGGCCACCCGCACCCGACGACTGGAGGACCAGGGCTTCGAGATTCAGCTACGGGAACCCGAGCATCCCGATCTGGACCTCAACGGCACCCGCATTCCCTTCGGCGATGAAAGTCAGCTGGGGGCGATGACCGCCCCCGGTGCCCGTCTCTGTCGTGCCCTGCTGCGGGAGCTGCTGGTGCTGGCCAACCAACTGGTGGGCCGTCATCTGGCCGCCCTGGGGCTACCGGCCCTCTACCGCATCCAGCGGACGCCGGACAGCAACGCCCTGCAGGAGCTGACCAAGCTGGCAGCAGCCCTCGATCTGGAGCTGCCGCCGGTCCCGGAGACCCTGGATCACCGCTACCTGCGCAGTCTCTCGGACCGTTTCGCCACCTCCCCTCTGGCCCAGGTGCTCAACTACCTGCTGCTGGATCAGCTGCGGCCTGCCAGCTACGCCACCCAGGCGGGGGCCCACTTCAGCCTCGGCCTGACCCGGGAGCAGCCCTACGTCCGCTTCGTCAGCCCGGCCCGCCGCTACGGCGACTTCTGGACCCAGCGGCTGCTGCTGACCCTATTCAGCGAGGGCCGCGATCGCCGCACCAGCCGCAGCAAGGACGGCGTCAATCTGCGCCACAGCAGCTGCCAGGGGCAGATCAGCTGGCAGGTGCTGCCCAACGAGACCCAGAGCAGTCTGGAAACCGCCGCCTCCTGGCTGGCTGCCCACCTGAGCGAGCGCGAGAAGCTGGCCCAGGAAGCGGAGAACGACTTCGTCGGGCTGCAGAAGGCCAAGTATATGAAGGCCCACACCGGCGACATCTTCGAGGGTCTGATCACCGGGGTGCAGTCCTACGGCTTCTTCGTCGAGATCGAGGACCTGCTGGTGGAGGGGCTGGTGCACGTCAGTTCCCTCAAGGATGACTGGTACGAATACCGCTCCCGTCAGCAGCGCCTGATCGGCCGCAAGAGCCGCCGCCAGTTCGCCCTCGGCGATCGCGTGCGGGTGCAGGTGCGCAACGTCGACTACTACCGTCAGCAGATCGACCTGACCATCGTCACCGACGAGGAGGAGCCCGACCTCGACATCGAGACTGTGCCCTTCGATGCCCTGGACCCGAGTCAGGCCATCGACGAGTAGCCTATGTCCACCCTCCAGCCAACGACCCGTCCCCTGGTGCTGGGCGTGAGCGGGGCCTCGGGACAGATCTACGCCGTGCGCGCCCTGCACCATCTGCTCAGGGCCGGTGAAAACGTCGATCTGGTGGCCTCACCAGCGGCTGCGCGAGTCTGGCAGGCGGAGCACGGTCTGGCCCTGCCCTCGGAGCCCGAGGCTCAGGTCCGGTTCTGGCGGACCCAGGCAGGCGTCCCCGAGGGCGGAGTACTGCAGTGTCATGCGGCCCGTGACATCGCTGCCAGCATCGCCAGCGGCTCTTACCGCACCCGGGGGATGATCGTGATGCCCTGCAGCATGAGCACCGTGGGTAAGCTGGCCGGAGGCGTCGGGGATGGTCTGCTGGAGCGGGCCGCCGATGTGCAGCTCAAGGAGGGCAAACCGCTGGTGCTGGTACCCCGGGAAACCCCCTTCAGCCTGATTCACCTGCGGAATCTGACGGCCCTGGCGGAAGCCGGAGCTCGCATCGTTCCGGCGATTCCGGCTTGGTATCATCAACCGCAAACGATCGAGGATCTGGTGGACTTCGTGGTCGCCCGCGCCCTTGACGTCTTCGACCTTGACTGCGTACCGCTGCGGCGCTGGCAGGGCGATCGCCGCCCGGACACCCCCTGACGCTGTCGAAACTGCGCAATCTGCTGGCGCTGAGCTGGCTGGGCACGCTGATCGCTCTGCTGTTCAGCAACCTGGGCGATCGTCTGGCCCTGACCCTGCTCCTCTCCCAGACCCCCGCTCTGCCCCTGGGGCTGTGGCTGGTGCTGGCCAGTCTGGCGGGGGCTTTAACCACCCTGGCACTCGCCCTGCTCAACCGTCGCTCAGCGCGCCCGGCCGCCAGCCCCGAGGACGGGCCGCAAACCCGCCGCAGTCGTCG
Source organism: uncultured bacterium (assembly GCA_964481495.1). Lineage (GTDB taxonomy): Bacteria > Cyanobacteriota > Cyanobacteriia > Synechococcales > Synechococcaceae > CAWUMD01. The sequence goes on from CAYZUY010000006.1 coordinate 14,494, forward strand.
TCCCTGGAAGCGATCGCCCGAGGACGAGTGGACCTTCATGGGAGTCGGCGACAGCGAGGAAAGCTGGGACAGCTGGCCGGAGTCCGACGCCCCCCGGAATCGCGAGAGTGCCGACACCGGGTCCGAAGTGATCGACACCAGCTTCCGGGTGCTGCGCCCAGCCGCACCCCAGGAGCCACCGCCCCGGGAGCCACGCCGCCCCGAACCCGCCCAACCCCGACCGACCCCATCACCCGCTCCCGCCCCCGGCGGCGATGACTGGGACTTCGTCGAGCGCGACGACTGGTAGTCCGACCGGGAGAGGCTAACCCCCTTAAGATGGTTCTGGTTCCAGCCGGTCGTGCCCGGAACCCCGACCATCCCTCGTTGCAGCCTCCTATGCCCGACGAAACCCCCACGCCCGCTCCGGCCGCCCCTGCCCCCGCCGCCGCGAAGAAGGAGAAGCCTCCGGCCAAGGAGGACAAGCCGTTCCGGGAGTTCGTCACCCAGGATCTGATGCCAGGCATCCAGACCAGCCTGGAGAAGGGCGGTATCACCGACCTGAAGCTGAGCTTCGAGGAGCAGCCCCTCCCGGTCACCGGCGATCGCTGCTGGCAGATCCGCGGCATCTGGGCCGGCGGTCAGCGGCGCTTCCTGATCGGCTTCAGCCAGGAGAATCTGACAGCTCCCAAGGTCTTCGCCCTGGCGGAAGGAGGCGTGGAGCCCAGCCTGCTCGAAGCCTTCCTGATCGACGAGAAGAAGATCACCCTCGACCTGATCACCTTCTGGGTCAGCCGTCGCCTCAACGGCCAGAAGTGGCTGGGGCTGAACTGAGCAACACCTCTGTTGCAAACCGTTACCGAAACCCGGTCCGGCCCCAGACCCCGTTGATAGACTGGTTCAGAGCAGTGTCCTCGGCCGGACCTGCCTATCCCGCAATGCACTGAGCGCCATGGTTGATTCTCTGCAAAAGCCCACTGCCGATCAGATCCGCCCGGGCATCAAGGCACCGGCCAAGGAAACGATCCTCACCCCTCGCTTCTACACCACCGACTTCGAAGCGATGGCCAAGATGGACCTGTCGCCCAACGAAGATGAAATGCGGGCGATCATCGAGGAGTTCAAGGCGGACTACAACCGCCACCACTTCGTGCGCACGCCCGAGTTCGACGGTTCTGCCGACGACCTCGACCCCAAGACCAAACAGGTGTTCATCGAGTTCCTCGAGCAATCCTGCACGTCCGAGTTCTCCGGCTTCCTGCTCTACAAGGAACTGAGCCGCAAGATCAAGGACCGCAATCCCCTGCTGGCCGAAGGCTTCGACCTGATGGCCCGGGATGAGGCCCGTCACGCCGGCTTCCTGAACAAGTCGATGAGCGACTTCGGGATGCAGCTGGACCTCGGCTTCCTGACCGCCAACAAGAGCTACACCTTCTTCAAGCCGGAGTACATCTTCTACGCCACCTACCTGAGCGAGAAGATCGGCTACTGGCGCTACATCACCATCTACCGCCACCTCGAGAAGAATCCCGAGTACCGCAAGTACCCGATCTTCAAGTTCTTCGAGAACTGGTGCCAGGATGAGAACCGCCACGGCGACTTCTTCGATGCCCTGATGAAGGCCCAGCCCGACACCGTGCGTGGCTGGAAGGCCCGCCTCTGGTGCCGCTTCTTCCTGCTGGCGGTGTTCGCCACCATGTTCATCCGCGACGTCCAGCGCCGGGATTTCTACGAAACCCTGGGTCTGGATGCCCGCGAGTACGACCGGGAAGTGATTTCCAAGACCAACGAAACCTCGGCCCGCATCTTCCCCGTCGTGCTGGATGTGGACAATCCGAAGTTCTACGAGCGTCTGGAAGCCTGTCTGGTGAACAACGCCAAGCTGGAGCAGATTGACGAGTCCGGTACCCCCGAACCGATCAAGACCCTGCGCAAGCTGCCCTACTACCTGGCCAACGGCGTTCAGTTCCTGAAGCTGTACCTGATGAAGCCGATCGACTCCAACGAGTTTCAGCCGGCCGTCCGCTAGGACCTTCGGGTCCGGCGCTCATTCCCTGCGACAGCGGTTACCCCAGCGGTGACCGCTGTTTCCGTCTTCCGGGAGGTTCAACGATGCATCAGCGCACCCTGCTGGCCGGTGTCCTCAGCCTGACACCGCTGCTGGCGGCCCCGGCTGCCTGGGCCGGGCTCTGCCCGAACCAGCTGCAGAACGCCTTGGTCCGCAGCATCGACGGCAGCAGCCGCTGGGGCCTGATGGTGCAGCGCCTGGATGGCCAACCCCTGGCGGCGTTCCAGGCCAATCGGGCCCTGGTGCCCGCCTCCACCCAGAAGCTGGTGACCAGCGCCGTCCTGCTGGCTAATCTGCCGGTGGAGTCCAGCCTCGGCACCGAGGTCTGGTGGCTGGAGGGCAGCCCGGATCAGGCCGTGCTGCGGGTGCGGGGCGAGGGCAATCCGCAGTTTCGCTACGGCGATCTGCAGCAGTTGGCCGAAGGCGTCCGGGCAGCGGGGGTGACCCAGGTGGCTCGGCTGGAGCTGGAGGATCTGCCGCCCCAGCGCTGGTGGCCCGCCGACTGGGCCGAGGGCGATCGCCGTCAGGACTACGGCGCCCCCCTCAGCCAGCTGATCCTTGAGCGCAACACCATCGGTCTGGAACTCACCCCCCAGGCCCCGGGACAGCCGCTGCAGGCCCGCTGGCTGGTGCCCAGTCAGCGGCGACCGATTCAGCTGTCGACGCGCACGGTCTCGCCCGGTGGCGGCGAGTGGAGCGAGGGCGATCGCAACGGCGATGGCAGCCGCATCACCATCAATGCCGGGCTGCAGAGCGGCAGCGAACCGGACATCGCCGCTGTCTCCAGCGCCAATCCCAGCCAGGAGTTCCGAGACGCCCTGGTGGCGGAACTGAGCCAGCGGGGCATCACCGTCGCATCGACCCGGGTGCTGCTGCCCCAACCGCCCCTACCCGAAGGACCCCGGCGGATCGTCAGCGTGCCCTCACCATCCCTGGGTGAGCTGATGGCGGTGATGAATCGCAAGAGTCAGAACCTGTTCGCCGAGGCGCTGCTGGAGGCAGGGGCCCGCCAGGGCGATCGTACCGCCGGGCGCGACAGCATCCTGGCCCAGGCCCGCTCTGCCCTCGGGCGCCTCGGCCTGCCCCTGGAGGGCGTGGCGATCGCCGACGGCTCCGGTCTGTCCCGCCGCAACCGCAGTACCGCCGCCTTCCAGACGCGACTGCTGATCACGCTGCTCAACCGCCCCGAGGGTCCGGTCTTCCGCGACAGTCTGGCGCTGGCGGGTGTGAACGGCACCCTGCGCCGCCGCTTCCGTACCCCGGAACTGCAGGGGCGCCTCTGGGGCAAGACCGGAACCCTGACCGGGGTCAAATCCCTGGCCGGGTATTTCGAGCCTTTCAACCATCCGCCGGTGGTCTTCAGTTTCATCGGCAACGGCGGCGGCGACCTGAGCGGAGAACTCAACCGTCTGGTGCGTACCCTCGGTCAGTTGGAGAGCTGCCCCTAGCCCAGCATCAGGTGGCCGAGCTTAGCGGCCTTGGTGTTCAGGTAATCGGCGTTGTATTCCGTCGCTTCAATCAGCAGCGGCACCCGGTCCACCACCTCGAGGCCGTAGCCCTTAAGACCAGCGATTTTGCGCGGGTTGTTGGTGATCAGGCGGATTTCATGCACCCCCAGATCGTTGAGGATCTGGGCACCGACGCCGTAGTTACGCAGATCGGCGGGGAACCCGAGGCGTTCGTTAGCCTCCACCGTGTCCAGGCCACCATCCTGCAGGGCGTAGGCCTTGAGCTTGTTGATCAGGCCGATACCGCGCCCTTCCTGGCGCAGGTAGACCACCACCCCGGACCCCGCCATCTCGATCATCTTCAGGGCTGCCTGCAGCTGCATGCGGCAGTCGCAGCGTAGGGAGCCGAAGGCATCGCCGGTCAGGCACTCGGAGTGGACCCTCACCATCACCGGCTGGTTAGGGAAGTCGGCCGGGTCGCCCTTGACCAGGGCCACGTGCTCGGAGCCATCCAGGCTGTTGCGGTAGGCGTAGATGCGGAAGTGGCCGAACTCGCTGGGCAGATCCGCCGCCGTCTCGCGCACCACGAAGCGTTCGTGCTGGAGGCGGTAGCCGATCAGGTCGGCAATGCTGATCAGCTTCAGGTTGTGCTGACGGGCATAGGCGACCAGTTCCGGCAGCCGGGCCATGGAGCCGTCGGGGTTCTGGATTTCGCAGATCATCCCGGCCGGGTACCGTCCCGCCAGGCGGGACAAATCCACCGCCGCTTCGGTGTGCCCGGCCCGACGCAGCACACCACCATCCCGGGCCCGCAGGGGGAAGATGTGGCCGGGACGCCGCAGATCATCGGGGCGGGTGGACGGATTGATCGTCGCCTGAATGGTGCGGGAGCGGTCCTCGGCGGAGATGCCGGTGCTCACCCCCAGGTGGGGCGCTCCATCGATGCTGACGGTGAAGGCAGTCTGATTGCTGTCGGTGTTGCGGTCGACCATCAGCGGCAGGTCGAGTTCATCCAGGCGATCGCCGGTCATTGCCAGACAGATCAGGCCCCGGGCCTCGACGGCCATGAAGTTGACCATGTCCGGTGTGGCGAACTGGGCGGCGCAGATCAGGTCGCCTTCGTTCTCGCGGTTCTCGTCGTCGACGACCACAATCGACTTGCCGGCACCGATATCGGCCAGAGCATCGGCGATCGAGTCGAAACGGAAATCCTCGGGCAGAGTCACAGGCAAAATCAGACCAGCGAGCGGCAGCAGCAGATCCCGATTGTAGTTGTTCGCCTTCGAGCCCTGTTGGCAACTGAAGGAAGGACGGTACAATCGCGCAGTTGAGCAGTCAGCCCCAAGGAGCAGCAGATGGTGGATCGCAGCCGGGTTTCGGTCGGCATCATCGGCGCCTCGGGCTACGGCGGCGTCCAGCTGGTGCGACTGCTGCAGGACCATCCGGGTCTGGAAATCACCTATCTGGCCGGGGACAGCAGCGCAGGCAAGCCCTTCGCAGATCTATACCCGCACCTCGCACCGATTCTCGACCTGACCATCGAACCCATCGATCTCGAGGCGATCGCCAGCCGCTGCGAAGTCGTCTTCCTGTCACTGCCCAACGGTCTGGCCTGTCAGATGGCACCGGTGCTGCTGGAGAAGGGCTGCAAGGTACTCGACCTCTCGGCCGACTACCGCTTCAGTGATCTGGATACCTACCCGCAGTGGTACGGCGGCGATCGCCAGGACCAGACCCTGGCAGCCGAAGCCGTCTATGGCCTGCCGGAACTCTACCGGTCCCGGATTCAGGACGCCCGGCTGGTGGGCTGCCCCGGCTGCTACCCCACCGCCAGTCTGCTGGCGATCGCCCCTCTGCTCAAACAGGGGCTGATCGACCCCGACAGCATCGTCATCGATGCCAAGTCCGGCACCAGCGGCGGCGGTCGGCAGCCGAAGGTGAACATGCTGCTGGCGGAGGCCGACAGTTCGGTCGGGGCATACGGCGTCGCCCGCCACCGGCACACCCCGGAAATCGAGCAGATCTGCGGTGATCTCAACGGCCGTGAACTGACGGTGCAGTTCACCCCCCACCTGATGCCGATGGTGCGCGGCATCCACTCGACGGTCTATGGCAAACTGCGCGACCCCAACCTTACCCGCGACGATCTGACGACCCTCTACCGGGCCTTCTACCGCCAGTCCCCCTGGGTGAAGGTGCTCGACGCTGGGGTCTATCCCCAGACCAAGTGGGCCTGCGGCACCAACTGCTGCTACCTGAGTGTCGAAGCGGATCCGCGCACCGGTCGGGTGATTCTGATGTCGGCGATCGACAACCTGATCAAGGGTCAGGCCGGTCAGGCAGTGCAGTGTCTGAACCTGATGCAGGGCTGGGATGAAACCCTGGGTCTGCCCAGCCTCACCTTCTATCCCTAGAAAGTTTCTGAAATCGCGCCGGGCCGGTTCCACCATCCGGCTTAATGGGGGCTGATTTCCGGTAGCTTCGCGTGCGTCTGCTGCGCGTCTTCTCCTTCACCCACCCGGACAGCGGCGGGCCCATCAGTGCTGCCCTGCAGCTGACCCCGGTGCTGCAGCAGCTCGGGGTGGATACCACCTTCGCCTGCTGCGACCCTCCGGACTCCCCCTGGCTACAGGACATTCCCGGCTCGGTGCAGGGCTTCGGCCCAGCTCGGGGGCGCTACGGCTACGCACCGGCGCTGCGGCGCTGGCTGTCACGCCACGCCTCCGACTTCGACGCGGTGATCGTCCATGGGCTCTGGCAGTACCCAGGACAGGCCGTCTGGCGGACCCTGCGCAGTCAGCCCACCCCTTACTTTGTCTACCCCCACGGCATGCTCGACCCGGGGCTGGCCCACCTCACCCCGGCCCGTCACCTGAGCAAACGGGTCTACTGGCAACTGCTGGAGCACCGGATTCTGGCGGATGCTGCGGGAGTGCTGTTCACCACCGAGGAGGAAGCGCGACTGGCCCGTCGGAGCTTCCGTCCGGCCCACTGGCGCCCTCAGGTTCTGGATTACGGAATCGGTGGCCCCCCGAGCGACTTCGACCGGAACAGCTTCCTGGCCACCCAGCCCCAGCTACGCGATCGCCCCTGGCTGCTGTTCCTGGGTCGCATCCACCCGAAGAAGGGCTGCGATCTGCTGCTAGAGGCGATCGCCGCGATCCGGGACGAACTGGGCGATCTGCGGGTCGTGATCGCCGGCCCCGACGAGACAGGCTGGCAGGCCGAGCTGCAGCGTCAGGCCACAGACCTAGGCATTGCAGAGCGGCTGGTCTGGCCGGGGCCGCTGCGGGGCGACCTCAAGTGGAGTGCCCTGCACCACTGCCAGGCGCTGATTCTGCCCTCCCACCAGGAGAACTTCGGCATCGTCGTCGCCGAAGCCATGGCCGCCGCCCGACCGGTGCTGATCACCGAGCCGGTCAATCTGGCTGCTGCGGTCGTGGCAGCGGGCGCGGGGCGGGTGGCTCCGGACACCCGGGAGGGGGTGATCAGTCTACTGCGCGGCTGGCAGCAGCTGACAGCCAGCGACCGGTTGGCCATGGGGCAGGCGGCAGCTCAGCTGTACCGGTCCCGCTACACCCTGGAGCGGGCAGCCCGCAGCCTGCTCAACGTTCTGCAGTCCTCCATCGGAAGACAGTCGGCATGCGGATAACCACGATCATCCTCACCTTCAATTCCGCCCCATCCCTGGGCCGGGTGCTCGACAGCTGTCAGGGCATCAGCGACCGGCTGATTGTGGTCGATTCCTACAGCCGGGACGATACCGAGGCGATCGCCCACCGCTACAGCTGCGAATGGTGGCAGCATCCCTTCGAGCACTACGCCGCCCAGCGCAACTGGGCCCAGGCCGAGGCCCAGCTCGGTCCCGACGAGTGGGTGCTGCACCTGGACAGCGACGAGGTGCTCTCGCCGGAGCTGGCCCGGGCGATCGCCCGCCTCAGGGCCCAGGGACCGGCCCCCGGGGTAGCCGGTTATCTGATGCAGCGGCGCCTGCACTTTCTCGGACAGCCCCTGTGCTGGGGCCACATGAACCCCTGCTATCATCTGCGCCTGTTCCGGGCCAGCGACGGCGGCTGTGAGCAGCGGCTCTACGACCAGCACTATCTGGTGAACGGTCCGGTGGCCAAACTGGAGGGCCTGCTGCTGGATCTGCAGCTGGTCAGCCTCGAGCAGTGGACCGCCTCCCACAACCGCTGGTCGAGCGCCGAGGTGCAGGAACTGCTGGCGGAACAGTCCAGCAGCCAGCTCGGGGAATCACTGGTGGGCGATGACCCCCGCCAGCGACGTCGTTGGCTGAAGAATCGGCTCTACTACCGCCTGCCCCTGTTCTGGCGCGCCACCGGCTTCTTTCTCTACAGCTACATCTTCCGGCTCGGCTTTCTCGATGGCCTGCCGGGCCTGATCTACATCGTGCTGGAGGTGTTCTGGTTCCGCTTCCTGGTGGATGCCAAACTGCTGGAAGCCCGGCGCACCCGAACAGCCACACCCGCCGGGATCCGCGTGGGCGTCTGACGCTGGTCACGCCGCCGGAACGGTCGCCAGCAGGTCCAGCACCGGCAGTTGCCGCTCCTCAGCCGTCAGGCCCCGACCCTGAATCAGCACTCCGAAGCCCCCCAGGCCCAGCGGGTCGATCAGCTGCTGCAGGGCATCGCGGCGCTGCAGGCCCGCCTGCAGAGAAGCCGCATCCACCATCGAGGCGCTGATGCCCGCCAGGCGATCGCCCAACCCCAGGGCCATCAGCCAGAGCGCCTGACGGGTAAACCCCAGCGTCTCGAGCCCCAGTGCCTGCCCCCACTGCTCCAACGCCGTGAAGCAGACGTGGGCGGTCAGGTCCTGTTCGCCCGGATGGGACCAGAGGTCATCCCCGAAGCGGTGCTGCCGATAGGCCGTGAGCGTGCCGTCGGTGCGGGCCGGGCTGTAGTAGCGGGCGACATCGTAGCCGTAGTCGATGGTGAGCAGATACCCCCGCCGCAGCCCTCGGGCCACCGAAGCCAACCAGTCCCGGGCCACCAGATTGACCTCGGTGCGATAGCCCTCGGGCAGACCTGCCGTATCAACCCCCAGCTGACCCAGCAGTGAGAGCAGGGTTGGATCCGACAGCGGTCCCGGCTGCTCGCCCAGACGGCCATCCTCCCCGACACTCAGGTACAGTTCCTGCCACTGATCGGCCTGCCACTGCAGCCGGTGCACCGGGAAGGCGTCAACCAGTTCATTGCTGAAGCAGACCCCCTCGATGTCCGCCTGCTCGAACTCGGCCCAGGTGAGCCAGCGGCAGCGATCGCCCCAGTCCGCCAGGCGGTCCCGCTGAGTCCGGCGCAGGCTGGCGGAGCGCTCAAGCAGCCACAGTTCGGTCGCAGCGAGGCAGGCCGGATGATTCGCCGCCAGAGCCGCCAGCAAATCGGCCGCCAGCAGGCCCTGCCCCGGCCCCATCTCCACCACCTGCCAGCGTGCCGGGCTACCCATCTGGCGCCAGCACTGAGCCACCTGCTCCGCCAGCAGGCCCCCGAAGTCGCGGCTGATGTGGGGGGATGTGAGGAAATCGACCCCCGGGCCCTGGGACCGCTCCAGCGCCCGGCTGTAGTAGCCGTACTCCGGGTCGTAGAGGGCCCAGTCCATGAACTCGGCCACCGTCAGCCGCTGCCCGGGCCGCCGGTTCATCAGATCGAGCAGAGCGACAGGCAGAGACATGGCAGGCAGGGAATGCTTCTGCCATTCTGCCGCCGTCCGGGGATCAGGCCGGTTTGGCGTAGGGATCGACCCGCACCCCCGGTACCCGGTTGACGATCACTCCCAGCAGCGGCACGGGGCTGGTCCGCAGCCAGAGCAGACTCTCGCGCAGGGCCGACGCATTGCCGGGCCGACCAAGGGAATGCACCATCGCCACCCCGTCCACGGCCCGGGCCACCAGCTTCACATCCGCCAGGTGATGCACCGGCGGCAGGTCATAGATCACCAGATCGTGGCTGGCAGCCAGCTGTTCCATCAGCTGACGCATGCGATCGCCCGCCAGCAGACGCGAGGGGTCACTGGGCAGCGGCCCGGCGGTAATCACCCCCAGCGCCGACTCCCACTCCAGAGGCTGAATCACCCGATCCAGCGGCTGCTCCTGCTGCAGCCAGGTACTGAGGCCGACCTCGTTGGGCAGGCCCAGCAGCTGATGCAACTGGGTACCGCCCCGGCGCAGATGGGTATCCACCAGCATCACCCGCCGTCCCAGGGCCGCTGCTGCCTGGGCCAGATGGATCGCCACCGTGGAGGTCCCCTCCTGGGGCTGGCCGGAGCAGAGCGCCACAGACTGGACCCGCTGGCCCGCTCCATCCACCTGGAGCTGCGCACAGAGGCTGCGGAAGGACTCGAAGAAGCCGTAGGCATCGTAGGCCTCCAGCCAGTAGTTCCCGGCCCCGTCCTGGGATTCCGCCAGTCGCAGGTCGACGACATAGCCGGCCCGCCCCGCCGTGGCCAGTTCCCGGTTCAGGGGGATCACACCCAGCACGGGCTCGGCACAGCGGCGCCTGAACTCCTCGAGGGTGTAGCTGGTGTTGCGCAGACGCTCGATGGCGTAGCCGAGGGCCAGACCGGCCAGGGCACCGGCGATCGCCCCACTGAGCAGACTGCGGTAGATGCTGCTGGAGGGGGCAGACTGGGGCTCTCCCGGCGGGGTGGTCAGCTGCCAGGGAGCATCGGTCTGGGCGCTCTGGATGGACAGTTGCTGGCGACTTTCGAGAAAGCGCTTCAGGCTCGACTCGGCGATGTCCAGATTGCGATTGAGGGCGGCCAGTTCTTCCTGGACCCGGGGCAACTGCGCCAGCCGGGTTCGAGCGGTGCGTTCCTGGTCCTGCAGCAGCTGGTCCTGGTAGACCAGACCCTCGACCTGGGTCTGCAGACGGACCAGGGCTATGCGCAACTGCTGCTGCTTATCGGCCTGGAGCACCGGCAGCAGGTTGCGCTCCTGGCGCTTCAGAATCTGCACCCGGGGATTACGGGGGCCGAGGCGGGCCGATTCCCGGGCCAGTTCCTGGCGCAGGGTCTGCAGTTCAGGTACCGGCAGGGCCTGTCCCGCCAGCCGCTTAAGCAAGGTCGACTCCCGCTGCAGACCCCGCATCTGGGCCTGGAGATCCACCAGCTTCAGTTGCAGGTCACTACGCTGGGCGACCAGTTTGGTCAGCTGGGACTCCAGCCCCTCGCTGTAGGTCTCCGGGTTAGTGAAGCCGTACTGCTGCTGCAACCCCCGGATCTGCAACTGCAGGGTGTCCACCTGACGCCGCACGGACGGCAGCTCCCGATTAACGAACTCCAGACCCCGCTTGGCATCACTGCGCTGCTGCTCGCGACCGACCCGCAGATAGGCAGTCGAGAGCTCCTGCAGCAGGGTCTTCACCCGACCGGGGTTGGCGTCGCTGTAGCTGACTTCGAGAATCTTCGTCTCGGCCAGACGTTCCACCTTCAGCCCCTCCGCAACCGTCTCGAAGGAGGTGCCGGGATAGAGGCGGGCCAGACGCTGGGCCACAGGTTCCAGCACCTGGGGGCTGAGCAGCACCTCAATCTGAGTGGAATAGTCGAAGTCGGTGGGGGGGGGACTGCTCCCCTGCTTGTCGTCGGTGAGCTTGCCCAGGGACTGCTGGGGCACCAGCGGCTGCACCAGCATGCGGAAGCTGCCGCTGTAGCTGGGCGGTTTGCGAGCTTCCTTGACCCCCATCAGTACACTACCTGCGATCGCCAGACCGAGCCAGAGAGCAATCCGGCGACGGGCAATTCCCCACCAGAGGTCCGGACTGAAGAGACCTGGCTCTTCAAGGACCACCAAATCCTCGACCGCAGCCGCGCCCGGACGGGGTCGTTCGGCAGCCGCTGTCATCGCGGCACCGCGAACAGGGTGTAGAGGTTGAACAGACCCACAGCCCCGTTCAGGGGCGCCAGGATTTCGCCCAGCGCATCGGAGATCTGGGCTCCAAA
>CAYZUY010000006.1:25951-31848 GCA_964481495.1 uncultured bacterium
GGTCCCCAGCATGGCGGCCGGCCACCCCAAAGTCCCGACTGCGCCGGGCCGGGTTGGCGGCACTCCCCGGCGCCGCCCCCCAGTCAATGGCGACCCGGGACTGCTCCACGTTCCCGGTGGGTCCGTAGCGAACCAGGGTGACCGTGGCATCAGCCCGGGGCGAGAAGCCCCCCGCCTGCAGCAGCGCCTCGTTGAGGCTGGTCCCGGGGGGCAGCTTGACTACCCCGGGCTTAGGGACAGAGCCCACGAGACCCACCAGAATCTCGCCACTGGCGAAGTTGGCGGCGGCCACCTGATTCATGTAGGTCGTGTCCGCCTGGGACAGCTCCGGGACCACAATCACGTCCCCGTCCTGAATCACCGGATTCTGGCCCAGATCCCCCGCCAGCAGCAGCCGCGACAGGTCCAGGGTCTCGGCCGCCGCGCGGGCACCCGCAGGGCTGACCCGCTGCAGTTCGACCCGGCGCACATCGGCACTGTCGATCACCCCTCCGGCCTGCTGCAGCAGATCCGTCAGCCGGGGCAGCTTGGCGATCGCCGTGGCCGGAATCAGAAAGGTTCCGGGCCGGGCCACCCGCCCAATCACCGTCACTCGCCGGGGGCTGGTTTCCGTCAGGCCCAGCGTAATGGCGGGTTCGGTCAGCAGCTGGGCCCGCACATAGGCCTGAAGAATCCGCTGCTGGGCCTCCTCCAGGGTCAGGCCTACTACCGGTACATCGCCGTAGTCGAGCAGACGCACCGCGCCGTTGGGCAGCACCACCAGCACCCCGGTGTATTCGGGCACCCCCGCTACGAACAGGGATAGGCGATCGCCCACCGCCAACCGATAATCGCTTGCCCCACCGGAGATCACGGCCATCGACGCCGTACCGGGGGGCTTCAGAGCCAGAGCACCGTTGCCCACCGTCAGCAGCAACGGCAGCAGAAAAACCAGCAGCAGGCAGCGACGACAGGACACGAGAAGGACAGCAAATCCATGCAGCACCATGCCTAAAGGGGAACAGGGAATCGTCAGCCAGGATATGAAGAAAGTCTGAAGATCCCTTTCCGAGAAAATCCTTAAAAACCCGACGGTCTGGTTAGGAGCCCGGAAAAGATAGCGGAGTTGGCCGACTGTTGATCGATGCACTCACCTTTCCACCAGCAGCGGCGCAACCTCAGTCCAGCCCGACAGCTGATTCTGCAGACCGTGCGCCAGAACTGGCCGCTGCTGATTCTCGGGCAATTCGCCAATCTGCTGGCCACGGTGATGGAGAGCCTCACCCTAGGGGTGATCTTCCTGGCGATCACCCTGATGACCCAGATGCAGGGCACCAGCGGGGTCGGCAGTCTACCCTCCCTGCAGCGGGTCCCGGGACTGGAACAGTGGCTGGCCAATACCCCCCGCACCCAGGCTTTTCTGCTGCTGCTGGTGGCGGCGATTGTCCTCCAGACCCTCCTCAGTGCCTGCAGCTACAGCAGTCGGGTCAGCGCCGAGGTGCTTGGAGCCCGCCTGCGGCATCGGATCACCGAACGCCTCTACAGCCAGATCCTGAGCTTTTCCTACGGCCACGTCAGCAGCTACAAGGTCGGTGATCTGCTGGAGCACATCGCCACCGGACAGACCGCCGTCCGCGATCAGATCATCGGTCTCAACAATCTGGTCAGCTCCAGCTGCATGACGCTGGCCTACGCCGTTGTCCTCGTCAGTCTCTCGCCCCAGCTGAGTCTGGTGGCGATCGCGATGTTCCTGGCGGTGCTGACCATCCAACAGCAGTTGCTGCCCCGCATCCGGGCCCAGGCGGCAGCCATCGAGAGCAATCAGGTCGGCATCCAGAGCCTGATCACCGAATCGATTCAGGCGATGCGGCTGCTCCACAGTTTCGGCAAGCTCGACTGGTTCCAGCAGCGCCTCAGCCGCGAACTACAGCAGGAGGAACACCTGCGCACCCGGCTTTCCCTGATACTCAACGCCACCACCCCGATCGTCGAGATTCTACCGACCCTCTGCATCGCGATCATCGCCGGGCTGGGCTTCCTGCTCTTCCGGGATCGGGCCAGCGGCGTCCTGCCCAGTCTGGCCACCTTCATCCTCGCCCTGCAACGGCTGGCCATGCGGACCCGGGCAGTGGTCAACGACCGGGGATATCTGGCCGAGAACAGCGGTCGGGTGCGCCGCCTGGAGGAGATTCTCAATCCTACGGGCAAGGAATTCGCCCCCTCCGGCAGCCAGCCCTTCGTCCCGCCACTGACCCAACTGCGCTTCCGGGATCTCTCCCTCACCTACCCGGGACGTCAGCAGGCGGCCCTACAATCCTTCAGCCTGGACCTACCCGCCCGCACCAGCCTCGCCCTGGTCGGCAGTTCCGGCGCGGGCAAATCGACCCTGGTAGATCTGCTGCTGCGCCTCTACGAACCCGACCAGGGCCAGATCGAGGTCAACGGCCGTCCGCTGTCCACCCTCGACACCAGCAGTTGGCGGGCCGCCATCGGCGTGGTCAGCCAGGATTCCATCCTGCTCAACGCCAGTCTGGCGGAGAACATTGCCTTCGGTCAGGCTGGTGCAACTCCGGAGGCAATCCGGGAGGCGGCCGCCCAGGCCCAGGCTCTGAAGTTCATCGAAGCGCTACCCCAGGGCCTCGACACGGTCGTCGGTGAACGGGGCCACCGGCTCTCCGGGGGCCAGCGCCAGCGCATTGCCCTGGCCCGGGCCCTGCTGCGCCGCCCGCAACTGCTGATTCTCGATGAAGCCACCAGCGCCCTCGACAGCGAGTCGGAACAGCTGATTCAGCAGGCCCTCGACCAGTTGCAGGGGGAAAATCTCGCTGCTGATCGTGGCCCATCGACTGTCCACAGTCCGAGGCGTCGATCGGATTGCGGTCCTGGAACAGGGCCGTCTGGTGGAGACCGGCTCCCACGGCGACCTGCTGGATCGCAGCGGACGCTACGCCCAGCTCTGGGATCTACAGTCCTCCCGCCCCCTGCCCCACATCCGTTCCGCCTGAGGTTGCTGCCATGCCTGATGCTGCTGTGATCACCCTGGCTACCGGCAAACCCTACTACCTGCAGATGGCCTGGAACCTGGCCCGTTCCTTCCGCTGCTGGCACGACCCGAGCCGGGTTTCCTTTCACATCGTCACGGACCTGGAGGATGTCGACTGGCCCGCTGACCTGAGCTGGGTCCAGCGTCGGCTGGTGAACCCGGGCGAGTTGGGTCTGGGATTTTCCTGCAAGCTGCAGCTGGACCGACTGGCCCCTGCCCCCCGAACCCTGTTTCTCGATGCGGACTGCCTGGTCTGCGGCTCTCTGGAACCTGTGTTCGAGCAGTTACGGGGCCGGGCAGTCGGGGTGGTCGGCGGGTCCATTCAGGAGGGTGAGTGGTTCGGGGACATCGCCCACCTGCGCCAGCAACTGCAATTGGGGCCACTGCGCAAGGTCAACGGCGGTCTCTACTACTTGGAACCCGGCGAAGCCTGCGATCGCGTCTTCGCCCGGGCACGGGCTCTGGAGCCCCGCTACGACGAACTGGGACTGGTGCGTCTGCGCAACCGACCCAACGATGAACTGCTGATGGCGATCGCCCTGGCCGAGGCCGGACTGACGGCACTGCCCGACGACGGCAGCATCCTCGGCGACCCCCAAGCCTGCCGGGCAGAGCTGCGGATTGACGTTCCTCAGGGGAGCAGTCGTCTCACCAACCCTCCGGCGGGACATCCGCTGCACCAGCCCTGGTATCCGGTCGGCACCATTTCACCCCGGGTCGTCCACTTCCTGGCCTACCACACTGATCAGCACCCCTACCGCACCCAGGCCATCCAGCTGCAGCTGATGCAGCAGCAGGACTGGCCTGGGCAGCTGGCCCGGTTCGGAGCCGAGGTCAGATTCGGCGTCCCGGCCCGCCTGCGCACCACCGGCAAGGATTGGCTGCGCCCCCTCTACCACCGCCTGTTCGGAGTCCGCGCCATCCAACCGTCCCAGCGGCTGGTGGCCTGAGGAGATCTCTATGGCCGACATCGATGTCTCGGTGATCATCCCCACCTACAACCGCCTGCCGCTGCTGCAGCGGGCGATCGCCTCCTGCCGGGCCGACCACTGCCGCCTGGAGGTGATTGTGGTGGACGATGGCAGCACAGACGGCACCTGGGACTGGCTGCGGAGCCAACCCGGGCTCCGAGCCTTCCGCCAGACCAACCAGGGCCAGCCCTGGGCGCTGCTGCGGGGGTTCGAGCACAGCCGGGGCACCTACGTCCGTCTGCTGGATTCCGATGATTTTCTCTGTGACGGCACCATCGACCAGCAGTGGGCGCTGGCCGAGGCCCATGGTGTCGATCTGGTCTACGGTCGCGTGGACCGCTATCTGGAAAACGACGGTCGCATTCTGACGGAACCGGAGCCCGGCCACTGGGATGATTTCCTGGCCGTGCAGCTGGGCGAACCCAATGGCAGTCACTTCCTGGGAATGCTCTTCCGTCGGAGCCTGTTCGAGCAGGTTCCGATCAGTCGGCCCGAGTTTGCCCTGCGGGAGGACCGCATGCGGATGCTGGAAGTAGGGCTGCTGCAACCCAGCCTGATCGAGAGCCCAGCCGTGGCCGGGTACTGGAGCAAGCATGACGCCCAGATGCACGTCACCTACCGGGGCAGCCAACAGGTCGTGGCCCACTGGCAGATGCTGGGCATCTATCGCCGTACTCTCGAGGCCCTGATCACGCGGAACGAACTCACCCCCCGTCGGGCCCGGGCCGCCTGCAACGTCCTCTGGCCCCTGGCACACCAGCTGGCGATCACCCATCCGGCCGAGGGTGCCGCGATCGCTGCCTGGGTACGGAAACTGGCGCCGGAGTTCGAGCCCCCGGAACCGGGACTGCTCGGCTGGAGCTACCGCCATCTCGGGTTCCGACGCACCGAACGGCTGCTGCACTGGCGCCGATGGGTACGCCGCCGCCTGGGTACGCCGCCAGCCCTACCGGACCTGAAACTGCCTCAGCCGGTCCTTACCCCGACCGGCGCCGCGCCTGCGCCGGTGGCCGGACTGACGGAGGTAGCCGGGCGATGACCGTACATCTCTTCTATGGCGAGCCCGACCCGGACCGTTGGCTGCCCGGCGATCGCTATCCGCGGAAACTGATTCGTCGACTGGTGCGGGGTACCCCCCGCCCCGGCGGTCAGAAGCGGGTGTTCCTCAACCTCTGTACCGGGCTCGAACGCCTGGGGGTTCCCTATCGCATCAACGATTTCCGGTCGCTACGGCGCGCCCCCGAGGCGATCGCCGGGGTTCTGGGCAAGGCATCGCTGTTCTTCGGACGGCAGTGGTCGAACCCGATTCTGCTGGGCCCCTGTGTGATCAACCATCCGATCGATCACCCTCATCTGCTCAGGGACTATCCCGGCATCCGGCGGCTACTGGTCCCCGGGCCCTGGATGGTGCCGATGTGCCAGCCGACCTACGGCGACACTGTCCACGACTGGCCCATCGGCATCGATACCGATTACTGGCACCCGGCCCGGAACTCATCCGCACCAGAGCTGGATGTGCTGGTCTACGACAAACTGCGCTGGCAGCGGGACCAACGAGTCCCTGCCCTGCTGAACCCCCTCTGTCAGCAGTTAGAGCAGTCGGGGCTGAGATATCAGGTGATCCGGTACGGCCGGTATGAGCCTGAGCACTTCAGGGCCCTGCTGGGGCGCTGTCGTCTGATGGTATTCATCTGCGAACACGAAACCCAGGGGCTGGCCTATCAGGAGGCCCTGGCCTGCGATGTTCCGGTTCTGGCCTGGCAGGGCCCCGGCGTCTGGGAGGACCCGGAGTACTACCCCCACCGTGTCCGCTTCGGTCCCGTCAGCAGCACCCCCTACTGGAGCCCCGCCTGCGGTGAGCGTTTCGCAGGAGTCAGCGATTTCAGCGCGCAGCTGCAACGACT
>CAYZUY010000006.1:31858-32111 GCA_964481495.1 uncultured bacterium
GCATATCTGGGCCATCTCCAGGCCTGTCGCGGAGCCTCGCCAGCCGCCATGCCCCAGGTGTCATGATGACGCCCGCCCCCCACATCGCCATCCTCTGCGACGGCCACCTGAGCATGAACCCTCGGGTGGTGAAGGAGGCCGATGCTCTGCAGGCCTGCGGCTTCCGGGTGACGGTGCTCTACCAGGCCCTCCACGCGGCCCGGGTGGCCGAGGACCAGCAGACTCTTGCCACTGCTGACTGGCAGGGTCACTG
>CAYZUY010000007.1:0-8246 GCA_964481495.1 uncultured bacterium
TACACCCCCGAGCGCCACGTCGACACCCGCGTCGTCGATGTGCACATCTCCCGGCTGCGGGCCAAGCTTGAGGAGGACCCCAGCAATCCGGAACTGATCCTCACCGCCCGGGGCACCGGCTACCTGTTCCAGCGCATCGTCGAACCGGGCGAAGTCGCGGGCTGATCGCCCAGACTGCCCGGCAGGACTGGTCTGATAAAATCCGGAAGTCTCTGACGCGGTGTTCCGATGGGTGTGACGCAGGCACGAATCGCGGTAGACGCCATGGGTGGCGACTACGCGCCCGATGAGATCGTCAAGGGTGCGATCCTGGCCCGCGAACAGCTTGGCATCGAAACCATTCTGGTCGGTGATGAACCCCGCATCCGGGCGCTGCTGAGTCAGTACGCCCCCGGTCAGAACTTCGAAGTCGAACCCGCCAGCGATGTGATCGCCATGGAGGATGACGCCACCGTGGTGCGGCGCAAGCCCCAGGCTTCGATCAATGTCGCCATGAATCTGGTCAAGCAGGGACGGGCCACCGCCGTGGTCTCCGCCGGGCATTCCGGTGCGGTGATGGCCTCGGCTCTCTTCCGTCTTGGCCGTATCCCGGGGATCGAACGCCCGGCCATCGGTGCCCTGTTCCCCACTGCCATCCCCAACCAGCAGGTGTTGGTTCTCGACGTCGGTGCCCAGGTGGAGTGCAAGCCGCGCTACCTCGAGCAGTTCGCCGTCATGGGTTCGGTCTACAGCCAGGATGTGCTGGGCGTAGCCTCGCCCCGGGTCGGCCTGATCAACATCGGCGAGGAGGAGACCAAGGGCAACGAGTTCTACTACTCGGTGCATCAGCTGCTCAAGGCCAACCGGGAAATCCGCTTCGTCGGCAATGCCGAGGGCCGGGACGTGCTCTCGGGCAACTTCGACGTGATCGTCTGTGACGGCTTCGTCGGCAATGTCATGCTCAAGTTCCTCGAGTCGGTGGGTTCCACGGTGCTCGGCATCCTCAAGGAGGAACTGCCCCGCGGTAAGCGCGGCAAGCTGGGGGCCACCATCCTCAAGCGCAACCTGAAGCGGATCAAGCAGCGCATGGACCATGCCGAGCACGGCGGAGCGCTGCTGCTCGGCGTGAACGGCATCTGCATCATCAGCCACGGCAGTGCCAAGGCTCCCTCCATCGTCAGCGCCCTACGTCTGGCCTCCGAGGCCAGCCAGCACGGCACCATCGCCCACCTGACCCGGGAAATCGCCGGTATGATGACGACCCCGCCCTCTGCCAGCGTAGCCATTGCCGCTCCCGCCATCAGCTGAACAGTGATCCCTTTGTGGTTTACTGGGAATTTCCGGGTGGATCACGGAGAGCAGGCTTGAGTCAGACAGCAGTCGGTGTGGCGCTGATCGGGAGTGGGTCAGCCGTACCCGCATCCGTTCTCAGCAACGATGATCTGGCGAAGGCCGTCGATACCTCCGATGACTGGATTCGCACCCGTACCGGTATCCGCCAGCGGCGTCTGATTCGGCCCGGCGAGGAATCCCTGACCAGTCTGGCAATCCGGGCCGGGCAGCAGGCGATCGCCGCCGCCGGCCTCGAGCCCCGTGACATCGACCTGATTCTGCTGGCCACCTCCACTCCCGATGACCTGTTCGGTAGTGCCGGAGCGGTCCAAGCGGGGCTGAAGGCCCCCCAAGCCGCCGCCTTCGACCTCACCGCCGCCTGTTCGGGCTTCCTGTTCGGGATGGTGACTGCGGCCCAGTTCATCCGCTGCGGCACCTACCGCACCGTGCTGCTGATCGGTGCCGATGTGCTCTCCCGCTGGACCGACTGGAGCGATCGCCGCACCTGTGTGCTGTTCGGCGATGGCGCGGGCGCTGTAGTACTCCGGGCCAACACCGAGGAGCGGCTGCTGGCCCACGAACTGCGCAGCGACGGTAGTCTCAACGGCTGTCTCACCCTAGCCTACGCCGGTGAGGGCGAACTGCTGCCCGACAACGAGGTGGCCGTGGAACAGGGCGGCTATCAGTCGGTGGCGATGAACGGCCAGGAAGTCTACAAATTCGCCGTCCGCCGGGTGCCGGAGATCCTCGACAAGGTGCTGCACCGTGCCGAGGTGGAGCCCGAACAGGTGGACTGGCTGCTGCTGCACCAGGCCAACCAGCGCATCCTCGATGCAGTCGCCAGCCGCTTCGGCATGCCCGACGCCAAGGTGCTGAGCAACCTCGCCCACTACGGCAACACATCTGCCGCCACCATCCCGCTGATGCTCGATGAAGCCGTGCGCGACGGCCGGGTGAAGGCGGGCGATCTGGTGGCCGCTTCAGGTTTCGGAGCTGGGCTCTCCTGGGGAGCCGCCCTGTTCCGCTGGGGCGTCTGAGCCCCGTTTCGATTCGCTGTCAGGAGAACTGCAAATGACGACTGCGTGGGTGTTCCCCGGCCAGGGGTCCCAGGCCACCGGTATGGCCGATGCGATCGCCGATCTGCCCGAAGCCCAGGCCCGCTTCGCCGAAGCCGAGGCGATTCTCGGTTGGTCGGTACCCGAGCGCTGTCGCGCCGAGGCGGAGGAACTCTCCCGCACCAGCAACACCCAGCCCTGCCTCTACGTGGTTGAGGCCATCCTGGCGGACCTACTGAAGGCGAACGGACAGGCGCCGGACTACGTGGCTGGCCACAGCCTGGGCGAGTACGTCGCCCTCTACGCCGCCGGGGTGTTCGACTTCGCAACCGGCCTGCAACTGGTGAAGCGCCGCTCGGAACTGATGCAGCAGGCCTCCGGTGGCAAAATGGCGGCCCTGCTGGGCTTCGATCGCGGTGCCCTGGAAGCGGCGATCGCCGGCATCGACGGGGTCGTGCTGGCCAACGACAATAACCCCGGTCAGGTGGTGGTCTCCGGCAGCCCTGAGGCGGTGGACGCACTGCTGGCCCAGGTGAAATGCAAGCGGGCAGTTCCCCTGGCGGTCTCCGGCGCCTTCCACTCGCCCTACATGGCCGAGGCCGCCGCGGAGTTCAGCGAGGCCCTGGAAGCCGCCGAGTTCCGCGATGCCACGGTACCGGTGCTCTCCAACGTCGAGCCCCAGCCGGAGACCGACGCCAGCATCCTCAAGCAGCGGCTGCTGCGTCAGATGACCGGCTCCGTCCGCTGGACCGAAACCAGCCTGAAGCTGGGTGCACTCGGCGTCAGTGAGCAGGTGGAGGTCGGCCCGGGCAAGGTACTCGCCGGTCTGATGAAGAAGACCTGCGAGGCGATCGCCCTGCGCAACGTCAGCACTCCGGCGGATCTGTCATGACCTCCTCCTCGATCGTGCGCATCCCCCGGCGCTTCCAGCTCTCCTACCGGATTGCCCGGGATATCTTCGTCAGCCCGGTCTTCCGGCTAGCCTTCCGGGGTCGCATCTACGGCCGTCATCGGGTTCCCAAGCACGGACCTCTGGTCGTGGTCAGCAACCACGCCAGTGACTTCGACCCCCCCTTCGTCGGCGCCGGCCTGAAACGGGCCGTGGCCTTCATGGCCAAGGAGGAGCTGTTCCGGGTGCCGGTGCTGGGGCTGCTGATCCGGGCCCTGGGCGCCTACCCCGTCAAGCGGGGCAGTTCCGACCGCAAGGCGATGAAAGCAGCCATCGACAGCATCAACAGCGGCTGGGCAACCGGTTTGTTCCTGGACGGGACCCGCACCCCCGACGGCCGCATTCGCGAACCGAAGCTGGGCGCCGCCCTGATTGCCGCCCGCACCCAGGCGCCGCTGCTGCCGGTCGCTGTGATCGGCACCGAGCGGATCCTGCCCAAGGGTGCCAAACGGCTGGCCTTCCCCCCAGTCAGCCTGCGCATCGGCGACCCAATCGCCCCGCCCACCTCCACGGACCGGGCGGAACTGCAGCGGGTCACTGACCTCTGCGTCGCCGCGATCAACGCGCTCCAGGATCAAGGGCGTTAGGCCAGACCCGGCGCAGGGTCTGGGGGACGCCGTTCTCCAGAGCCCAGCGATCGCCGCTGTCCCCCGTCACCAGCCAGAGCAGGGACCGGGCCCCATCCCGGGCCGCCCGGCTCAGGGGCTCGGGGTCCTTGCCCGTGGGCACCGGCCGCGGATCGAGGGCGATCCCCCGACTGCCGAAGACAATCGTGCCGATGGTCAGGGCCCGGCGCATGTGGTAGTCGGACGTGACCAGATAGACCCGCCGGATGCCCTGCTGCCGGAGCTGATCCGCCAGGGTCGTGAAATTGGAGACGGTGTCCACGGCCCGGTAGTCGAGGTGCAGGCGCCAGGACTCGATCCGGGCTTCCCGGAACAGCCACTGGGCGTATTCCGGATTGGTGCCGCTGGAGACCCAGATCGGCAGGTCGGGATGGTGGTAGCCCAGCACCGCCGCGTACTTCTCCCGAGCCGTGCCGCCCCCGAGCACCAGAATCGCCTGGGGACGGGAGGGCAGCGTGCCCCAGACCTGCCAGAACCAGAGGCTGAGGCCCAGCAACAGCCCCAGGAAGCCCAGCCGCTTCAGTGAGCGACGACGTCGACGGGGCACCGCCGTTACCGCTCGACCGGATGCTGCCCGTAGAAGGGCACGGCCAGTCCCCAGCCGGGGCGATCGCCCTGCTCGTAGCGCTGCCGGGCCATCGCCAGCAGCCCGGTGACGGTGGCGGCCTGTCCGGGCCCGGCGTCGACGCGGCGGTGGGGATAGGGACATCGGGCCAGTCGAGCCTCCCACTCGGACGGGGTGAGCAGGGTTTCCGGCCAGTCGCAGACCGTCTGCTGCTGCCCATCATCCCAGTGGTACAGGGCCGTCACCAGCTCCCCCCGCTGGGCCGGCAGCTCCAGCGCCAGATGGGTCGCAGGACCGGGGGTGCGGAACTCCCGCCAGGCCACCCCTGCCAGACTCGACCAGGCAAACAGCGGCAGATTCAATTGCTGAGCCAGTGTGCGGGCAGTCACCACCCCGAGACGGGTGCCGGTGAAGCCGCCGGGACCGGCGGCCACCGCCACGTAGGCCAGTTCCGACCAGGGGCGATCGCCCCAGAAGCGCTGCAGGCGAACATGCAGCTCCGTCGAGGTGGCCCGGCCCAGGTCCACCACCTCCGACGCGATGCCACCGTCCGGGGTGGTCTGCGCCAGTCCGAGTTCCGGCGTTCCCGTATGCAGCGCCAGTCCGTAGCCTGCCGTCACGCGTGCGTCCTGCTCCAGTGAAGGGAATCAGGTGGGCACCGGTTCTCCCGGTCGCAGTCGTACCCACCGTCCCCGATCTTCGACGAAGCTGGCACAGCCGACAACATCCCACTCCATTTCGATGCCATCCGCCACCGTACGGATGTTGACGTTGATCGTCGGGTCCACGGGCTGAAAGTCCGGGGTGTCGCTGAGGTGCGGCTGGGCGTGCTGCTGCTCCACGGCGTGGTAAGTGGTGCAGCGATCCACGTAGCGACAGTCGATGCAGATGCACATAGGCCTGTCCCCGCAAGGGTTCTGCTAATCTAGCTCAGGTTCCCGAGACCGGCTGCCGGACCATGGCCTTCCCCCCTCCCCCCACCTCCCTGGGGGCCGCCGTGCAGACCTGGCCCTTCGACCTCGATGCTCTGCCTGCCGACTGCTGGCTGGTGGGCGGTGCGGTGCGTGATCTACTGCTGGGACGGCAGAGCACGAAACCCGATCTGGATTTCATCGTCTTCGAGCCCGCCCTGGATCTGGCCCGCCGCTTTGCCCAGTGCCAGGGTGGTGCCTTTGTCCCCCTGGACCCCCAGCGGCAGATCGCCCGGGTGGTGCTGCCGCAGCTGACCGTGGATTTCGCCCGCTGCGAGGGCGATCGCCTCGAGCAGGATCTGCAGCGGCGCGACTACACGATCAACGCGATCGCCTACCAGCCCCGGCAGCAGGTGCTCTGCGATCCGTGCGGCGGGCTGGCGGACCTCAGCCCCGGCCGCCTGCGGATGATCCGTCGCGACAATCTGGCCGCCGATCCGCTGCGGCTGCTGCGGGCCTTCCGCCAGTCCGCCCAATTGGGCTTCCCCATCGATCCCGATACCCTGGCGGCGATCGCCGAGCTGGCCCCCCATCTAGCGGAGGTAGCCGCCGAGCGGGTGCTGGCGGAACTGCAGCAACTGCTGCACCAGCCCACCCCCTGGGACGCCCTGCACGAGTCCCTGCGGCTCGGCGTCCTCAGGCCCTGGTTCCCCCAGGCCCGGCCGGAACGGCTGGTCTCCCTGACCGAGGCCGAGATGCAGCTGACCCAGGCCCTCCCCGCCCTCGCAACGGTGCTGGATCAGATCCCCTCCCAGTCGCCCTGGAGCCTGCGGGCCCTGACCCGCTTCACGACGCTGCTGTCGCCATCGCCCCCCGAAGCCGAGGCGACGCTACAGCACCTTAAGGTCAGCCGTTCCCTGCTGCGCCAGTCCCTGACGCTGGTCCAGACCCAGGCGATGCTCCCAGAGGCCCGCCGAGGCCAACTGGAGGCCCGCTTCCACCTCTATCGCCGCAGCGGCGATCTGCTCCCCGCTGCCCTACTGCTGGCCAACCCCGGCCCGGACCTGCTCCCTCTGGCCGAAGCCTGGCTGCAGCCCGGAGATCGGGTGGCGCACCCACCCACCTGGGTAGACGGAAAACAGCTGATGCAGGCCCTCAACCTGCCACCCGGGCCCCGCATCGGTGAGCTGCTGGAGGCGATCGCCCTGGCCACCGCCCGGGGTGAAATCGACAGTCCGGAGGCGGCGATCGCCTACGCTCGCCGTCAGCTCACCCCCAACCCGGCGTAGGGCCAGCGTGATAAGCTGACAAAGGCGAACGACCTTCTCTCAGGCCTTGTTCTTCCTGGCCGGGACTGCACTGACAGCGCCTCTGGTGTTCTGACAGTTCCCGTGTCGACCTGCGGTGTGAGCAGGGTCTTCGAGGCGCCCCGACTGCCTGCAGTCCCCCGGCGCATCCAAGTTTTACGCCAGCCCAGGCCCTGCCCCGGCGCCCCTGAAGGGACGTATGAGGATGCCTGGCTCAATGTCGCGGAGATTATCAGCAATGTCCATTCGTGTGTACGTCGGCAACCTGCCGAAGGAACTGGAAGCCGACGAGTTCGAGGCGGTGTTCGCCGAGGCCGGCGAAGGCGTCTCCGCAAAGCTGGTGACCGACCGCAAGACCAACAAGAGCCGGGGCTTCGGCTTCGTCACCTGTGCCGATGACGCCCAGGCCGAAGCCGTGATCGAGAAATACAACGGCCTGCAGGTGAAGGAAACCCAACTGAAGCTGGAGAAGGCCAATCCCCGCGACAGCCGTCCCGCCGCAGATCGCGGTGGCGATCGCCGCAGCAGTGGTGGTGGTGCCGGTCGTCGTCCTGCCCCCAGCCGCGGTCCCCGTGTCATCTCCTCCGACCCGGTCGGCGAAGCCGGTCCCGATCCCCGCTGGGCCTCGGAACTGGAAAAGCTGAAGGCGCTGCTGGCCGCCGCTCAGGTCTAATCCGGAGTCCGGTTTAGCGGCTGCGATCCCGGACATCCCCACAGAAACAGGGGAGCTGCCTTGAGCAGCTCCCCTGTTTCTTTTCATGGACTGGCGTCACTGTTGTGGACTGACCAAACGGCTAGAGCACATTTGCCCGCAGCCAGGCTGTCGGCAGACGCCGCAGCTTGCGGGGGGTAGGCACGTAAGCCCGACGGCTGAAGACGTCGTAATCGTTGGCCTCGATCACATCCAGGATTTCCTGGTAGATCATCAGCGAAGCCCAGACCGGCCAACGGGCATCACGGCAGAGCTGACGGATACCCCGCTCGGACTGGGCGAAGTAATCCCGGGCCCGCTCCAACTGGAAGCGCATGAAAGCTCGCCAGCGGTCGTCGACCACCCCGGCGAACAGATCCGCCTCGGTGTAGCCGAACCGGGCCAGTTCATCCTGGGGCAGGTAGATCCGCCCGCGCCGGGCATCCTCACCCACATCCCGCAGGATATTGGTCAGCTGGTTGGCGATCCCCAGGGCCAGGGCTTCCTCGGTCGGATCCGCCGTCGACTGACCGTCCCAGGGGGCGATGCTGCACAGGGGCTCGACCCCCATCACTGGTTGGGACATCAGCCCCACGGTCCCGGCCACCCGGTAGCAGTAGAGGTAGAGTTCTTCGAAGCTGGCGTAGCGGTTCTTGACCAGGTCCATCCGCTGGCCCTCGATCATGTCCCGATAGGGTTGGATGTCCATCGGGAAGCGCGCCAGCGTATCCGCCAGCGCCAGATCGAGATCATCCTGGGGCTCGCCCCGGAACACCGCTTCTGTCTGGCGTTCCCAGGCATCGAGCGTCTCGAAGGTGGTGGTGGCCGCCT
>CAYZUY010000007.1:8256-30728 GCA_964481495.1 uncultured bacterium
GTCGTTTCTCGGGCGCCATCAGCAGCGTCCCGAGATAGAAGGTCTTGGCGTACTCCGCCGTGATCTGACGACAGCGTTCGTAGGCCGTCTCCAGGGAAGCCAGCGGCTGGCTTTGAGTGTGCGAACGCGTTTCCAGCATCGAAACAGTCATGGCGGCTCAGCAGTCCAACGACAACAGCGGTCAGACCGCTACGGCCGATTGACGCTGTTCCAGACTATCGCGACTGCGGTTGATCGCCTGCGCACATTGCTTACCGGAGAGCACCGCACCCTCCATGCTCGCCAGGTAGCGCTGCATGGTGTAGTCGCCCGCCAGGAAGAAGTTGGGAATCGGCGAGGCCTGATCCGGGCGGAAGGCTTGGCAGCCGGGCACGGTCTTGTAGACCGACAGCGGCGTCTTCACAACCTTGTACTTGCGCAGTTTGGCCGGGTTATCGCCCGTGAAGTGCTGCGGGAAGAGCTTGTGAATCTCTCCCATAGTCGCTTCGATGATGTCCTCATCGGAGCGGCCGATCCAGTCCTTGGCGGGAGCAAAGACCAGCTCCAGCATCGACTTGTCGGGGTCCTCGTACTCGCGGCAGGTGATGCTCATGTCGGCATAGACGCTGAGCAGGGGCGATCGCGAGAACAGCAGGTGGTCGATGTCGGTGAGCTTGCGGTCGAACCAGAGGTGGATATTGATCACCGGCACGCCCTTGAGACCATCCAGCTTGCGGAAGTAGGGCATCGCCTGCCAGGGCTCGGGGAGCAGCAGCTTGAAGGGGTCCACCGGCAGCGCGGAAACGTAGGCATCCGCCTCGATGAAGCGCTCTTCCTGGCCCTTGATCCCCGCAATGGTGAATCCCTTCACGGAGTTATCGGCGTTGAGGACGATTTCCTTCAGGGGGGCGTCAAGGTAGACCTCACCGCCCTTGCTGCGGATGTGTTCGACGATGGGCTCGCACAGACGCTCCGGCGGGGCGCCATCGAGGAAGGCCATCTTCGAGCCGGTCTTCTCCTGCAGGAAGCGGTTGAGCGCCGTCAGCACCACCGTGGCCGAGATTTCGTCGGGATCGATGAAGTTCAGCGCCTTGGCCATGGCGATGAACACTTCGTCGTTGACCCGCTCCGGGATGTTCTGCTTGCGCAGCCACTCGGTCCAGGAGTACTGATCCATCTCCTCGACGTACTCCTGACCGCGGATCATCGCCGGGATCAGTCCGAGGCCGAACTTGATCTTCTCCTCCCAGGTGAGCATGTCGTTGTTGCCGAGGATGGCAGCCACCCCGTTGATCGGCGCGGGCAGGTCCGGGAAGTCGAAGCGGGAGTAGGTGCCGGGCTTCGACGGCTGGTTGAAGATCATCGAATGCTCTTTCCACTGCAGCCGGTCCTCGATACCGAGTTCCGCGAACAGTTGCAGCATGTTGGGGTAGGCCCCGAAGAAGATGTGCAGACCGGTTTCGTACCAGTCCCCATCCTCGTCCTTCCAGGCGGCTACCTTGCCCCCGAGAACATCCCGGCGTTCGAAGACGATCGGAGTGTGTCCGGCATCCGCCAGATACTTGGCACAGGCAAGACCGGCCAGACCGGCACCGGCGATCGCGACACGCATGGGAGTTCTGCTCTGCTGGGTTTGACTTTTGGGCAGATGCAATTATAAGGCGCTGTCGTAGCATTCCGTTACATTTGCCCAACCCGGCACCCTCCGCAGCCGCCCCCTAAAATAGGCACTCGTACCCAGCCAGTCCCTGCAGTCGGGGTGAGCCACCGATGCTGAAGTCCACCACCCGCCACATCCGCATCTTCGCGGCCGAGGTTCAGGACAAGGAGCTGGTCCCCAGCGACAGCGTCCTCACCCTCGACATCGACCCCGACAACGAGTTCATCTGGTCCGAGGATGCGATCCAGAAGGTGCACAGCCGCTTTGATGATCTGGTCGAAGCCAATGCCGGTGAGGAACTGAGCGAGTACAACCTGCGCCGCATCGGCTCCGACCTTGAGCATCTGCTGCGGACCCTGCTCCAGAGCGGCGAGATCCGCTACAACCTCGATAGCCGCGTCCTCAACTACAGCCTCGGGCTACCCCGCATCGAGGCCTGAGGGTCCGCCGTCAGCAGCGGCGAACCGAGCGCCAGCCCCAGCCATTCCTGATCCCGCCAGTCCAGCACTCCCTGCTGAGCCAACCGTTCGAGCAGACGCTCCACGGTGGCCCGGGTCGAGCCGATGGCCAGGGCCAACTGGGATGTGGTCAGCGGCCAGGGCAACACCCGGTGATCGCCCTGCACCTGGCCATGTTCATCCATCAGCAGGCAGATCAGCCCCAGCAGGCGATCCAGGGCTCGCTGCTGCCCCTGGCTGCAGAGCCAGAGCAGACGCTGCTGGTGCTGCTCCCGCAATCCGAGCAGCAGGGATTCCCGCAGCTGCGGCCAGGCCTCCAGGTCGGCGGGGTAGAACCAGGCCACGGTCGTGGGGGTGGTCTGGGCCAGCGCCTGCAGTTGGTAGGGCGGACGCGGGTTGATCTCCAGCAGCTGACCGCTCCCCCAGATGCCCAGGAGCACCTCCGCGGTCTCGAGCTGGTCGGCACTGCGACCGCTGCGGAAGCGGCGGCTGGCAGCAGACCCGATCAGCCGCACTGCCCCTTCAGTGACCAGATAGAGCAGCCCCGACCGAACGGGCACCCGCTCATCCCGGGCAAACTGCCGTAACCGGAAGTGCCGCTCCGCCCAGTGCATCCAGGCCACCGGAATCTGAGTCCGTTCTCTGCCCGTATCGGTTCCGTTCCCGCCCATGGCTGAGCCCCGTTGCTCCATGACTCCCGGCATTTCCCTGCGCCAGGATTTGCTCTGCCCAGAGGATGCCCAGGGCTCCTGGCGTCGCCAACGGAGCTGCAGCTGGCCCCACTACGGCACGGTCAGGGATTCCAGACCGGTGACCGTGGCCGAGCTTGAGGCCTGGACCCGGTCCTGGCGCCAGCCCTGGCCGATCCGCGCCGCCTCGGAGCCCACCTCCGCCCAGCAGGAGAGTATCCGCTACGTTCAGGCCCGCGCCCGCCAGCGCCATCGCTGGGCCCGGGACTGGGGTTGGGAGTCTCCCCCGGACTGGACACAACTGCCGGAGAGCGGACCCGCCCCGCAGCTGTTGGGGCTGCTGCTCGACTTCGGCGATCACTGGCTGGACTCCCCGCGCCCCCTGACCGCCCTGGCCGGGCTGCTGGCCAGCGGCTGGCGTCAGGTGGAAGCCCTGACGCTGGGGGAGGTGTCCCTGCGGCCGCTGCTGCTGGAACTGGATCAGCTGACGGCAATCGCCCTCGGCCAGTGGCTGAGGCAGGCCGACATCCCGCTGCTCGATCTGGGTTAGGCGCGGCTGGGGGCGAAATCGTCCAGGCAGGCCCGCCCCTGCCAGAGGGGGCTGTTCTCGGTGGCGAATCGGGGCAGGATCTCCTGGATGAAGGCGTCGGCCGCCTTGGAGCGGTAACGGTTGGGGGTGAAGATCACCGGCAGGGTGCGCTGGATCACCACGTCGTCGGGACGGGCCCGGTGCAGCGTCCCCATCTCCAGTTCCTTCTCGATCGCCGAGACAGAGACGAAGGCGGCCCCCAGCCCCGCCTGGACGGCATTCTTGATCGCCTCGATCGTGTTCAGTTCCATCTCGATGCGTAGGCGCCGCGTCTCGATACCGCAGCGGGTCAGCACCTGATCGATCACCTTGCGGATCGTCGACTGGGAGTCGAGGGCGATGAACTGCAACTTGTAGAGGTCGTCGCGCTGGATTACCTCCGCCTGGGCCAGGGGGTGAAAGACCGGCAGGATCAGGGCCAGTTCATCCTCGGCGTAGGGCACCGTCACCAGGGAGTCCTGCAGTTCGGTGGGCACCTCGCCGCCGATGATTGCCAGATCCACCTGACCGTTGGCCACACTCCAGGACGTACGGCGGGTGGAGTGCACGTGCAGTTGCACCGACACCTCCGGGTAGCTCTGGCGGAACAGACCGATCATCCGCGGCAGCAGGTAGGTACCGGTGGTCTGGCTGGCGCCGACAATCAGCGTGCCGCCTTGGAGGTTCTGCAGATCCTCGATCGCCCGACAGGTCTCCTCGCAGAGGCTGAGAATCTTCTCGCCGTAGCTGAGCAGCAGATGCCCGGCTTCGGTCAGCTGGGCCCGCCGACCACCCCGATCGAACAGGGGAACATCCAGCTGCCGCTCCAGGTTCTGCACCTGCAGGCTGACAGCGGGCTGGGAAACGTAGAGGCTGTCCGCCGCCCGCTTGAAGCTGCCTTCAGTGGCGATCGCCTTGAGGATGCGGAGCTGGTCCAGGGTGAAGGGCAGATCGGACATGGGGCGTCCTCAGGGGATCAGCGGGCCTACCCCCTAATTTAGGCGGAACTTAGACCGGACACCGGCAGGAGGGGGCGCGGTAGACTCGTTCGGGTCTGCGGTGACGATTGGCGATGACGTTCGACTGGTACACCCCCAGCCAGGGGATCATGCTGGCCCTGCTGCTGCTGTTCGGCTGTGCCCACAGCGGCCTGGCGGCGCTCCGGCCCTGGGGCGAGGCCCGCATCGGCGCCCGGGGCTGGCGCATTCTCTTCGCCCTGGTCAGCATCCCCTTTGCGGCCACGGTAATCAGCTACTTCATCGCCCACCGCTACGATGGCGCCCAGCTCTGGCAACTCCAGGGTGAGCCTTGGACCGCCCCTACCGTCTGGATCCTGACGGCCATCTCGTTCATCTTCCTCTACCCGGCCACCTTCAACCTGCTGGAGATCGCAGCGATCGCCCAGCCCCAGGTGCGCCTCTACGAAACGGGGATCATCCGCATCAGCCGCCATCCCCAGATGGTCGGTCAGCTGATCTGGTGCATCGCCCACAGCCTCTGGCTGGGTACCTCATTCATGATGGTGGCCTGCTTCGGCCTGATGGCTCACCACCTGTTCGCGGTCTGGCATGGCGATCGCCGTCTGGCCCGCCGCTACGGGGCCGCCTTCGAGGAGGTGAAGGCCCGCACCTCGGTGATCCCCTTCCTGGCCATCCTCCAGGGGCGGCAGCAACTGGTGCTGAGCGAGTTCCTGCGCCCGGCCTACGTCGGGGTGACGCTGTTCGTGCTCCTGTTCTGGTGGCTGCACCGTTTCATCCCCGCTCTGACGCTCTGGGTGACGGAACGGGGCTGGTAGCATAGCCATTGGAGCTGCAATGTCTTCCCATGGTTCTGGCGGTCACGGATCAGAGTTTCGAGCGGGATGTCCTCGACTCGCCAATCCCGGTACTGGTCCACTTCTGGGCCCCCTGGTGCGGGGTCTGCAAACTGATCGCCCCCCAGCTGCAGCAGTTCCAGATCGACAGCCAGCAGCAGGTCAAGGTCGTCAGCATCAACGCCGACGAGAACTTCCGCCTCTCCAACACCTACAAACTGCAGACCCTGCCCACCCTGCTCTGGATCCGCCAGGGCAAGCTTGTGGCCCGCTTCGAGGGGCTCAAGAGCCGCGATGATCTGCGGCAGCAACTGGAACGGCTGCTGGCCCAGGAACGTCCCGCCGCCTGAGGCCCGGTTCCCCGACACAATAAGTAATTAAGCTCATGATTTTTGGGGCGGAGTTATGATCGACCCGTTGGGTCGGTGCCCGGCCCCACACCTTGCTGGGAGCGTTTAGGCCTTCCGAATGGATTTCATCTACGAATACGCCTGGTTGATTCCGGTGCTGCCGCTGGCCGGAGCCACCCTGGTGGGCCTCGGACTGATCACCTTCAACCAGGCCACCAACCGTCTGCGCCAGGCCAATGCCGCCCTGATCATGACTTCGATCGGGGCCTCGGCCACCCTGTCCTTCCTGCTGCTGGCCAGTCAGCTCGGCGGCCACGAGCCCTACCGTCGGATGTTCGACTGGGCTGCCGCCGGAGACTTCCACCTGCGCATGGGTTACGTGGTCGATCCCCTGACCACGATGATGCTGGTCGTCGTCACCACCGTCGCCCTGCTGGTGATGCTCTACACCGACGGCTACATGGCGCACGACAAGAGCTATGTGCGCTTCTACACCTATCTGAGCCTGTTCAGTTCCTCGATGCTGGGTCTGGTGATCAGCCCCAACCTCGTCCAGATCTACGTGTTCTGGGAACTGGTGGGCATGTGCTCCTACCTGCTGATCGGCTTCTGGTACGACCGCAAGGCCGCCGCCGATGCCTGCCAGAAAGCCTTCGTCACCAACCGGGTCGGGGACTTCGGGCTGCTGCTGGGGATGCTCGGCCTCTTCTGGGCCACCGGCAGCTTCGAATTCGAGGAGATCGGCAGCCGCATCTCAAGCCTGATCGCCGACGGCAGCCTCAGCGTCGGTCTGGCGACCCTGTTCGCCCTGCTGGTCTTCCTGGGCCCTGTCGCCAAGTCGGCCCAGTTCCCGCTCCACGTCTGGCTGCCGGACGCCATGGAGGGCCCGACGCCGATCTCGGCCCTGATCCACGCCGCCACGATGGTGGCCGCGGGCGTCTTCCTGATCGCCCGCATGTACCCGGTGTTCGAACAGTTGCCGGTGGTGATGAACGTGATCGCCTGCACCGGCGGCTTCACCGCCTTCATGGGCGCCACCATCGCCATCACCCAGACCGACATCAAGAAGGGTCTGGCCTACTCAACCATGTCCCAGCTGGGCTACATGGTGATGGCCATGGGTCTGGGTGCCTACAGCGCCGGTCTCTTCCACCTGGTCACCCACGCCTTCTTCAAGGCGATGCTCTTCCTCGGCTCCGGCTCCGTGATCCACGGCATGGAGGAAGTGGTCGGTCACAATCCGGTGCTGGCCCAGGACATGCGCCTGATGGGCGGCCTGCGCAAGTACATGCCGGTGACCGCGATCACCTTCCTGATCGGCAACCTGGCGATCTGCGGCATCCCACCCTTCGCCGGTTTCTGGTCCAAGGATGAGATCCTCGGGGCGGCCTTCAACGCCAACCCGCTGCTCTGGCTGGTGGGCTTCCTCACCGCCGGAATGACCGCCTTCTACATGTTCCGCATCTACTTCCTCACCTTCGAGGGTCCCTTCCGGGGCGAGGATGCAGCGATTCAGGCGCAGCTGCTGGCGGAAGCCGGTCAGAGCACCGGTCATGGCCATGACGACCACCATGGTCACAAGCCCCACGAGTCTCCCTGGCAGATGGCCCTACCCCTGGCGGTGCTGGCGGTGCCCTCGACCCTGATCGGTCTGCTGGGCATGCCCTGGGACAACCGCTTCGAGGCCTTCGTCCACGCCCCCGGCGAAGCCGTCGCCCACGGTCACTTCGAACTGGGCGAGTTCCTCACCCTGGGCGGTGCCTCGGTGGCGATCGCCACGGCCGGGATTGCCCTGGCCTACCTCACCTACCGGGTCGGCAGAATCGATGCGGCGGCGATCGCCGAGCGCATCCAGCCGCTGTACCAGCTCTCGAAGCGCAAGTGGTACATCGACGACATCAACGAGGTGCTGTTCGTCCAGGGCAGCCGTCGCATCGCCCGTCAGGTGCTCGAAGTCGACTCCAAGGTGGTGGATGGGGTGGTCAACCTCACCGGTCTGGCCACGCTGCTCAGCGGCGAGGGTCTGAAGTACCTGGAAACCGGTCGGGCGCAGTTCTACGCCCTGATCGTCTTCGGAGCGGTCCTCGGTCTGGTGGTCACCTTCGGCATCAGCTGAGCCACCGACCTCCTGAATGCTCCCAAGGCCCCGATCCCGGGGCCTTTTTTGTTGCAATTGCTCACGGATCGTTGAGGGAAGCTTAACCTTCGGCAGAGAGAACCCCCTGGCTCCCTACCATTCAGGGCAGACTGCCTGCCGGAGGCTGGCAATGGAACCCACCTTTCCCTGGCTGACGACCATCATTCTGCTGCCAATCCTGGCGGCGCTGGTTGTGCCGATCCTGCCGGACTACAAGGGCCGGACGGTGCGCTGGTTCTCCCTGAGCGTTGGCCTGATCGACTTTCTGCTGATCATCTGGACCTTTGTCCAGCACTACGACATCCACAACCCGGACCTGCAGCTGGTTGAGCGCTATGCCTGGATTCCCCAGCTCGACCTCAACTGGTCCCTGGCAGTGGATGGCCTCTCCATGCCGCTGGTGCTGCTGACGGGGTTCATCACCACCCTGGCCATGCTGGCGGCCTGGCCGGTCACCTTCAAACCGCGGCTGTTCTACTTCCTGATGCTGGTGATGTACGGCGGCCAGATCCTGGTCTTCACCGTCCAGGACCTGCTGCTGTTCTTCCTGGCCTGGGAGCTGGAACTGCTACCGGTCTATCTGCTGCTCTCGATCTGGGGCGGCAAGCGTCGCCACTACGCCGCCACCAAGTTCATCCTCTACACCGCGGGAAGTTCCCTGTTCATCCTCGTCGCCGCCCTGGCCATGGCCTTCTACGGCGGTCAGGTGAGCTTCGACTTCACCACCCTGGCCACCAAGGACTATAGTCTCGGCTTCCAGTTGCTGGTCTACGCCGGTTTCCTGATCGCCTACGGCGTCAAACTGCCGATTGTGCCCCTGCACACCTGGCTGCCGGATGCCCACGGCGAGGCGACGGCCCCGGTACACATGCTGCTGGCGGGGATTCTGCTGAAGATGGGCGGCTACGCCCTGATGCGGATGAACGCCGGCATGCTGCCCGATGCCCACGCCCGCTTCGCACCGGTGCTGATTGCCCTGGGGGTGGTGAACATCGTCTACGCGGCCCTCACCTCCTTTGCCCAGCGCAACCTCAAGCGCAAGATCGCCTACAGTTCGATTTCCCACATGGGCTTCGTGCTGATCGGCATCGGCTCCTTCACCCAGCTGGGCACCAGCGGCGCCATGCTGCAGATGATCTCCCACGGGCTGATCGGCGCCAGCCTGTTCTTCCTGGTGGGGGCCACCTACGACCGCACCCACACCCTGATGCTCGATGAGATGGGCGGCGTCGGGCAGCGGATGCGCAAGATGTTCGCCCTCTGGACCGCCTGCGCCCTCGCCTCCCTGGCCCTGCCGGGGATGAGCGGCTTCGTGGCGGAACTGATGGTGTTCGTGGGCATGGCCACCAGCGATGCCTACAGCCTCACTTTCCGGGTGATTGTGGTCTCCCTGGCGGCGATCGGCGTCATTCTCACCCCGGTCTACCTGCTCTCAATGCTACGGGAGATCTTCTACGGCCCCCGTAACGAGGAACTGGAGTCCCACGAGGTGCTGGCGGATGCCGAGCCGAGGGAGGTCTACATCATCGCCTGTCTGCTGGTCCCGATTCTGGGCATCGGCTTCTATCCGAAGCTGACCACCCAGATGTACGACGGCACCATCGGCCAGCTCACCCAGCGACTGCGGGGAGCAGTGCCGATGCTTGAGGCCAGGGCACCGGAAAACCCCGGCACCCTGATCTCTCAGCAGGGCCTGCCGCCGACCCCCACCCTCTAGGACGCGGCAGCGGTCTCACTCCAGCGGCGGTAGTCTTCGGGCAACCGCCGCTCGATTTTCTGACGCACCGTGCCGAGAATGCCATTGAGCAACACGCCGCCGCTCTGGCGCACCAGCGGTTCAGGGGTGAAGCTGAGCATCGGCGGCAGCTCCAGACCGATACCCAGGTAGACCTCGCCCTCCAGCCGGTCCGGAGCTGCTGCCTGAAGCACCCCCCGCAGATCGAGGTCGAACTTCGGGCTCAGCCACTCCAGACCGATCAGCTGACAGTCCTGGGCCTGGATGTTCAGAGCGCGATCGCCGTCCTCCCACCAGGCCCTCAGGTCCACCAGGGGCCGGATCTCCAGGGAGAGAAAGCGGGCCGAGGCCAGTTCGAACCGGTAGAGGTCGGGGCCGAGGCTGAGCAGGTTGCCCTCGCCGAACAGGACCTGCACCAGCCGCTCGGGGCTTCTGAGATAATCCTCAAGGGTGCGCTCAGCGGGACGGAGCGGCACCTGAACCGTCTGCCGCGCGGAAAATGACGTGGGCATCGAGGCAACGGACCCGTCAGATCCCGTCTATCTTACGTCCCTGTTCAGGCTCTGCTGCTCCATGCCGTTCTCCCTCACCCTTGCCCACCTCGGCCCCACCGGCACCTACTCCGAAATGGCAGCGATCGCCTACGCCGACAGCCTGCGGGCCCAGGGGATCGAGAGCGAACTGCAGGTGCACCGCACCATCCAGGGCACGCTCCAGGCCGTAGCCCGGGGTGAGGCCGACCAGGCCATCGTCCCGGTCGAGAACTCCATCGAGGGGCAGGTCCCCGCCAGCCTGGACACCCTCTGGCAGAGCGAGGGCCTGCAGGTGCAGCAGACTCTGGTGCTGCCGATTCGCCATGCCCTGATCAGCACCGCGGTCGATCTCAGCCACGTGCGTCTGGTCCGCTCCCATCCCCAGGCCCTGGCCCAGTGCCGCGACTGGATGGCTGCCCACATTCCCGCCGCCGATCAGCAACCCAGCAATTCCACCAGTGAGGCCCTGGCCCACCTGCGGGAGAACCCCAATTGGGCAGCAATCGCCTCGGAACGGGCCGCCCGGCTCTACGGGCTGCCGATCCTGGCCCAGCCGATCAACGACCAGCCCGACAACTGCACCCGCTTCTGGGTGATCGGCCCCCAGGAGAGTCCCGGTGGCAGTCTCACCTCCCTGGCCTTCAGCCTGCCTGCCAACGTTCCCGGTGCCCTAATGCGGGCCCTGGCGATCTTCGCGCGGCGGCAGCTGAACCTGAGCCGGATCGAATCGCGCCCCACCAAGCGCTCCCTGGGGGAATACCTGTTCTTCGTCGATCTCGAGGCCAACGCCCGCACCCCCGAGGTGCAGGAGGCCCTGGGCGAGCTGGTCAAAGTAACCGAGGACCTGCGCCTGCTGGGTAGCTACGATCTGCTCGACCTCAGCCGCCCCTAGGGATTCTGGAAACTGTTGAGGGTGTCCTTGAGGACAGTCCGGGCCGCCAGGTGATTACGAGTGGTGGAGAGAATATCCAGTTCCCGCTCCAGTCGTACCTTCGTGTCCGTCAGTTCCAGCAGCGCCTGCTGCTCCTGGTGGACACCGTAGAGATTTCCGGCCACCCAGAAGGACAGTTCCCGCGGCAGGGTCGGCATATTGTCAGGAATTTCCATGGTCTCGCCGGAGAGCTTGCCCGACAGCTGCACCACATCCCGCAGTGTCGCCTCCAGTTCCGCCGCCAGGGGGGAGAGGTCCTCCTCCACCGGCTCGTCCTCGATCCACTCGACAAGCCCGACCCGGTAGGGCTTCTCCCGCACCAGATCCAGCAGGCGGAAGCGCTGCTGTCCGAGGGTCCAGATGTTGAGGCGGTCATCCTCCAGACGCTGGTGACGGATGATTTCCGCACAGCAGCCGATCACAGTGGACTCTTCCTTCTGCGGGTCCCAGCAGAGCACCCCGAAGCGGCGATCGCCCTCGAGGATCGTATTCATCAGGATCCGGTAGCGGTACTCGAAGATATGCAGCGGCAGCAGCCGCCCCGGGAAAAGCACCACCTCCGGCAGGGGAAACAGCGGCAGTTCTCGAACAGAGAGGGATGCAGAGCTCATTCGGCGCCGGAGCCAGGACTTTCCCTACTGTAACAACAGCAAAAAGCGGGTGCCGGTACACCGACACCCGCCCAGGGTAAAGCCCGGTCAGAGACTAGAGCTTGACTTCGATATCAACGCCAGCGGGCAGATCCAGCTTCATCAGCGCATCAATGGTCTTGGAGGAAGGCTGGTAGATGTCGATGATGCGGCGATGGGTCCGGGTTTCGAAGTGCTCCCGGGAGTCCTTGTCGACGTGGGGCGAACGCAGAACACAGTAGATCTTGCGCTTCGTCGGCAGGGGGATGGGGCCCACAGCGGTCGCATTGGTGCGGTTCGCGGTTTCGACGATTTTCTCGCAGGAGGTGTCGAGCAGACGGCGATCGAAGGCTTTCAGACGGATGCGGATTTTCTGCTGGGTGAGAGCTGCCATGGCTTTGCTATCGAGTTATCGAGGTTCGGGGAAAGCCGCGAGGGCTGCGGAAGCTCCGCAATCCTCGCGGTGACTGACTAATCGAGAATCAGACGATTACTCGAGAATCAGGGACACAACACCGGCACCGATGGTACGGCCGCCTTCGCGAATTGCGAAGCGCATACCTTGTTCGATAGCAACGGGGTTGATCAGTTCGATGGTCATCTTGACGCGGTCGCCAGGCATGATCATCTCCTGTTCGGAACCGTCATCACCGGTGAACTTGACGATGGTGCCGGTCACGTCGGTGGTACGGACGTAGAACTGAGGACGATAGCCGGAGAAGAAGGGGGTGTGACGACCGCCCTCTTCCTTCTTCAGCACGTACACTTCAGACTCGAACTTCTTGTGGGGGGTGATGCAGCCGGGCTTCGCCAGCACCATGCCACGTTCGATGTCAGCCTTCTGGATGCCGCGCAGCAGCAGACCGACGTTGTCGCCAGCCTGGCCTTCGTCCAGCAGCTTCTGGAACATTTCCACACCGGTAACGGTGGTGCTGCGGGTGTCGCGCAGACCGACGATTTCGACGTTGTCGCCGACCTTGACGATGCCGCGCTCGATCCGGCCGGTGGCCACGGTACCGCGACCGGTGATGGAGAACACGTCTTCAACAGCCATCAGGAAGGGCTTGTCGACTTCGCGCTCGGGGGTGGGGATGTAGGCATCCACCTGATCCATCAGGTCGAGGATCTTGTCGACCCACTTGTTCTCGCCGCGCTGACCGTTGGCACCACCTTGGATGGCAGCCAGGGCTTCACGAGCGGAACCGGCAATGATGGGGATTTCGTCGCCGGGCAGATCGTATTCCTTCAGCAGGTCACGAACTTCTTCCTCGACGAGCATCAGCAGCTCTTCGTCGTCGACCATATCTTCCTTGTTCAGGAAGACGCACAGACGGGGCACGCCCACCTGCTTGGCCAGCAGGATGTGCTCACGGGTCTGAGCCATGGGGCCGTCGGTGGCAGCCACCACCAGGATACCGCCGTCCATCTGGGCAGCACCGGTGATCATGTTCTTCACGTAGTCAGCGTGACCGGGGCAGTCCACGTGAGCGTAGTGGCGCTCGTCGGTTTCGTACTCGACGTGCGCGGTGTTGATGGTGATACCGCGAGCCTTCTCTTCAGGAGCGGCGTCGATTTCGTCGTAGGCGCGAGCCTTGGCATTGCCGCGGGCAGCCAGCACGGAGGTGATGGCGGCAGTCAGCGTGGTCTTACCGTGGTCGACGTGACCGATGGTACCGACGTTGACGTGGGGTTTGGTCCGTTCAAACTTAGCGCGTGCCATTGTCTTCCTTAGTTAACTAAGCGTTCCCTTTGTTCTTGGCGATGATGGTTTCCGCCACATTACGAGGAACATCCTCGTAGTTGCCGAATTCCATCGAGAAGATGCCACGGCCCTGGGTCATCGACCGCAGCTCGGTGGCGTAGCCGAACATCTCTGCGAGCGGAACCCGAGCAGAGACCTTGGCCTGACCGTTCTCGGCCTGCTGACCTTCGATCTGCCCGCGACGGGAGATGAGGTTACCCATGATCGTACCGAGAAATTCCTCCGGTACTTCCACATCCACCTTCATCACCGGTTCAAGCAGAACCGGATCGGCCTTGCTGACCCCTGCCTTGATCGCCATGGAACCAGCGATCTTGAAGGCCATTTCCGAGGAGTCGACGTCGTGGTAGGAGCCGTCAATCAGCGACACCTTGACGTCAATCAGCGGGAAGCCGGCCAGGACACCGGATTCGCAGGTTTCCTTCATCCCCTGTTCAGCGGGGCCCACGTATTCCTTGGGAACCGTGCCACCGACGATCTTGGAGACGAACTCGAAACCGCAGCCGGGTTCACCGGGTTCCAGTTGGATCACGACGTGACCATACTGGCCCTTACCACCGGACTGACGAACGAACTTGCCTTCCGACTTGACCGCCTTACGGATGGTTTCGCGGTAGGCCACCTGGGGAGCCCCGATGTTGGCCTCCACCTTGTATTCGCGCAGCATCCGATCCACAAGAATCTCCAGGTGGAGTTCGCCCATACCGGCGATCACCGTCTGGTTGGTCTCGGGATCAACGGCCACCCGGAAGGTGGGATCCTCTTCGGAGAGGGCCTGGAGAGCCTTGGAAAGCTTTTCCATGTCGCCCTTGGTCTTGGGCTCCACGGCCACCGAGATCACCGGCTCGGGGATGTGGATCGACTCAAGGATGATCGGCTTGGACTCGTCACAGAGGGTATCCCCGGTGAAGGTGTCCTTCAGGCCCAGGACGGCACCCAGATCACCGGCACGCATTTCCTCGACTTCGATCCGGTCATCCGCCTTGAGGATGATCAGACGGGAGACGCGCTCCTTCTTATCCTTGGTGGCGTTGTAGACGTAGGTACCCTTCTTGAGGATGCCGGAGTAGACGCGCACGAAGGTGAGACGGCCGTAGGGATCGGCCATGATCTTGAACGCCAGGGCAGAGAAGGGAGCATCATCGTCCGCAGGACGGGCTTCCTGTTCGCCGTTGGGGAGGGTGCCCTGGATGGGGGGCACGTCCAGCGGAGAGGGCAGGTAGTCGACCACGGCGTCGAGCATCAGCTGCACGCCCTTGTTCTTGAAGGCGGAACCGCAGAGCATGGGAACCAGACGGTCCTGACCCTGGATCAGCACACCCTTACGCAGGCCGGCCTTGATGTCTTCGACATCAAGGTCGCCGTTCTCGAAGTACTTCTCCATCAGCCCGTCGTCGGACGCGGCGACGGCCTCGACCATCTTGGCCCGCCATTCAGCGGCGGTTTCCTTCAGATCGGCAGGAATTTCAGCGACTTCAATGTCGGTGCCGATGTCGTTGGTGTAGATGTAGGCTTTCATCTCCACCAGGTCGACGATGCCCTTGAAGTCGGACTCGGCACCGATGGGGATCTGAATCGGGCAGGCATTAGCCTTCACCCGATTGACGATCTGGTCGTAGACCTTGAAGAAGTTGGCGCCGGTGCGGTCCATCTTGTTGACGAACACAACCCGGGGTACCGAGTAACGGTCGGCCTGACGCCAGACGGTTTCGGACTGGGGCTGCACGCCACCGACCGAGCAGAAGACAGCGATCACACCGTCGAGCACCCGCATAGACCGTTCGACTTCAATCGTGAAGTCCACGTGGCCGGGGGTATCGATGATGTTGATCTGGTGATCTTTCCAGCTGGTGCTGATGGCAGCGGCGGTAATCGTGATCCCGCGCTCCCGCTCCTGCTCCATCCAGTCGGTGACAGCGGTGCCTTCATGCACCTCACCGATCTTGTGGACCACACCGGAATAAAACAGAATCCGTTCGGTCGTCGTCGTCTTGCCGGCGTCGATGTGCGCCGCAATGCCGATATTCCGAACCCGTTCAAGCGGGACAGTTCGGGCCACAATTACCTCCTTAGCGGTGGCGAATCCGTACAGATTTCACCGGACTTGATTCTAGCGTCCAGCCCGGTGCGCGACTTAGTAGCGGTAGTGAGCGAAGGCCTTGTTGGCTTCGGCCATCTTGTGGGTCTCTTCCCGCTTACGCACGGAGCTGCCGGTTTCATTGGCGGCGTCCATCAGCTCGTTGGCCAGCTTGATGGCCATGCTCTTGCCGGAACGGGCACGGGAGAAGTTCACCAGCCAGCGCAGGGCCAGGGCGGTACCGCGGTCAGAGCGGACTTCCATGGGCACCTGATAGGTAGCACCACCGACCCGGCGAGCCCGCACTTCCACAAGGGGAGTGGCGTTGCGCACAGCGGTTTCGAACACTTCCAGCGGTTCGCCGCCGGTGCGTTCCTTGATGATGTCGAAGGCATCGTAGAGGATGCGGAAGGCGGTGGACTTCTTACCGCTGTTCATCAGGCGCACGGAGATCATCGTGGCCAGACGGCTGTTGTAAACCGGGTCGGGAGCGGTAACGCGCTTGGTGGCGGAATTACGACGGGACATGGCAGTTCCGAGAACTCGATTTCGGGGATGAGGGAAGGCGGGAGGTCAACCGGAGTCGACGGGGCAGGCTCTCGGGTCATGCAACGACGAACGCCGCGACTGACCGATGCACATTGCAGTCCAGCAGCCGACTGCTCCAATCCGGGGCGGCGAACTGTCCGAGAGCCGGACCGGAACTTACGCCTTAGGACGCTTAGCGCCGTACTTGGAGCGGCTTTGCTTACGGTCCTTGACACCGGCGGTGTCGAGGGTGCCGCGGACGATGTGATAACGCACACCCGGCAGATCCTTGACCCGGCCGCCGCGGATCATCACCACGGAGTGCTCCTGCAGGTTGTGACCGATCCCGGGGATGTAGGCGGTCACTTCGAAACCGGAGGTGAGACGCACCCGGGCCACCTTCCGCAGCGCCGAGTTGGGCTTCTTGGGAGTGGTGGTATAAACGCGGGTGCAGACCCCACGGCGCTGAGGGCAGGCCTTCAGTGCGGGGGACTTGGTTTTCTTCTGAAGATTGAAACGCTCTTGGCGAATGAGCTGCTGAATGGTCGGCATCGGTTAACAGTCGATCCCTGTCTAGAGGAGCAAGTCAACAATCGACCAGAATACCGAGAACCGGGCACCGGGGTCAAGTCCCCGCTGCCCAGTTGCCTTCAGAAGCCGCCGCCGCTCAGCGGCGACTGGCGGGCGTAGTCATCCTCGAAGCGGATGATGTCGTCCTCGCCCAGGTATTCACCGTTCTGCACCTCAATCAGAATCAGGGGCAGCACGCCGGGGTTCTCGAGGCGGTGGCGGGTGCAGGCGGGAACGTAGGTGGACTGGTTGGCGCTCAGCAGCAGTTCCTGGTCACCGCAGATCACCCGAGCGGTGCCGGAGACCACAATCCAGTGCTCGCTGCGGTGGTGATGCATCTGCAGGCTGAGACGCTGCCCCGGGGCTACCTCGATTCGCTTGATCTTGTAGCCGGGTGCCTCCTCGAGAATCGTGAAGGAACCCCAGGGGCGCTGCTCGGTGGTGAGCGCGGACGTCATAGTGGCGGTCATAGAACCTTGAGAGATAGAAATGGTCATCCGACCCTACGGTAACCGCTGGGCCTGCTCGGGACGATAGAACACCGCCAGCCCGTTGTGAACCCGGGCCACGGAGGAGCCGGGACGATTGAGGGGCTGCTCGTCCAGGACCAGGGTGGTGGAACTGCCGCCATCGAAGTTGAGCGCATCGGCAGCCCCGAGACTGACCATCAGGCGAGCCATCTCGCCCAGGCTGGGACCATAGCCGCTGGCATCCTCGTGGGCGGTGACCAGGAGCAGGCTGCCGTCTGGCATCCGACCGACGGCACTGCGGGGAGCCCGCTCGTTGGCGAAGGCGGCACTGAAACCCTCACCCCGGGCATCGAGCACCACCTGGCCACCACTGACCAGCAGCGGTCCGGCCTGCACCAGATGAGGCTGGGGGCCGAGAGTGGCGGGCAGCACCTGCTGCTCGACCCGCACTCCCATCCCCGGGGTCAGCTGAGCCAGCTGGGAGGCGGCAGCCCGGGCCACAATCAGATAGCCATCCACCGGGATGGCCACCCCCGTCGGCGGCACCGGCTGCAGAGTTACGACCCGATCGCCCCGAACCACAGCCACCCGTTCCCCTTCGGTCACAGGCCGGTAGGCCGTCCCCCAGGCGGGGGTATAGCGGGCCAGACCGGCCCGGGCATAACCGGTATTGAGCAGCAGCACCGGCAGGGTTCCCCCGACCTCGGTCACCAGCTGCTCCCGCAGGTCCAGCCGCCCCAGACTGACGTTGCCCTGCTCATCCCAGGCGATCGCCCCGCGGCCGAGTATC
This sequence comes from uncultured bacterium, assembly GCA_964481495.1. Taxonomy (GTDB): domain Bacteria; phylum Cyanobacteriota; class Cyanobacteriia; order Synechococcales; family Synechococcaceae; genus CAWUMD01. The sequence continues at coordinate 25,936 of CAYZUY010000007.1, forward strand.
GGGCCCGAGAACCAGGTGCCATCCCGCCGGATCGCCCCCAGGGGAAGGCGATTGTTGCGGTTGAAGAACCCGGCGTTGATGCCCGCGATCGCCCCCTCCCGGCGCAGGGTCAGGGCCAGGGTCTGGGTGCCCTGCTGCTGATCGCCCCCGGCCCAGACCGGGAGAACCCGCAGGCCGGGCTGACGCAGATCCAATCGCAGGATATTGACCGGGAAGCGGCTGGAGCCCACCGGCACTGTCATCCGCTGGCTGACCAGTCCCGGCACCCGGAGCACCGGCGCTGCCGTCGGCGTGGCCGGACTCTCCGCCAGACCACCGGAGGCATCGAAATAGATCCGGTTCGGGCTGCCGAGACTGGCAGCACTCACCGTCACCGTTTCCCCCAGAGGCAGTTCCAGCTCAACCCGATCGCCCTGACCCAGCAGCCGCACCCCGAGCTGGCGCGCCTGCATCTGGGCCTGGGCCGTGGCCTGCCCCCGGAAGGTCAGCCTCACGGCGCCCTCATCCCTCTGCCACTGCCAGGGCAGAGGCCGATCGAAATCCAGCACCCACCGCTGACCGGCGGGCTGACGACCCCGGCGCACCCCCGTCAGGGTCACGGCGGGGGCCACCAACTGCAGGCGATCGCCCTGGGGCTGGGCCGAGATGCCGCCCCGCTGCAGCAGTGCCGTGGCGTCGTAGAGCACCTGGGCCCCCCAGGGCGATCGCACCAGGGCATCTCCCTGCTCGGCCCCTGTTCCAGGGAACCAGCGCACCATCACCTGACCTGTCAGGTCAGGCTTGAGCTCTGCCCCCAGCCCCCGCAGGGCCGCTTCCGAGAGCCAGACCCGTCCCTCACGCACCTCCCAGGCCGCTGCCAGCGGACGCCCGTCAAGTTCCAGCTGACTTCCCTGCTGGGCCGATGCCGTCTGGGCCAGCACAGCCGTGTCCGACAGCAGCGGCAGCGGTGTCAGGGGCAGCAGAGCCGGGAGCAGGAACCAGAGCAGGCGGGGCATCGGCATCTCTCGTCGCGCAACGGCGGCAAAAAGCAACTCCAGAGGCTAGCACGCGATCCGCGCCCTTGGCTGGACCGTGCGATTTCTTATAATGTTGTGGTTTGCCCAGTCCGGTTTCGCCGGTCTGCAGCAGCCCGACCCAGTCGCTGTCATCCAGCATCGTCACCCAGGTTCCGGTCGACTCGTGCCCCGAGACGGCCCTTTTTCCGTCTCTGAGGCTGGGTATCTATTTCCGCCGGTCCACCGGACCGTCGCCACCGGCACCTTTTTCACTTCGTGGGTATCAGCATGAACGAAATGTCTCCCCAAGCGCTCCAGTCCGCGATCTACGAAGGCCCTCGCTGGCTGGTGGAAGAGCGGGATGCCTGCGGTGTGGGTTTCATCGCGGATCGGCAGGGGCGGGCGAGCCATGACCTCGTGCAGAAGTCGCTGATTGCCCTCGGCTGCATGGAACACCGCGGCGGCTGCAGCGCCGACTACGACTCCGGCGACGGCGCCGGGATTATGACCGCCGTGCCCTGGTCCCTAGTGCAGAGCTGGTGGCCCCAGGCGCAGTTCGATGCGTCCCAGGCCGGTCTGGCCATGCTGTTCCTGCCCCAAGCGGAAGCGGACGCCGCCGCCTGCCGTCGCCTGCTCGAGCAGGTGGCTGCCGAGGAGCGCCTGCAGGTGGTCGGCTGGCGCAGCGTGCCCCAGGATGTGAGCGTGCTGGGTGTCCAGGCCCGGGAGAACCTGCCGCTGATCGAGCAGTGCCTGCTGGTGAGCGATCACCTCAGTGGCGATGATCTGGAGCGCGAACTGTTCCTGGTGCGCAAGAAGGTGGTGCGCCGGGTCCGCGCCCAGCTCAGTGCGGCAGCCGCCCAGGAGTTCTACTGCTGTTCCCTCTCCAACCGCACCCTGATCTACAAGGGCATGGTGCGCTCCGAAGTGCTGGGCCGCTTCTACCTCGACCTGCAGAACGAGGGCTACGTCAGCCCCTTCTCGGTCTACCACCGCCGCTTCAGCACCAACACCATGCCCAAGTGGCCGCTGGCCCAGCCGATGCGCATGCTCGGCCACAACGGCGAAATCAACACCCTGCTGGGCAACATCAACTGGATGATGGCCCGTCAGGCGGATCTGGCCCACCCCAGCCTGGGCGATCGCATCGGCGAAATCATGCCGGTGGTCAACCTCAACAACAGTGACTCCGCCAACCTGGACAACGCCGTCGAGCTGCTGGTGCGCTCCGGCCGTTCGCCCATGGAAGCACTGATGGTGCTGGTGCCCGAGGCCTTCCGCAACCAGCCGGACCTCGACGACAAGCCGTCGATCACCGACTTCTACGAGTTCTACAGCGGCATCCAGGAAGCCTGGGACGGCCCGGCCCTGCTGGTGTTCAGCGACGGCCGCAGCGTCGGTGCCACCCTGGACCGCAACGGTCTGCGCCCGGCCCGCTACAGCATCACCCGCGACGGCTACATCGTCGTCGCCTCTGAGGCAGGCGTGATTGACCTGCCCAGCGACCAGATCGTCGAGAAGGGACGCCTCGGCCCTGGCCAGATGATCCAGTTCAACCTGGAAACCGGCGAGATCCTCAAGAACTGGGAGATCAAGGAGCGGATTGCCAGCCAGCACCCCTACGGCGAGTGGCTGAAGCAGCGCCACAGTGTCGCCAAGGCGGTCTTCGGCGGCGATCGCCGCCACGAGGACTTCGACCTGCTGCGTCTGCAGACCGCCTTCGGCTACAACGCCGAGGACGTGGAGATGGTGATCGAGTCCATGGCCGGGGAGGGCAAGGAGCCCACCTTCTGCATGGGCGATGACATCCCGCTGGCGGTGCTCTCGAGCAAGGCCCGTCTGCTCTACGACTACTTCAAGCAGCGCTTCGCCCAGGTCACCAACCCGGCCATCGACCCCCTGCGGGAAAGCCTGGTGATGTCCCTGGAGATGAGCCTCGGGGCCCGCGGCAACCTGCTGGAGGTGAACGCCGACTCCGCCCGCCTGCTCAAGCTCGACAGCCCGGTGCTCAACGACGCCGAGCTGGAGGCGATCAAGGCTTCCGGGTTCGCCACCGCCGAGCTGGCCACCCTCTACCCGATCGCCAGCGGCCCCGCCGGGCTGCGTACCGCCGTGGAGGCCCTCTGCCAGCAGGCGGCGGCCGCCGTGCGTGACGGCAAGGAGATCCTGATTCTTTCGGATCGGGCTGACGGCGGCATTTCGCCCCAGACCAGCTACATCCCGCCGCTGCTGGCGGTGGGTGCGGTGCACCACCACCTAATCCGCGAAGGTCTGCGCATGAAGGCCTCCCTGGTGGTCGACAGCGCCCAAGTCTGGAGCACCCACCACTTCGCCTGTCTGATTGGCTACGGCGCCAGCGCCGCCTGCCCCTACCTGGCTCTGGAAACCGTGCGCCACTGGTGGCACGCACCCAAAACCCAGAGTCTGATGGAGCGCGGCAAGCTGCCCCAGCTGGACATCCAGCAGGCCCAGACCAACTTCCGCAAGTCGATCGAAGCCGGTCTGCTGAAGATCCTCTCGAAGATGGGCATCTCGCTGCTGAGCAGCTACCACGGCGCCCAGATCTTCGAAGCCATCGGCCTGAACATGGAAGTGGTGGATCTGGCCTTCCGGGGCACCACCAGCCGGGTCGGCGGCCTCGGTCTGGCCGATGTGGCCAACGAGGTGATGAGCTTCCACACCCGCGCCTACCCCGAGCTGAACCTGAAGAAGCTGGAGAACTTCGGCTTCAACAACTACAAGCCCGGCGGCGAGTACCACATGAACTCGCCGGAGATGACCAAGCTGCTGCACAAGGCGATCCGCGACGGCGCCAACGCCGACCACTTCGAGCTCTACAAGAACCTGCTCGAGGAACGGCCGGTGACCGCCCTGCGCGACCTGCTGCAGTTCGTCAGCGATCGCCCCGCCATCTCCATCGATGAGGTGGAACCGGTGGAAACGATCGTCAGCCGCTTCTGCACCGGCGGTATGTCCCTGGGGGCGCTCTCCCGGGAGGCCCACGAGACTCTGGCGATCGCCATGAACCGTCTCGGCGCCCGCTCCAACTCCGGTGAGGGCGGCGAGGACCCGATCCGCTTCACCACCCTCGGCGACGTGGACGGTGAGGGCATCTCGCCCACCATGCCCTACCTGAAGGGACTGCAGAACGGCGATACCGCCAACAGCCGCATCAAGCAGCTGGCCTCGGGACGCTTCGGGGTCAACCCCGAGTACCTGATGAACGCCGAACAGCTGGAGATCAAGCTGGCCCAGGGCGCCAAGCCCGGCGAAGGCGGTCAGCTGCCCGGCAAGAAGGTGAGCGAATACATCGCCTTCCTGCGCAACTCCAAGCCCGGCGTCACCCTGATCTCGCCCCCGCCCCACCACGACATCTACTCGATCGAGGATCTGGCGCAGCTGATCTACGACCTGCACCAGATCAACCCCACCGCCAAGGTGTCGGTGAAGCTGGTGGCGGAAATCGGCATCGGCACCATCGCTGCCGGGGTGGCCAAGGCCAACGCCGACATCATCCAGGTCTCCGGCCATGACGGCGGCACCGGCGCCTCGCCCCTAAGCTCGATCAAGCACGCGGGCGGTCCCTGGGAACTGGGCCTGACCGAGGTGCACCGCACCCTGATGACCAACCAGCTGCGCCAGCGCGTCATCCTGCGGGTGGACGGCGGCATCAAGACCGGCTGGGACGTGGTCATGGGCGCCCTGATGGGGGCCGAGGAATTCGGCTTCGGCTCCGTGGCGATGATCGCCGAGGGCTGCATCATGGCCCGGGTCTGCCACACCAACAACTGCCCGGTGGGC
>CAYZUY010000008.1:0-19976 GCA_964481495.1 uncultured bacterium
CGGCCGGAGACCCCGGAAACCGACCTCGACCGAGCCCAGGAAACGCTGATGCTGGGGCTGCGGCTGGCCGAGGGGCTGGACCTGCGCCGTTTGGGGCCATTCGCCTTAGCCCTGCCACCGGTGCTGGCGTCCTACGAGGCCGCCGGGAAGGTAGTGCGCAGGGGCGATCGCCTACACCTGAGTGACCCCGAAGGCTTTCTGATCTCCAACCGCATCCTGGCGGACTGCTTCGCAGCCATGGAGGAGTGCGTTCAGCCCTGACGGACGTCAGCAATGTAGCGGCGCAGGGCGGCGATCGCCAGCTCACGCAACTGGGCGTAGGGGGTAACAAACGGGGGCTGCTGCTCCGTCAGACCTAGCAGATCGGCGGTGACCAGCACCTGCCCGTCACAGCCGCTTCCGGCCCCGATGCCGATGGTGGGAATACTCAGACGCTGTGTCACCTGGGCCGCCAGCTCCGCTGGGATATGCTCCAGCACCAGCGCAAAGGCCCCAGCGGACTCCAGCGCCTCCGCCTGGGTGATCAGTTGCTGCTGGGCCAGGGGATCGCGGGCCTGCTGGGTATAACCGAGCTGGTGCACCGACTGGGGCGTAAGGCCGAGGTGGGCCATCACGGGAATTCCGGCGTCCGTCAGCCGGGCGACGGTCTCCACCGTCACCGCACTGCCGCCCTCGAGCTTCACGGCTTGGGCCTCGGTCTCCTTGAGGATGCGCCCCGCCGCTCGCAGGGCTTCCTCGGGACTGGGCTGATAGGTGAGAAAGGGCAGATCGACGACAATCAGCGCCTCGCGCACCGCCCGCTGCACCGCCTGGGTATGGTGAATGGCCTGATCCAGGGTCAGGGGCAGGGTGGTGCGATGGCCGAGGGCCACCATTGCCAGGGAGTCACCCACAAGCACCACATCCACACCCGCCGCGTCCAGCAGCGATGCCGACAGGTAGTCCCAGGCCGTCAGGGCAACAATCGGGCGCTGCTCCGACTTGAAGCGCTGCAACTGACGGGGAGTGACGGGCATGGGGCGGACGTGAGGGGTCTTCCCCAACCTATCAGAGCGTCGACTCTAGACTGGAGACCGGTGTGGGAGGTGACATGGACGCTGTCAGCGACTTCGATCGGGCGATGATCACCCGCTGTCTGGAACTGGCCCGGCAGGCCCGCCGCCCTTCCCCCAACCCCTTCGTCGGCAGCGTGATCGTCCGGGATGGCGCGGTGATCGGAGAGGGGTTCCATCCCGGGGCCGGGCAGCCCCATGCCGAGGTGTTTGCCCTGCGGGCGGCCGGCGATCGCAGTCGCGGGGCCACGCTTTACGTCAACCTCGAACCCTGTAACCACCACGGGCGCACACCGCCCTGCAGTGAGGCGGTGATAGCGGCGGGGATCCACCGGGTGGTGGTGGGGATGGTGGACCCGGACCCGCGTACCGCCGGGCAGGGGATCGAGCGGCTGCGTCAGGCGGGCCTGGAAGTTACCGTCGGTGTCGAGGAAGCCGCCTGCCGGGAACTGAACGCAGCTTTCTGCCACCGCATCCGCAGCGGTCAGCCCTTCGGGGTTCTCAAGTACGCCATGACCCTGGACGGGCACATCGCCGCCACCAGTGGCCACAGCCAGTGGGTCACCGGCCCCGAGGCGCGGGCTCGGGTGCATCAGCTGCGGGCAACGGTGGACGCGGTGATCGTCGGCGGCAACACGCTCCGCCAGGACAACCCGGCCTTGACGCTGCATGGTCAGATGGGAGAGCCGCCGCTGCGGGTGGTGCTCAGCCGCAGGCTGGAGCTGCCCACCGAGGCACAGCTCTGGGAGGCAGCGATCGCCCCCACCCTGGTGTTCACCGGCCTGGAGGCAGACCCGGCGATCGCCCGCGCGCTGGAGCAACAGGGGGTAACCGTGGTGGTCCTCCCGGACTGCACCCCGGCACTCGCCGCTCGGGAGCTGGCACGGCGCGGCTGCAACCGGGTGCTCTGGGAGTGCGGCGGCACCCTGGCAGCGGCCGCTCTGCAGGAGCACTGCATTCAGGAAGTCTGGGCCTTCATCGCCCCGAAGCTGATCGGGGCCTCCCCCTACGGACCGATGGGGGAACTGGGGCTGACACGCATGGATGAGGCGATCGCGCTGAAGAATCTCACCGTCGAAACCGTAGGACCGGACCTGCTGGTGAAGGGCCGACTCTGAGCCTTGGGCAGGTGAGAGAGCCCTGGGTAAGCTGGCAACAGAGATGCAAAAACAGCCCAATGAATCTTCTGGAACGGATCACCATTCACCCGGAACAATGCGGCGGGCGTCCCTGTCTCCGAGGACTCCGCATCCGGGTGTCGGACATTCTTGAACTGCTGGCTGCCGGGGCCAGCAACGGGGAAATCCTTGAGGACTATCCCTATCTCGAACCGGAAGATATCCAGGCTGCCCTGCTGTACGCCGCACACCAGCTGGATCACACCGTCCTTCATGCCGCATGAAGTTTCTGGTCGATAATCAGCTGCCACCTGCTCTGGCCCTCTGGCTGACTCAACAGGGTGTGGCTGCGAGTCACGTCTCAGAGGTCGGGCTGGCGACCGGCAGTGATCGGGAAATCTGGGAGCTTGCCCTCCAGACTGACGCGATTGTCATCTCCAAAGACGAGGATTTCATCCATCTGGCTCACCGCCCCGGCGACGCCGGACGGCTACTCTGGGTCCGCCTGGGGAACTGTCGTCGACAGATGCTGATCAACCGCTTCACGCAGCTGTGGCCTGCAATCATCCAGGCTTTTGCCGAGGGGCAACGGATTGTCGAATTGCGTTGAAGCGACGCCCTAACACTGCCGCGACATCACGACCGCCACATCACCGCTGAAGTCGGGAATCGGTGGGTGGAGCTTGCGCAGGGTCAGATCCACCTGGGTGCAGGCAGGCAGGGCCAGCAGGCGATCGCAGCACAACTGCGCCAGCCGCTCGATCGTGCGGGGATGCTCATCTCGGATCGTCTGCTGCACCACCTGTACGGCCTGGCTGTAGTCGAGGGTATCCGTGAGTTCGTCGCTGTCACCGCAGGGGCTGAGGTCCACCGCGAAGCTCAGATCGACTTCGAACCACTGACCCAATTGCTGTTCGGCGTCGAAGAAGCCCGTGTAGCCGTAGGCACGGATGCCCCGCACCTGAATGCGATCGCCCATCACAGGTCCCGGTGGGTGAAGGGCTTGGGGTTGGCCCCAGCGTAGGTGGCAGCCACATGACCATCGCCGTTGAGCAGGTACTTGTAGGTCACCAGCCCTTCCAGACCAACCGGACCCCGGGGCGGCAGCTTCTGGGTACTGATGCCCACCTCGGCTCCGAAGCCGTAGCGGAAGCCATCGGCGAAACGGGTGGAGCAGTTGCGGTAGACCCCGGCACTGTCCACCAGGCTCTGGAAGCGGGCCGCCGCCGCATCGTCGCGGGTGATGATGCCGTCGGTGTGGCGGCTGCCGTAGCGGTTGATGTGAGCGATCGCCTCCTCCAGGCTGGCCACCAGCTTCACCGCCAGAATCAGGTCACTGTATTCCGTCGACCAGTCCTCCTCGGTGGCCTCGGCCATCGGCCACAGTTCCCGGGCCTCGGCATCGCCCCGCAACTGCACCTCCTTAGCCTCCAGGGCCGGACCGACCCGGGCCAGGAAGTCCGCTGCCACGTCCCGATGCACCAGCAGCGTCTCGATGGCGTTGCAGGCCGCCGGGTACTGGGTCTTGGCATCGACTGCTACGGTCGTCGCCAGGTCCAGGTCTGCCGCCGCATCAACGTAGAGGTGGCAGATACCGTCGGCGTGACCCAGCACCGGAATGCGGGTGTTGTCCTGGACGAAGCGCACGAAGCTGTTGGAGCCCCGGGGGATGATCAGGTCGACGTACTGGTCCAGCTGCAGCAGGGCCAGGGTCTCTTCCCGACTGGTGAGTAGCTGCAGCACATTGGGGTCAACGGCACTGCCCGCCAACCCTTCGCGGATCGCTGCCAGAATCGCCCGGCAAGACTCGACCGCCTCCCGGCCGCCCTTGAGGATGGCTCCATTCCCCGACTTGATCGCCAGGGCGGCAATCTGCATCACCGCGTCGGGGCGGGCTTCGAAGATCACCCCCAGCACCCCCACCGGCACCGTCAGTCGCTCCAGCACCAGCCCCTGATCCAGTTCCCGGTGCAGCTGTCGCTGACCGAGGGGGTCCGCCAGCCGAGCTACGTCGCGCACCCCGGCGATCGCCCCCTGCAGCTTGGCCGCATCCAGCTTCAGCCGGGCGTAGAGGGCCGCTGCGATGCCGTCCTGCTGGGCCTGTTCGCAGTCGCGACGGTTGGCCTCGAGAATCGCTGCGCTGTGGGTTTCCAGGGCAGTGGCGATCGCCTCCAGGGCCTGGTTACGAGCCGCCGCGTCCAGGGCCGCCAGACGACGGGACGCTTCCCGGGTCTCCCGGGCGAGGTCAATCAGGGCAGCGGGCACAGCGACAGACATGGCAATCCGAAGAGGGGCGCAAAGCCCGATCTTACGGCGCGAATCAGACCGGCACCAGGGAGCGCTGGCAGGCCGGGCAGACCGCATGGATACTCAGCTGGCAGTCCAGCAACTGGAATCCTTCCTTCTCCGCCTGTTTGGCACCGATCTTCAGCACCGAATCGCTCTTGAACTCGATCGTCTTGCTGCAGCGCACACAGATCAGGTGGTGGTGATGGTAGGGCGCAGGCTGGTTGAGCTCGTAGTGCTTGTGGTCCTCCGCCAGCTCCAACTCCCGCAGAATCCCCATGCGGGACATCATCTTCACCGTGCGGTAGACCGTGGACAGACTGATCGCCTCACCGTCCTGGCGCAGCAGGTTGTAGAGGTCCTCGGCGCTCAGGTGCTCCCCCGAGGGCAGGTTCTGGAACGTCAGCAGAATCTTCTCGCGCTGGGGAGTGAGCCTCCAGCCCCGCTCATGCAGTTCCGACTTCAGGGAGGCAACGTTGTAGGACATGGCACGCCCGCGTCCGTGGGGGTCGAATCCAGGGTAATTGCAAAGCTGTTGACAGGCAAGAAGCAATCCTTATTGCAATCCACCAATGACAGAGTCTCCCCCATCCCGACCACCCCAGCGGGCGTGAAAGCCAGGGCCAACCGATAAGCTGAAACCAGCGGACGCATGGAGCGCACGGCAATGGGTCGGGATCGATTCGCAGGTGGATTTCTGCTGGGAGCCCTGATGGGCGGTGCCCTGGGCGGCGTTCTCGGGGCCACCCTGGCCAACCGGGCAGAGCGACGCCCCCGCAGCCGCCGTCCGGAACCGGTGGAAGCCCCCGGGTACGCCCCCGAGCTGCGGATTGAGGAGGCCCGTCGCGGTCTAGAGGAGCGCATCTCCCAGCTCAACGACGCCATCGATCTGGTTCAGCAGCAGGTACGGGATGTGCGAACCCTGACGGAGCCCGAAACCCCGGTCGAGGAACTGGGCAGCTAGCCTGCTCACGCTTCGGCGACCCCGGAGCCCCACAATAGATACCGGCGACGTTCCCGCGAAGATCCCCATGCCCCAGTACCGCTCCCGCACCACCACCCATGGACGCAACATGGCCGGCGCCCGTGCGCTCTGGCGGGCCACCGGCATGAAGGATGACGACTTCGGCAAGCCGATCATCGCCGTCGCCAACTCCTTTACCCAGTTCGTACCGGGACACGTCCACCTCAAGGACCTCGGGCAGATGGTGGCCCGGGAGATCGAGCAGGCCGGGGGGGTCGCCAAGGAATTCAACACCATCGCTGTGGATGACGGTATCGCCATGGGCCACGGCGGCATGCTCTACTCGCTGCCGTCGCGCGACCTGATTGCCGACTCCGTCGAGTACATGTGCAACGCCCACTGTGCCGACGCCCTGGTCTGCATCTCCAACTGCGACAAGATCACCCCCGGCATGCTGATGGCCAGCCTGCGGTTAAACATCCCCACGGTCTTCGTCTCCGGTGGTCCGATGGAAGCGGGCAAGGTGATTCTCAACAGCGAGACCAAGAAGCTCGACCTCGTCGACGCCATGGTGATGGCCGCCGACCAGAAGCAGAGCGATGAGGATGTGGCCGCCGTCGAACGCTCCGCTTGCCCCACCTGCGGCTCCTGCTCGGGCATGTTCACCGCCAACTCGATGAACTGCCTGACCGAAGCACTGGGCCTGAGCCTGCCGGGCAACGGCTCGCTGCTGGCCACCCACGCCGAGCGCAAGGAGCTGTTCCTGGAGGCCGGTCGTCTGGTGGTGCAGCTGGCTAAGCGTTACTACGAGCAGGATGACGAGTCCGTGCTGCCGCGCAGCGTCGCCAGCTTCCGGGCCTTCGAGAACGCCATCAGTCTGGATGTGGCCATGGGCGGCTCCACCAACACGGTGCTGCACCTGCTGGCGGCGGCCCACGAGGCTGGGGTCGACTTCACCATGAAGGACATTGACCGTATTTCCCGCCAGGTGCCCAACCTCTGCAAGGTGGCCCCCTCAACGCCGCTCTACCACATGGAGGATGTCCACCGGGCCGGGGGCGTGGTCGCCATCCTCGGGGAGCTGGACCGCAAAGGGCTGATCCACCGGGATGTACCCACGGTCCACAGCGCCAGCCTGGGCGAAGCGATCGATCGCTGGGATGTGCGCCGCAACCGGGCCGAGGCCGAGCAGCGCTTCCTGGCTGCCCCCGGCGGCGTGCCCACCCAGGTCGCCTTCAGCCAGAACCAGCGCTGGGACGACCTCGATCTGGACCGGGAGAACGGCTGCATCCGCGATGTCGAACATGCCTACTCCCAGGACGGCGGCTTGGCGGTGCTCTACGGCAACCTCGCCGAGCAGGGCTGCATCGTCAAGACCGCCGGGGTGGATGAGAGCATCCTCACCTTCAGTGGTCCCGCCTTCGTCTGCGAAAGCCAGGAAGATGCCGTCAACGCCATCCTCAACGGCAAGGTCAAGGCCGGGGATGTGGTGCTGATCCGCTACGAAGGTCCCCGCGGCGGCCCAGGCATGCAGGAGATGCTCTATCCCACCAGCTATCTGAAGTCCGTCGGTCTGGGCAAAGCCTGTGCCCTAATCACCGACGGTCGCTTCTCGGGCGGCACCTCTGGTCTGTCCATCGGCCACGTCTCGCCGGAAGCCGCCGAGGGCGGTCTGATCGGTCTGGTGGAAAGCGGCGATCGCATCGAGATCGACATCCCCAACCGCCGCATCCATCTGGCGGTGGACGAGGCCGAACTGGCCCGTCGTCAGGCCGAGATGGAAGCCCGGGGCACCGATGCCTGGAAGCCCCGCGATCGCCAGCGGCCGATTTCCCAGGCGCTGCAGGCCTACGCCGCCATGACCACCTCCGCCTCCCGCGGGGGCGTGCGCGACATCAGCCGCATCCTCGGTTAGGCGACGGACCCATGGCCAGCACCATCGTCGTCAAGATCGGCACCAGCAGTCTCACCCGTCCCGAGGCCGGGGGGCTGGCCCTGGCCACCATCGCCGAACTGGTGGAGACCCTGGCGGATCTGCGCCGTCAGGGTCACCGGGTGATTCTGGTCTCCTCCGGGGCCGTGGGGGTCGGCTGCGCCCGCCTCGGGCTGGGCGATCGCCCCACTGAGATCGCCATCAAGCAGGCGGTGGCCGCCGTCGGTCAGGGGCGGCTGATGCGGATCTACGACGATCTGTTCAGCAACCTCGACCAGCCGATCGCCCAGGTGCTGCTCACCCGCGGCGATCTGGCCCAGCGCAGCCGCTACCTGAATGCCCACCGCACCTTCGGGGCCCTGCTCGACCTGGGGGTGGTGCCGATCGTCAACGAGAACGACACGGTTGCTGTCGAGGAACTGCGCTTCGGCGACAACGACACCCTCTCGGCCCTGGTGGCCGGGCTGGTGGAGGCCGACTGGCTGTTCATCCTCACGGACGTGGACCGGCTCTACACCGCCGACCCGCGCCAGGACCCCGACGCCCGGCCAATTCACCGGGTTACCGACATCGATGCCCTCACGGGCGTACGCACCGGCGGCCAGGGCAGCCGCTGGGGCACCGGCGGCATGGTCACCAAGATCTCCGCAGCCCGCATCGCCACCATGGCAGGGGTACAGACGGTGATCACCAACGGGCGATCGCCGCGCAACCTGCAGCGCATCCTGGCAGGCGAGGATCTGGGCACCTGCTTCGAACCCCGGCCCCGACCGGTGAGTGCCCGCAAACGCTGGATCGCCCACGGGCAGGTACCCGCCGGACGGCTGCTGCTCGACGCCGGGGCCGTACGCGCCCTCAGCCTCGACGGCAAGTCCCTGCTGGCGGCAGGCATCACCACTGTTGAGGGGGAGTTCGCCGCCGAAGCCACCGTGCTGCTCTGCGACGGCGACGGTCGCGAAATCGGCCGGGGGCTGGTCAACTACCCCAGCGAGGAACTGCGGCGGATCAGCGGTCAGCACAGCGATCGCATCCCCGAAATCCTCGGCTACGCCGGCGATGCCACCGTGGTGCACCGGGATAATCTGGTGGTCAGCGCCGCCCAGCCCTAGCCATGCCCACCCGCCCCGATCAGATTCTGGCGCTGCTGCAGCGCAAGCGCAGCGGCTTCTCGCGGCCGGATCAGGGGGTGCTGAGCATCCTGCAGGCCTACCGTCGCGCCTATCGGCAGCTGTTCAGCGACCCTGACCCGAGTCTGGAGATCGAGGACGGAACTACCGACCAGGGGCTGCGACGATTCCCGGAGCGCTGGCCTAACCGCGAAGCCAGCCTGAGCTGGGTGCGCCAGCAACTGGCGGGAGTGACCACCTTCGCCTGCGACGGCTCCCAGATCTACCCGAGCAAGGACTTCTCGGTGCCGGTGGCCCTGGTGCAGATCGGCTGGTTTGAGAATCCCCATAACCCCGATCAGCCCTACCGCAAGGACATCGAACTGGATCTGCTCACCCCCGAGGACTTCCGCGACTGCGAGCGGGAGTTCCTGGACCGGCAGGTGAATCTGCGCCGCTTCCGTATGGAGATCGACCGCCTCTGCCGCTGGCTGGAGGAACGGGCCGGGCAGTCCCAGGTACTGGCGCTGTTCGATGGCTCCCTGGTTGCCACCTTTGCCCAGGCCTTCGAGCAGGAGGTGCAGCAGGCCTACATCGACGAACTGGTGCGGCTGCTGCGCACCAGCGAACAGACCCGGGTGCCCCTGATCGGCTTCGTGGATACCTCCTACGCCCACGATCTGAGTGAACTGCTGCAGCGGCGGGCCATCCTGCCCGCCAGCCGCGAGGTCCACGACGCCCAGATTCTCGCCGCCGACATGCGCTGGGGCGATCGCACCCCCCTGTTCCCCTGCCAACGGCAGATTCTCAGCCGCTACGGCGATCAGGCCGAGCGCTTGGTCTACGGCTATCTGAAGACCCACGACGGCTTCCCGGCCCGGCTTGAGCTGCCCCGCTGGATGCTCGAGGACGGCATCCACCGGCAGGCCATCGACTGGTTGCGGGCAGAGGTGATCGTTGGCGGCGGCTATCCCTACGCGATCGAGACCGCCGACCAGACCGCCGTGCTCAAGACCGAAGACCGCAGCCTCTTCTACCGGGTCCTGCAGGACTGGATCGATCAGCAGGGCCTGGAGCTGCGACTGTCGCGCAAGATGGTGAGTAAACTGCGGCGGCGCTGAACCCCTCAGTCAGGCTCAGGAGTCAGGATGCCTGGGGGACCAGTCCCCCGCTGAGCTGACGCAACTTCTGCAGGGCCCGGGCCTCCACCTGACGGATACGTTCGCGGGAGACATTAAGACGGCGACCGATTTCGGCCAGGGTCAGGGGTTCACCGCTGCTGAGGCCAAAGCGCAGCTTCAGCACCTGCTGCTCCCGTTCGCTCAGCTGCTCAATCAGGTCCGAAAGACGCTCCTCCTGCAGCCGCAGGTCCATGGCATCCATCGGCTCGAGACTGCGGGGGTCGGGAATCAGGTCGCCGAGGTAGCTGCGGCCGTCCTCACCGCGGGCCTGGGCATCCAGGCTGGCGCAGGGAGCCGTCTGGCTGAGCAGAGCTTCCACTTCCTCCAGAGACAGGCTCAGGGCCTTGGCAATTTCGGAACGGGTCGGCATCCGGCGCAGCTCGTTGGTCAGATCCCGAGCCACCCGGCGCAGACGATGCAGCTTCTCGCTCACATGGATGGGCAGGCGGATGGTGCGGGCGTGATTATCGATCGCCCGGGTCATGCTCTGGCGAATCCACCAGTAGGCGTAGGTCGAAAACTTGTAACCCATCACCGGGTCGAATTTCTCCACGGCCCGCTCCAGACCCAGGGAGCCTTCCTGCACCAGATCGAGCAGTTCCAGACCCTGGTTCTGGTACTTCTTGGCAATACTCACCACCAACCGCAGATTGGCCTGAACCATCCGCTCCTTGGCCCGGCGACCGCGCTCGAGAATTCGTTTCTGTTCAGGGGCGGGAGCCGCTTCCGGACTGGCCTCCAGTTCCGACTGCAGGGCCAGCATCCGCTGCACCTGCTGGGAAAGCTCAATCTCTTCGGCCGGAGTCAGCAACGGAATCCGACCGATGCTGCTGAGGTACCAGCTGACATGATCTGCGGTGTGGCGGCTGGCTTTGGCCGCGGCTTCCCGATCCTGTTTCATCTGGGCTTCCGCCTGAATTTGCCGTGACTATATCACCAATTTCCAGATAGGGAAGTAATCAATATTTAAGACAAGATGATGGTTTGTAGTCAGGGCTACCGTTGATCGGAAATGGCAGCAGGGATTTCCATCACCCTACAGTGAGGAAAACCTGACATCCACCCCCTGCCATGGCCCGCAAGATCCGCTACCCGCACCTGCTCGGCTCCAAGTGGACGGCCCAGCAGAAAACCCTGGGCTGGCGCCACTTTCGGGTGGTCAACCGCAAGAACCAGGGCAGCCACATCTTCGCCGAGCTGGTGGCCGCCTGCGATGACGGGGTACGGTTCTGGATCAATGCGGCTCTGCTCAAGGACCGCAGCGCCTGGCAACCGGGCTGGCAACCGCTGCAGCTCTTCGCCGCGGCAGAGGAGGCGTCCCTAGCCGCCGATAATGAAAGCTGACCCTGCCCGAACCTGACATGGAAGTCATCCCCGCAATCGATCTGCTCGGCGGCCGCTGCGTCCGCCTCTACCAGGGCGACTACGCCCAGGCCGAAACCTTCGGGGATGACCCGCTGGCCATGGCCCGCCGCTGGCAGGCCGCCGGGGCGCGCCGTCTGCACCTGGTGGATCTGGACGGGGCCAAGGCCGGTCAACCGGTCAACCATGGAGTGATCGCGGCGATCGCCGCCGACCTGACGATCCCCGTGCAGGTGGGCGGCGGGCTGCGCGATCGCGACAGCGTCGCCCGGATGCTCGATTTGGGGGTGGGCCGGGTGATCCTCGGCACTGCTGCAGTCAAGAACCCCGCCCTGGTGGAGGAGCTCTCCAACGAGTTCCCCGGACAGATTGTGGTCGGCATCGATGCCCGGGATGGCCGGGTAGCCACCGAGGGCTGGCTGGAGACCTCCGGCGTTGCCGCCACGGATCTCGGCCAGGCCATGGCGGATCGCGGTGCTGCCGCCATCGTCTACACCGACATTGCCCGGGATGGCACCCTGGCGGGTCCGAATCTCGATTCCCTACGGGAAATGGCGGAAGCCGTCTCCATTCCTGTGATTGCCTCCGGCGGCGTCAGCAGCATCGCCGATCTGCTGGCCCTGCTGGCCCTGGAACCGGCCGGGGTGAGTGGCGCGATCACCGGCAAGGCGATCTACACCGGTGCCATCGATCTGGCGGAAGCCGTGAAGGCGGTGGATGACGGTCGCTGGCAGGACGTACCGGCCGAGATCCCGCATCTGGGCTGAAATCTTTAGAGATCCTGCACTTTCGAGAATCTTTGGATTCGGTTCGGGATCATGTCAGAACAACTTGAGCGTTCGTCACAGCAGAAGCGCTATGCCTCCGACCCCGGTCGGGGGCATTTTTTTGCTTATTCCGTCGGTAGAGGAAGGGAAATATCGAAACAGCTGCCCTGGCCCTCACGACTGCGCACTGCAATCTGCCCCTGATGGGATTCCAGAATGGTGGCCACAATCGCCAGCCCCAGCCCGGACCCGCGCTGGCCGCTGTGACTGCGGGCCGGGTCCACCCGGTAGAAGCGCTCGAACAGCTGCGGTAGGGCCGCTTCAGGAATGCCAATGCCCGTGTCGCTCACCCGCAGGTGCAGGCGATCGCCGGACGCCGCCAGTTCGACGGTGACGTGGCCTCCGGCCGGGGTGTACTGGAGGGCATTGGCGATCAGATTCGTGCACAACCGCGCCAGCTGGTCGCGATCGCCAACCACCGTGCAGGGGTCGGGCACCTGCTCGAAGTCCAGTCCGAGTTCCACCCCCCGTTCCCGGGCCTGCAGTTGCTGCTCCTCCACCACCTCCAGCACCAGGGCATCGACTTCCACCGGTTCCCGCCGGGGCTGGAGGATGCCACTGTCCTGGCGGGCCAGAAACAGCAGGTCGTCCACCAGTCGTCCCAGACGGCGGGTCAGCCGCTCGATCACCTCCAGTTGCTGACGCTGCTCCTGCACCGTGCTGTCGGGGTCACTCAGGGCCGCCTGCACGTTGGTCTGAATCAGGGCCACTGGGTTGCGCAGTTCGTGGGAGGCATCGGCAGTGAACTGACGCAGCTGCTGGTAGGAGTCCCGCACCGGCCGCATCGCCAACCCGGACAGCAGCCAGCCGCTCACCCCCACCGCCAGCAGCATGGCCAGGGAACCGAAGCCCAGATCCACCAGAAATTCCTGGGTTGGCTTGGTGACCTCGAACCAGGGATGGCTGACCCGCAGGTAGCCGAGCACAGCACCATCCACCTCCAGCCGCTCGGTCAGCTGGCGCACCGGCCGCTCGGCCCCGAAGCGATCCGGGGGCAGGGTGAGGGTTTCCGGCTTGCGGCTGAACTGCAGCGATCGCCCGGCCCCCTCGTTCAGGGTGCTCCAGCGCAGCTGACCACTGGGGTCGAACCATTCGAGATCGATACGGTCGTCGTCACTGCCGGGGTCGCGATTGCGGAAGGTCGTCCCCACATCCAATTGCAGCACACCCTGGGGGTCACGCTCAAGCACGAGCGATCGCTCCACCACCTCGACAACGTGGTGCAGGGTGTCATCAATGCGGTCCACGAGGGTGGCACGGACGTAATAGGCCACACCACTGGCGAATACCAGCAGCAGCACCGCCGTCACCGCCATGTACCAGAGGGCCAACCGCCGCCGGGTTGCCTGAAACACGAGCTTCCGCAGAACACTGGCTTTCAGTGTCGCGCAACCCTGCAATGGAGCCCATAAACAAAAAAGCGCCGGTTCGGGAACCAGCGCTTTCTGACGGAGAGGGTGGGATTCGAACCCACGGTGAAGTTACCCCCACACAGCATTTCCAGTGCTGCGCCTTCGACCACTCGGCCACCTCTCCAGGTGGTTGGATTGTGCTGCTCAGCATCCTGAACAGTTGGAGCCCAGCGGGTAACGGCTGACGCTCACAAGATTGATATCGTAGCAGGGGAAACCGTTGACGCCAAGTATCGTCCGGCGATTCGACCGCCAGGAGCCCTATGGTCCCCACCCATACCGTCCGGATTCACGACCGTAACCGGGACGAACATTTCGTGGTCGAGGTCCCCGAAGACCGCTACATCCTGCACTACGCCGAGAGCCAGGGCTTCACCCTGCCCTTCTCCTGCCGCAACGGCGCCTGCACCGCCTGTGCCGTGCGGGTGCTCGAAGGAGAAGTCGAGCAGAACGAGGCTATGGGTCTGTCACCGGCCCTGCGACGCCAGGGCTATGCCCTGCTCTGCGTCAGCTACCCGCGCAGCGACCTGCGGGTCGAGACCCAGGACGAGGACGAGGTCTACGAACTGCAGTTCGGTCGCTATTTCGGCAAGGGCAAGGTCCGCGCCGGTCTGCCCC
Source organism: uncultured bacterium (assembly GCA_964481495.1). Classification (GTDB taxonomy): domain Bacteria; phylum Cyanobacteriota; class Cyanobacteriia; order Synechococcales; family Synechococcaceae; genus CAWUMD01. The sequence goes on from CAYZUY010000008.1 coordinate 13,860, forward strand.
TGGACGAGGAATAGCCCGTGTATCCGAGCGATCGCGACCTGCGCAACTGGCTGGACATCGCCACCGAAGCCGCCCTGGCCGCCGGGGCCGAACTGATGCGCTGCTACGGCCGCCTCGAGGACATCCGGGAGAAGGGACGGCCCGGCGATCTGCTCACCGAGGCCGACCAGGCCGCGGAAGCCGCGGTCCTCGGGATTCTGAAGCGGCATCTGCCCGACCACGCCATCCTGGCGGAGGAATCCGGTCAGGCCGGGGACCCGTCCGCCCGCTACCGCTGGGCCATCGATCCCCTCGACGGCACCACCAACTTCGCCCACAGCTACCCCCTGTTCGCCACCTCCATCGGCCTGCTGGTGGATGGGGTGCCAACCCTCGGGGTGGTCTATAACCCGAAGCTGGACGAACTGTTCCGGGCCGGGAAAGGTCTGGGTGCCACCCTCAACCGCCAGCCGATCCGCGTCTCGGAGACCGACGATCTGGGGCGATCGCTGCTGGTCACCGGCTTCGCCTACGACCGCCGCGACGTCGTTGACAACAACTACGCCGAGTTCTGCCGCTTCACCCACCTCACCCAGGGCGTCCGCCGGGGCGGGGCCGCTGCGGTGGATCTGGCCTACGTCGCCTGCAGTCGCCTCGACGGCTACTGGGAGCGGGGCCTCTCGCCTTGGGATCTGGCGGCCGGGGTGGTGCTGGTAGAGGAGGCCGGCGGACGGGTCACCGCCTACGATCAGGGGCCGTTCGATCTGGGCAGCGGCCGCATCCTGGCCACCAACGGGCACCTGCACGGGGCGATCGCTTCGGTTCTGGCCGACGTTCAACCCCTGGACCGGTTCTGAGCGCTGGGGCTGGGCATGCTGAGGCGGTAGCCAGCAACCTGAGGGTGCATGACCCGCCCTGCTCCCCCCACCCATCTGACCGGCGGTCTGTTCGCCCTCGGCTGCCGGGACTGTCATGCCCTGCTGGGGGTTCCCCTGACCGCCTCCGGCGATGAGGTGCGGCGGGGGTATCTGCGCATCGCCCGCCGTCTGCATCCTGACAGCAACCGCCAGTTCAGCCCCGAGCAGCGGCAGCTGGCCACCGCCTGGCTCTCCCGCTGGGTCAACCCGGCCTATGCCCAGCTGATGCCGGAGGCCCGGGGTGAGGAATACCTGACTCTGCTGCAGACCCAGATGCAGCACCTGCAGACCCAGGGCAGGACCCTGCGCTGGCGCCAGGGGCAGGCTCCCGATCTGCTCACCGCCGCCCAGCCGGAGTCGGCCTACCAGGAGCGGATCGCGCACCTGGGCAGCGACCTGTTCCGCGATCTGGACACAGTTGCCGACCAACTGGCGGACCTGAGCGATCTCAACCTCGCCTGGCTGCTGCGGCAATCCCGATCGAGCGTCAGCCCGGCCCCGACCGAAAGCGGCGATCAGCTGGAGCGCTATCTGCAGCGGGCCGAGGGCTATCTGCGCCAGCATGCCTGCGCCCAGGCCCAGCTAGAGCTGCGGGATGCCCTGCGGCTGGCCCCCCAGGACAGCCGAGTGCATGCCCTCAACGGACTGGTCTACCTCGAACTCGCCCAGCCGAGTCTGGCCCGGGTCTCGATCCGGCGGGCCCTGCAGCTGGACCCGCAGCAGGCGCTTGCCCAGGAGGGAAAACAACGGCTGGAGCAGCAGGGGCATAGAATCGATCTCGCCCCCGGCGACCGCCCTCCGGACTCCCGTTCCGGCAACTGGTTCACGGGTCTGTTCTCCCGACGCTCCTAGTCGGTCCCGTCCCCCAACCCCGAGCTTTTTCCGCATGGTTCATCAGCCCCCCGCCGGCGCCCGCGATCTGCTGCCCCTGGACGTCAGCCAGAAGCATTGGATTGAAAGCCGTCTGCAGCAGGTGTTCGGGGGCTGGGGCTACCAGCGGATCATCACCCCCTCCCTGGAGCGGCTCGACACCCTCGCAGCCGGCGGCGCCGTCGATCTCGCCAGTGTGGTCCGGGTGGAGTCCGAGGAGGACAGCGGGCTGGGTCTGCGCCCGGAACTGACCGCCTCCATTGCCCGGGCCGCCGTCACCCGGCTGGCCGGGGCGGCTCTGCCGCTGCGGCTCTACTACAACGCCAACGTCTTCCGTCGCCAGACCCGCGCTGACCGGGTGGAGATCAGCGAGGGCTATCAGGCGGGGGTGGAACTGCTGGGCACCCGCAGTGTCCTGGCGGATGCCGAGATTCTGCAGCTGCTCACCGCCAGCCTGGGGGGCCTGGGCCTGGGCAGCGGCGGCCTGAACGAGGGCTACCTGGTACTGGGTCAGGCCGGTCTGACACGGATGCTGCTCGATCCCTTCCCCACCGACCAGCGGCGGGCGGTACGCCGGGCGATCGCCCACCTGGATCGGATCAGCCTCGAACAGCTGCCCCTCAGCCCCGACCTGCGCCAGCGGGCCCTGGCCCTACTCGATCTGCGGGGCGAGCCGACCACCGTGCTCAACCGGCTGGAGGCGCTGGTGGACAGCGACGAGGCCCGCACCGCCAGCCATGACCTGCGCCAGCTGCTCACCCTGCTGGCAGATCTCTCCCTGCCCCTGGTGCTCGACCTGAGCTTCCTGCAGAGCTTCGACTACTACACCGGCATCACCTTCGAGGTGGTCTATCGCACTGCCAGCGGCCCGGTGGTACTTGCCCAGGGTGGACGCTACGACCAGTTGCTGGCGCTCTACGATCCCCAGGGTCGCGCCTGGCCGGGTATCGGCTTCTCCTGCGACATCGAAGCCCTGCAGCAGGTGCTGCGCGGCAGCGATCGCCTGCCCACCCAGGCCCCCGTCAGTCAGCAGCTGGTGGTCGCCACCGCTCCCAGTGAACAGGCCCGGGCCCTGACGGCCGTGCGCCGCTCGCCCGAGAGCACCGACAGTATCCGGGCAGAACTCTATCTGGGTGCGGACTCCGACCCCGAGCGGATTCGGGCCTTTGCCCGCACCCGGGGCATCGGTTCCATCCTCTGGCTGCAGCCCGGCCAGCCGGAGACGCTGGAGCCCCTCGTCTGAGGGCTCCGGTAGGCTAGGAAGGACGCTCTGCTCAAGGAATCACCGTGGCGCACACGATTGTCACCGACGTCTGCGAAGGGGTTGCCGACTGTCTCGATGCCTGCCCTGTAGCCTGCATCGACCAGGGTCCGGGCCGCAACAAGAAAGGAACAGACTGGTACTGGATCGACTTCAGCACCTGTATCGACTGCGGCATCTGCCTGCAGGTCTGCCCGGTCGAGGGTGCGATTCTGCCCGAGGAACGGCCCGATCTGCAGAAGACCCCCTGACAGCAGAAGACCCCCTGACAGAAAGAATCCCCGCTCAGGCGAGCAGGGATCACCAGTTCGGGTAGAGACGTGGAAGAGGGCCGCAGGCGCTGAGGCCACCATCACGGCTCTGTTGTCCCCCACAACTCCCCCGACCGGGCGGGATGCTCCGAAAGTCTTCAGGTGGGGGGTTCCGGGCTGGGCGGCTGGGGCATGACCAGCACCTTGTCCACCCGCAGGCCGTCCATATCCACCACCTCCAGGCGCCAGTCGGCCAGGGTGAAGGTGTCGCCGCTGCGGGGAATGCTGCCTAGTTCGTGCATCACCAGCCCACCCAGGGTCTGGAATCGGCCCTGCTGACGGGCGTTTTCGAGGGCTGTTTCCCCCAGCAGGTCGGTGAGTTCATCGAGGGTGAGCAGCCCGTCGAGCAGGAAGCTGCCATCACTGCGGCGGATCACGCTCGGTTCATGCTCCTCCTGCTCGTTCGGCAGTTCCCCGACAATGCCCTCCACCAGATCGTTGAGGGTGATCAGGCCGACGACACTGCCGAACTCGTCAGTTACCAGAGCCAGATGCTGATCACCGGCCTTGAACTGCTCGAGCAAGGCAAAGGCGCGGGTGCTTTCCCCGACGTAGAGCGGCGGCGACAGGTGCGGCAGCAGATCCGGGGTCCCGGCCACCTGCTCGAGCCGCAGCAGATCCTTGACCCGCAGAATCCCCAGACACTGCTCAGGACCGTCCTGACAGACCGGAAAGCGCGAGTAGGGGCTGTCGAGCACCTGGGACCGGATGTCCTCCAGGGGTTCTGTCACATCCAGCCAGGCCAGTTCGGTCCGGGGCACCATCAGAGCCCGCACCGGCTGATCTCCCAGGCGCAGGATACGGCTCATCATCTCCTGCTCGGACACCTCCAGTACGCCAGCCTGGGTGCCCTGCTCGAGCAGGCCGTGGATTTCCTCTTCGGTCAGGGTGTCGTTGCGATCGCCCTCGACACCGAACAGCTTCAGCAGCAGGGCCGTGGAGCCGCTGAGCAGGCGTACCAGCGGTGCCGAGACCCGCGCCAGGGTGGCCATCAGCGGCGACACCCGGCAGGCCAGCGCCTCGGGGTTGCCCAGGGCGATGCGCTTGGGGGCCAGTTCCCCAATCACCAGAGACAGGTAGGTGATCACCGCCACCACCAGGACAATGCTCAGGGGCTGGGCATAGCCACCAGGCAGCGGCAGACGCTCAAGCAGATGGCGTAGCGGGTCGGCGAAGGCGGCCCCACCGATCGTGCCGCTGAGAATCCCGATCAGGGTGATGCCCACCTGCACCGCCGAGAGGAAATCCTCCGGTTCCTCGGCCAGCCGCAGTGCCTGCTCTGCGGTGCGGCTGCCCTGCCGAGCCAGCCGGGCCAGCCGCAGCTTACGGGCGGAAACGATTGCGATCTCGGCCGCGGAGAAGACACCGTTGGCGACGAGCAGCAGCAGGATCAGAGCGAATTCGACCAGCATGGTCAGGGGTCAGTCCGGCCGCAGAGACGGCGGTGCTGACACGTCAGGGGCGTAAAGGGTGCATTCAGTGTACGGCCTGATGCAGTTCCCGCTGCTCCGGCAAAGCTTCGATGAAGACGCTGACATCGGCGCGGGGGTTGTCGACTCTGGAAAACGTGGAGAGGAGTTCGCCGCCCACCTCAGCGTCCTGATCGCCGCATCCACTACCCTGGCTCCGGTGCCGGGACCCACCGCCGAACCCACCTGCCAGCCTGACCCGACTACCCGCAGTTTCGTCTGCGCCAGCGACATCCGGGCCCACCGCCAGCAGGCCCTGGAGGAACTGGATCAGCCCCGACCGGCCGGGGGGATGTACCGCTGCGAACGCAACCTAGACGAGAGCCGCACCCGCTGCAATCCCCAATGGTGATCTCCGGGGTGGGCCGGGATTGGGGATAATCGCCCTAGCGCAATCATCCGGAACCACCATGGCCGCGAAGGTCGAAATCTACACCTGGTCCACCTGCCCCTTCTGTGTCCGCGCCAAGGGTCTGCTCAACCGCAAGGGCGTCGCATTCACCGAGTACTGCATCGACGGGGATGAAGCCGCCCGGGCGGTGATGGCCGAGCGGGCCAACGGTCGCCGCTCGCTGCCGCAGATCTTCATCAACGACCAGCACATCGGTGGCTGCGACGATCTGCATGCCCTCGACCGGGCCGGTGACCTCGACCCGCTGCTGGCGTAACCCGGTTGACCATGACATCCCTCAACCTCGCCTTTGTCCTCGATCCCGTCCCCGGGCTCGACCCTACCCACGACAGCACCGTGGCCCTGATGGAAGCTGCCCAGGCCCGGGGGCACCGGGTCTGGATCACCGGCATCGACCAGCTGGGCGTCGAGTCCAGCCGAGCCTGGGCCAGTCTGGCCCCCCTGCAGCTCAAGCCCGTGGAACGTCTGGAACACGGCTGGCGGGCCGAGCCCGACTGGTACCGCATCGGTGATGCCGAAGTCCAGCCGCTGGAGCAGATGGACGCGGTGTTCATGCGTAAGGACCCGCCGGTGACCACGGCCTACCTCTACGCCACCTACGTCCTCGACCACGTGGACGGCGATCGCACGCGGGTGCTCAACGCTCCCAGCGGGCTGCGGGCAGCCAACGAGAAGATGTACGCCCTGCAGTTCGAAAGCTGCATTCCCCGCACCATCGTCAGCGGCAGCAAGGACGTGATCCGCGACTTCGTAGCCCGGGAAGGGCAGGCGGTGCTCAAGCCCCTGGGCGGCAAGGCCGGGGAAGGCATCCTCTTTCTGGAGGAGGGCGATCGCAACCTCAACTCCCTGATCGAACTGAGCACCGGCCAGGGTTCACTGCCGGTGATGGTGCAGCAGT
>CAYZUY010000008.1:19986-24257 GCA_964481495.1 uncultured bacterium
AAGCGGATCATCCTGCTCAACGGCGACCCGATCGGGGCCGTCAACCGCGTTCCCAGCGGTGGCGAGTTCCGGGGCAACATGGCCGTCGGCGGACGGGCGGAAGCCGCCACCCTCACCGACCGCGACCGGGAGATCTGTGAAGCGGTGGCTCCCACCCTGCGCCGGGACGGCCTCTGGTTCGTCGGTCTGGATGTGATCGGCGGCTACCTGACCGAGGTCAACGTCACCAGCCCCACCGGCGTGCGGGAAATCGACCGCTTCGACGGCGGCTGTCTAGGGGCCGAGGTGATGGTCTGGCTGGAGCAGCACCCCCTCGACTGAGGCTGTGTCAGGTCCGGCCCGGCTTGTTCAGAGTCGGGTCGAAGACATCGTCCGCCTCCAGATCGAGAGAGGCATCCTGCTGCTGCCGCAGCTGCTGCTCGCGGCGGTCCTGTTCGGACAGGTGCTGCACCAGCAGCCCGCCGCCGATCAGGGGCAGGGCGGTCAGCCAGAGTAGGCGCTGGTCCCGCCCGGCCAGCAGGCACAGCAGCCCGACCAGCGCCAGTGTCAGTCCGGCGAAACGTTCCATGACAGTCCCTCTTCTGCACCGATTCTAGGGACTGCCCTCGCCGGACTCCAGTAGAATCGGCAGCCGCTGACCCGCCAGCAGCCGTTTCAGAGCTTCCATCAGGGGCTCCTCCAGAAACGGCTTGGTGAAGTAGGCCCAGGCCCCCATCTGGTGGGCGATCTGACGATGCCGTTCTGAACTGCGGGAGGTAAGCAGGGCCACCGGCAGGGTCGCCAGCCGCCCCTCGTCCCGCAGCCGCTCCAGCAGTTCCAGCCCCCCCATGGTGGGCATCTCCACGTCGCAGAGCACCAGCTGACAGGGCAGCCCCGCCCGCAGCCGGGTCAGGGCATCGGCTCCGGTGCCCGCCTGCTCGACCCGGTAGCCGTGGCGCTTCAGGGTGAGGGTGAGCATCTCGCGCACCGTCACCGAGTCGTCCACCACCAGCACCAGCGGCGCCTCGGGCATCAGCAGCACCGTGGCCACCGGGCGATCGCCGCTCGGACGCTGCTGCAGACGGCCCAGACCCAGATCCACCAGTTCCATCACGTCAGCGATCGCCAGAATCCGACCATCCCCGAGAATCGAGGCCCCGGCAATCCCCAGGGGTTTGGGCAGCGGTGGCGAGAAGGACTTGATCACGATTTCCTGTTCCCCCTCGAGGCCATCCACCAGCAGGGCCAGACTGTCATCGCCGCTGTGGAGAATCACCACGGTCTGGGCTCCGGGTACCGGTGTCTCCTCCGGGCTGGCGGGTCGGCTGGCGTAGTGCAGGAAATGGGCCAGGGGGAACAGCGGCAATCGCTGCTCCTGCCAGGGCACCCAGCGCTGACCGATGGCATCCACCTTCAGCCAGCCGGGCCGCAGGGGCAGGGAGTCGAGCACGCTGTCGATCGGGAAGGCAAGGCGCTGGCCGCGACAGCGCACCGTCAGGGCCCGGGTGATCCGCAGACTCAGGGGCAGCCGCAGGGTGAAGGTCGTCCCCTGACCCGGCAGGGAATCCGTCACCACCTCCCCCTGGAGCTGCTGCAGGGTCGTGCGCACCACATCCAGGCCGACGCCGCGGCCCGCCAGGGCATCCGCCTGATCGCGGGTGCTGAACCCGGGATGGAAGAGCAGACCGTAGGTTTCGCGCTCGGTCAGGGCCGCAGCCTGGGCCGGGGTGATCAGTCCCTGGGCGATCGCTTTCTGACGCACCCGCTGGCCGTCGATCCCGGCTCCGTCATCGCTGAGCTGAATCACGGTGCGGTTGCCCTGGCGGAAGGCCTGCAGCCGCAGACTGCCCACCGCCGGCTTACCCAGGGTCTGGCGCTGCTCGGCCGACTCGATGCCGTGGGTGAGGGCGTTGTTGATCAGGTGAATCATCGGCGCCTGCAGCCGCTGCACCAGCAGCTTATCGATCAGGATGTCGCCGCCCTCCACCTCCAGACGGGCCTGCTTACCGCACTGCCGACATACCTCCCGCACCGCCCGGGGAAACTGGGCCGCCAGCTCCCGGAAGGGCACCGTCCGGGTCTGCTCCAGCTGCTCCTGCAGTTGCAGGGTGATCTGCTGCAGCTGGCGGGTCAGGCGATCGAGGGGGTCCTCCACCCGGAACTGCAGATCCGACGTTGCCTCCCGCAGGCGCACGATCACCTCAATCATGTCCCGGGCCAGGCCGTGGAAGGCCGTGAAGCGGTCCAGTTCGAGGGCATCGAAACCGGCGATCGCCGTACCCCCGGTCGTCAGCGTCTCAGCCGCGATCGCCCCCCGTCCCCCGGGACGCAAAGCCCCCTCCAGCAGCGATCGCTCGTAGAGGTCCCGCAGGCGCTGCCCCAGGTCGCTGAGCTGCTGGGTCTGCTCCTGCAGATGGTCCAGACTCTCGCGCAGTTGCTGGCGTTCGCTTTCGAGACCGTTGCGGCTGAGCACGATTTCCCCCACCAAGTCCGCCATGCCATCAAGCTGACGCACCGGCACCCGCAGCAGCGGCTCCAGCAGAGCCGGCTCGGCGGCAGTAGGCACGGTCCCGGTCGCCGCCATGGGCGGCGGTGCAGCCGGAGGCTGCTGGCGATCCAGCCAGTCCGAGAGTTCCGCCAGCAGCGCAGCCGCCTCGGCGGCGGAAAAGGGACCGGTGGCAGGTGCCATGGCCATGAGCACTCACTCCACCCGGAAGCGATCGACGGAGGTGCGCAGATCCCGGGCCTCCATCACCAGCCCCTGCAGGGAGGCCGCCACCCGCTCCGCCTCCTGGGAGGTGTGCTGGGCTGTCAGGGCCACGGACTGCATCACCGCTGCCATCCGCTGGGACATCTCTGTCTGCTCGACCGTGGTGGAGGTAATCGAGAGCACCATCTTGTCGATGTGCCGCGAGACCTGGGTGATGTCATCGAGGGCATGGCGCGCCTGTTCCGCCAGCTGGGTACCGATGATCACCTGCTGGGTGCCCTCCTCCATGGCTGTCATCACCTGGGCGGTCTCCTGCTGGATGGTGAGCACGATCTGGGCAATTTCCTTGGTGGACTTGGCGGCCCGATCCGCCAGCTGACGCACCTCATCGGCCACAATCGCAAAGCCCCGGCCCGCCTCCCCGGCCCGCGCCAGCTCGATGCTGGCGTTCAGGGCCAACAGGTCTGTGCGCGAGGCGATCTGGGAAATCAGCGCCACGATCTTGGAGATTTCCTGGGAGGACTCCGCCAGCCGCTTCACCTTGCGGCTGGTCTCGGTGACGGTCTCCCGGATGCGCAGAATCCCGTCCAGGGTCTGCTCCACCGATTCCCGGCCCTTAAGCGCCGTCTGGGAGGCTCGCACCGCCACCTGCTCCGCCTGCCCCGCCCCGGCGGCCACCCGCTGAATCGAACCGTTCAGGGTCTGGACGATGGTCAGGGCGGCGTTCAGGTCCTCCACCTGCTTGCGGGCATCGAGGGAGAGACTGCGGGCGAATTTCTCGTTGTCGCGCGCCCCCTGGCCGACCTGCTCGACCGTGCGCTTCACCTGGGTGACCAGCTCCCGCAGATTGGCCAGGGTGAGGTTGAAAGCATCGGCCACGGCCCCGAGGATGTCGCCGGTCACCGCTGCCTGCACGGTCAGATCCCCCCGGGAGGCCACCTCCGCATCCGCTAGCAGGTGAATCACCTGCTGCTGCAGGTCCTCCTGCTGCTGCTCCTGGGTGATCAGCAGTTCCTGCTGACGGTTCAGACGGGTCTCGACGGTAGCCAGGGCCTGACGTAGCTCAGCCGGCAGCGCCAGTTCCGTCTGCAGCGGCACCTCCCCCAAGCCCTCGCAGAGGGTGGCCAGCTGGGCCAGCAGCCGCTGCTGCCGCTGGCTGTTGCGGTGGTGGATCTCGAGATCCGCCTGGATCTCCTGCCAGCGCTGCTCATGGGCGGCCTGCAGGGTCCTCAGACTGCGGGCCGTGGCGATCGCCACACCCACCGTGGAACCACCCCCCAGCAACAGCAGCACCCCGGCTTCGGTCAGCCCCCGGGAGGCCCCCGTCACGACGACCGTCCGGCCCTCGACGTGATCAGCGACACCGCCCGCGCCGCGGCCCGCCGCGATCCGCTCCTCGTGCTCATCCGCGGGGTCGACGACGAGGCCCCGCTCGTCCGCACGATCGCCGGGGCCGACCCGCAGCGCGGGGCCGTCGCGATCGCCGACATCCTCCCCGAGGGCTCGGCCGTGGCCCTCGGCGTCCGCGACCCCGCCGCCGCCCGCGACGACCTCGCGCGACGCCTCGCCATTCTCGCCCGCG
>CAYZUY010000008.1:24267-29942 GCA_964481495.1 uncultured bacterium
GCCAGCCCCAGGGCCAGCAGCCAGCCGAGCCCGGCCAGCCCACCCACGGTCCGTGTCCGGGCCCGCATCCAGGGCAACGGCCGTTCCGGATTCGGACCGGGACCGGAGGAGCGGGGGCCGGAAGCTGCGGATCGGGAGAAGGCCGTTACAGCGGTCATGGCATCAGGCGGCCCAGCAGGCCGGTGCAAGCAGAGCCTGGGGATCCAGAACCAGTAGCCCCCGCGGATCCCGGTCCGAGGGCATCACGAAACCGCGCAGCAGGGAGGCGAGCCGGGGTACCCGCTCCACATCCCGGCGCAGCGCCTCCACCGGGATCCAGAGCATGTTGCCCAGGCGGGTCACCGCCAGTCCCAGCGCGCCCTCGGGCTCGGCAAGCACCAGCACCGGCAGTTCCTGCCGCCCGGGCGGCAGCGGGTCTGCAGCCCCCAGAAAGCGCCCCAGATCCACCACCCAAACCAGGCGTCCCCGCCAGTTGATCGCCCCCAGCACCAGCGGCGACACGTTGGGGAATGGCGTCAGCTGCTCCGGCTGCACCAGCTGCACCTCCTGCACCCCCACCGCCGGCAGCGCGAAGCGACCCGGCAGGGTCAGTTCGAAGTGCAGATAGGGATCACCGGTGCGGCGATCCGGCCCATCCTCGGGCGTGACTGCGGTCGTCGTCAGGTCCGCCATGATCCGCTGTTCCAGAGCAGCGTTAGCGTTCCCCGGTGATGGCGCTTTCGTGACAGAAAAATTCGCCCCCGGGACGCTGCGCGGGCCCACGGACCGGGCATTCTGAGCCCGGAGTCACAGTCGAGGCCGTCACCGTGCTGTATCTGGCGGAAGTCCAGAAACGGGGTGGACTGATCGGAGGACGCACAGCCCTGAAGCTGCTGGCCAGCCAGCGGGGGGATGCGCCCTGGCAGGCGGTGACCGCAGAGCAGCCCCTGACGACGGACAAGGCCAACGAGTTTCCCGGCGGCATGCTGGTGCTGGTGGACATCGTCGGGGATCAGCAGGTGCAGCGCGTGCAGTCAGCCACCCCGAAGCTGCTCTCCCTGCTGCTGGAGCATGGCGGCAGCGGCCAGCGACCCCAGAAAACTGTCGATGCCACGGAAATCGAGGTCTGGCGCGAGTCGCTCACCGTGCAGAGCCAGGAACTGGAGCGGCGCCGTCAGGCCCTGGATGCCCGGGAGGAGGATCTGCGCCGCCTGCAGCAGGCACCGGTGACCGACCCGAACCTGGCACAGGAGTTCCGTGAGCAGCTGCGCACCCTGCGGGAGCGGACCGCGACCCTGCCGATCGGCCACCCGGCGGCGATCGCCCAGCTGATTCACCGGGTCGGAGAACTGCAGGAGCGGCTGCTGCAGGTGCTGGATCTGCCCCAGAAAGTGGATCTGGGCCACCTGCGCCAGCAGTCAGGGGCCGATCTGGCCCCGCAGCACGCTCAGATTCGCCAGGAGCGTGAGCGCCTGCAGCGGTTCGTGGACGATCAGGAGGAGGAGCTGCGCCTGCAGCGCCTGGAGATCACCGCCCTGGAGCAACCGGTGGCGGGCGGCCCGGCGGATGCCGCCGCCGTGGAGCGGGCCTGGGAACGTTACCGGATGCTGGACCGCTCCCTTGATGACCAGCGCCAGATCGCCCATGCCCACCGCCGCCTGGAAGCGCTCTACGCCCAGTTGGCCCAGCTGCCCCAGGAGAACAGCGACCCACTGCTGCTAACCCTGATCGACCTGATGACGGTGAAGCTGCCCCGCCTCTCGGAACAGCTGCAGGCCCTGCAGGAGCCGGATCTTGAGCGTCTGCGCCAGCAACTGCACCAGGGGCTGGAAACCCTCGAGCAGCACCTCCCCTCAGCCTGAGGGAAGCACCGGCTCCCAGTGCAGCCAGCCCGTGACCACCCACACCGCACCCCGACCGAGGCTGGCACTGCGACTGCCCACCGGTGCCCCCAGCAGTTCCCGCACCGCTTCGGTGGCCTCGAACCCCACCGGGGCATGGCGACAGTCCTGCAGCCAGCGGCGCAGCACCCGTCGCTGCAGCGCCAGGGGAGCCTGCACCAGGGCCCGGCGGCAGCGATCGCCCTCCACCATCCGCCGGTACCAGCCCTCGCTCTCCTCGGCCAGCCAGTCCTGTTCCGCCGCCAGAATCTCGGCGGTCTGGGCCAGATGCCGTTCGCTACCGGCGTTGATCCGCACCTCCAGGTAGGGCAGCAGTTCGTTGCGGATGCGGTTGCGCAGGTAGCGGCTCTCGGCGTTGGTGCTGTCCTCCCAGATCGGCAGTTCGAACCGGTGGCAGACCGCAGCGGTCTCCTCCCGACGGAATCCCAGAAGGGGCCGCACCAGCAGCAGATCCGTCGCCAGCGGGCGCAGCGGCCGCAGACTGCCCAGCCCCTCGCTGCCGCTGCCCCGCAGCAGATGGTGCAGCAGTGTCTCGGCCCGGTCCGTGGCCGTATGGGCCACCACCACCCGGCTGCAACGGTGCTGACGGGCCAGGGTCGTCAGTACGCCGTAGCGCCAGTCCCGGGCAGCGGCCTCCCCGGCCAGGGGCCGGTCCGCCACCGGCACCGCGCAGTCCAGGCCCCAGGCCGTACAGAGCTGGTGCACGTGCTCGGCATTGGCCGCCGAGTCCGCACGGATGCGGTGGTCGGCATGGACCACCCGCAGGGACCAGTGCCAGAGCCGCCGCAGATCCAGCAGCAGGCGCAGCAGGCAGAGGGAGTCCTGGCCGCCGGACACCCCCAGCAGCAGCGACGCCCCCTCCGGCAGCAGGTCGGTCTGCTTCAGGTGCTGGTGCAGACGGGCGTGCCAGGGAGACCAGGGGGGCGGCGCGGAGGGCATGGGCAGCAGCGGCGGGGCGGGGACGGGCGAATGTCAGAATAGGGAGATTAGGTTTTGGAAACTACTATGCCGATGCCCGCCACCCTGGAGCGCGCTCTGCAGGAACGTCGCGCCCTGAAAGTGATCAGTGGTCTGATGAACTTCGACGCCGAAAAGGTCGCCAAGGTGGTGCGTGCCGCAGAACTGGGCGGCGCGACCTTCGTCGACATCGCCTGCGACCCCGCCCTGGTGCGCATGGCCAAGAATCTGGTCGACCTGCCGGTCTGCGTCTCTGCGGTGGAACCCGAAGCCTTTGTTGACGCCGTGGCCGCCGGTGCCGACATGGTGGAAATCGGCAACTACGACGCCTTCTATGCCGAAGGCCGCATCTTCTCCGCCGAGGAAGTGCTGGAACTGACCCGCACCACCCGCGCCCTCCTGCCCGACGTCACCCTGTCGGTGACCGTGCCCCACACCCTCAGCCTCGACGCCCAGGCCGAACTGGCCGAAGCCCTCGAAGCCGCCGGTGCGGACCTGATCCAGACCGAGGGCGGCACCAGCTCCAGCCCCGAGCATGCCGGTGTCCTGGGCCTGATCGAGAAGGCTGCCCCCACCCTGGCCGCTGCCGCCACGATCGCCAAGGTGGTGAACATCCCCGTGCTCTGCGCCTCCGGTCTGTCCGACGTCACCGCACCGATGGCGATCGCCGCCGGGGCCCAGGGCGTCGGTGTCGGCTCCGCCGTCAACCGCCTCAACGACGACCTGGCCATGGTGGCCGCTGTCAAGCGCCTGAGCGAGTCCCTGGAGCGTTCCGCCGCCCGCGTCTAGGCGCCGGATTCCAGACCCTGACTGGGGGGATCCTTCGGGGATCTCCCCTTTTTTGTTGCTTAAGGCACAGGCGTTTTCCGCAGGCGGTGGTTTAAATGGGACCGTCTTCGCCGGAACCCACCGGCAGGGCAGTCATCCTTTCTGGAGCGACGACTATGGACACTCGCCCCGTGGTCGAAATTGCCGGCTATCTCTACCGTCGCTACCGCGACGAACTGACGAACATGCTGGCGATCGCCGATGCCCGTGACTGGCTCGGCCGCCTCACCCGTCTGGAACTGGATCGGTCCGAAGCCCTCTACGTCCTCGGCGAACTGCTGAGCAAATGGCGCGATCCGCAGCTGCAGGATATGTTCGGCCTGCTGGAGCGCAGTTACCCGCTGCCGGCTTAAACGTTAAAAGAAGGTTGCCTTACCGTCCCCTGCGGATGAGGCACGGTCAGAATGGCATCAGGTTGATGGATCAGTCAGGCTTCCGCCTCCCTCGATACAGGGCGGAAGCCTTTTTCGTATCCGGGCGCGCTCAGCCGAACAGATGCTGCCGCAGGACCCGACGCATCGTCTCCCGATTGGGGGCCCGGCCGGTCCAGATCTCCTGGGCGACGGCACCCTGACCCACGAGCATCTCCAGACCATCGAAGGTGGTGCAGCCCCGAGCCGCAGCCTGCTGCAGAAAGCGGGTCGGGCTGGGCACGTAGATCAGGTCGTAGGCGATCGCCGCCGGGTCAAGCAGGGCCGCCTGGGCCTCGCTCAGCGGCGAGGCATCAGTCTGCGGGCTCATGCCGATGGGCGTGCTGTTGACCACCAGCCCCGCCTCCGGCAGCAGACGCTCCAGCTCGGAGCCCAGGGCAGTGTGCAGGTTGCCCCGCAGCGGCGAATCCGCAAAGCTGCGCTCGAAGGCCGCCAGCCGCTCGGGGTCGCGCCCGACCACCCAGGTCTCGGCCAGCCCCAGCATCTGACAGGCGGCCACCACCGCCCGGGCGGCGCCGCCGTTCCCGAGAATGACCGCCCGCTGCCGGGACCAGTCCCGCGCCAGGGGCCGCAGCGGCGACAGGAACCCCTCCACATCGGTGTTGGTGCCGCACCAGCGATCGCCATCCCACCAGACCGTGTTCACCGCGCCCACGGCCTCGGCCACCGCGCTCACCTGCCCCAGCAGCGGCAGCACCGCCTGCTTATGGGGAATCGTGACGTTGAACCCATACAGGCCGATGGCCCGGAAACCGTCCAGGGCTACCGGCAGATCCGCACCGGCAATCCGCAGGGCCACGTAGGCGTAATCGAGCCCCAGTTCCGCCAGGGCCGCGTTCTGCATCAGGGGGGAAAGGCTGTGGCCGATCGGGTCGCCGATCACGGCCAGCAGTCGGGTCTTGCCGGTGAGGTTCGTCATGGGAACCAGCCTACAACCGGCCCCCCGACCCCACCAACGGGTTCGGTAACCCCACCTTTTCCGACCCGGACGCCGAACCGGAAGATAGACCACATTCGTAACAGAGCCGCCGTTTCCGACCCGACCCGCGGAGCGGCCCCATCCAAGGAGCCAGAGCAGCACTATGGCAAAAGTCGTCGGTATCGACCTCGGGACCACCAACTCCTGCGTCGCCGTCATGGAAGGCGGTAAGCCCGCCGTCATCGCCAACGCCGAGGGATTCCGCACGACCCCGTCGGTAGTCGGCTTCGCCAAGAACGGCGATCGCCTCGTCGGCCAGATCGCCAAGCGTCAGGCGGTGATGAACCCCGAGAACACCTTCTACTCGGTGAAGCGCTTCATCGGTCGCCGCCCGGACGAAGTCACCAACGAACTGACCGAAGTCGCCTACAAGGTGCTGACCAGCGGCAACGCCGTCAAGCTCGAAAGCTCCAACGCCGACAAGCAGTTCGCCCCCGAGGAGATCTCCTCCCAGGTGCTGCGTAAGCTGATCGACGACGCCAGCAAGTACCTCGGTGAGCAGGTCACCCAGGCGGTGATCACCGTGCCCGCCTACTTCAACGACTCCCAGCGTCAGGCCACCAAGGATGCCGGCAAGATCGCCGGCCTCGAGGTGCTGCG
>CAYZUY010000009.1:0-4312 GCA_964481495.1 uncultured bacterium
TTCCCCCCGGGGGAACAGGCGCTCCTCGAGGTCCTCGTAGCTGGCGTCGAAGGGGCAGTCATCGCGGCGATCGCAGCGGCGACAATAGCGCCCCTGACTGTAACGCTCCAGGTTCTCACGGTTGAAGAAGTAGGGCTTGGTGCTGAAGGTGCTGGCCACCCACTGCCAGGAGAGGTTGTTGCTGGCCGGGTCGCCATCGAGCAGATGCTGCAGGAACCAACGGGCTCCGGCCTGCCAGCGCACCCGCAACCAGTGAACGACGTAGGCCGCCATCCACATGCGGGCGTGGTTGTGCAGATAGCCGGTTGTCTGCAGATCCCGACTGAAGGCATCCATACAGGCCAGACCGGTCCGGGCTTCAAGCAGCTCCGATGGCAGTTCCGGGGCGTAGCTGGCGGCTGCGAAGCCGGTCCGGTAGGGCTCCCTGTCCTCCCAAATGCCATCCCCAATCTCCCAGTAGATCTGCTGCCAGTAGTCCCGCCAGGCCAGCTCGGTCACCAGCTTCTCACCTTCCGTCCGGGCTCCGATGCGAGCCACCACCGCATCCCGCACCTCGGCCAGGGTGAGGACGCCATGGCGCAGGTAGGGCGACAGTCGGGTCACTGCTCCGTTCAGGAAGTTTCGGCTGCGGCCATAGTCCGCGGGGGCGATCGCCGCCAACTGCTGCAGGGCCGCCTGGCGCCCACCTCGCAGGGTCACCCGGTCTTCGGCCCCTGGCGCCTCGGGGAACTGCTCCCGCAGATAAGCCAGCAGATCAGCGCGATCGGCAAACTGACGCCGCAGGGCCATCCCGGACCCCGTCTCATTCTTCAACTCACGGGAGGACATAGACACCAGCGGCAGCCATCCACCCCATCATCCCCAGCCACCGGGGATCAGCACCAGTACTCAGACACTCAGGTTACGAACCCTGAAGACAAGTGAACCGAAGCCGGGCACTGTCACACCCTATCGGATATATTCCATGCGTCATCACGCCCCAGACCCTCGACTCAGCCCCATCTGTAGCCGCCAGACCCTACCTCCAGGCACCCTTAGAGCCCCGAACGCACCATCAAAACAGACACAAAGATAAATTTTTTCGGTAATTATGGTTATCGGCGAGCCTTTGGCATTACCTCAGCTCACGTTGCAGCCCATCTACGCGGTTGAGATGTTTACGCGCCTATCTTTCGTTGAGACTCCAGAAGCTGAGACCGTCTATGGCTGATGCTCCCCTGTTTGAGGAACTCCGTGGACACGAGGGTGCAGCCGACTGGCTGTCCCTGCTGCAGCGGCATGGCCTGCTGGCATCCCTGGTCCGGGAACTGATCGTCGACCGGGCGATCGCTGCCATCGATCTGCCGGAGGAGGCCAAGCCTGCCGTCCGTCAGCAGTTCATCCAGCAGCAGCGAATTCAGACCGAGGAGCAGATGGTGATGCTGCTGCGCAGTCGCGGCCTGCCCCCGGAACAGCTGGACACCCTAGCGCTCCGCCCGGCCCGCTGGCAGCTGTTTCTAGACCAGCAGTTTGCGCCCAAGGTCGAGTCGCTGTTTCTGGAGCGCAAGGAACAGCTGGACCGGATTGTCTATTCCCTGATCCGGGTCAAAGAAGCGGGTGTCGCCGAGGAGCTCTACCAGCGTCTGATTGACGGGGAAGCCAGTTTCGGTGACCTGGCCACCGAGTTCTCCCTGGGACCGGAAGCCCAGACCCAGGGCATTCTCGGCCCCGTACCCCTGACCCAGCCCCATCCGCAGATCGGCAAACTGCTGCTGATCAGCCAACCGGGCCAGCTCTGGCCCCCCCGGTCCATCGGCGAGTGGTGGGTGATCGTCCGGCTGGAGCAGTTCCTCCCCGCCGAGTTCGACGATCAGGCCCGGGCCCTGCTGCTGCAGGAGCAGGGCGAACGCTGGCTGGAGGAGCAGATTCAGCAGCAGATGATCGAACTTCTGGCCACCCCTGACCCGACTGAGCCACAGTCATGACCCAGACCCAACGCTACTTCAGCCTCTACGAGCCCTTCAATCAGCTGCCGCCCAGCCTGCAGTCGGACCTGGAGAGCCACACCAGTCTGCTGCGCTACCGGCTGGGGCAGATTCTGCTGCACGACGAAACCATGCCCCACCAGGTGATGCTGATCCTGGAGGGGGACGTGCGCCTGCTCACCCCCAACCTCAGCAACGGCCGCCTCACCCTGGAACGGCTGGGCAAGGGCGACTGTCTGGGTTGGGTCAGCCTGCTGCGGGATCAGCCCTGCGAACAGGCGATCGCCTCCTCAGAGGTGACCGTGGCCGCTCTGCCCGCTGCCATTTTCCGCCGTCTGCTGCAGGAGCAGCCCAGCCTGCTGGACTGGTTCGGCAGCCGCAGCACCCTCTCGGAACTGTTCGCCGTCACCAGCCGCCACCCGGATCCCCAGACCCCCCAGGGCAAGGCGCTGATCCGGAGTCTCAAGCTGGCGGCCCCCGGCCTGCGGGCGATCACGCTGCCCGTCGGCGAACACGAACTGGAACTGAATCCAGCCCTGCACTGGCAGGCCGCCAGTGCCCATCTGCAGGGCTATCGACCCGGCGACCCCCTGCCCAATCAGGATCGCCTGCGCCTGACCGTCAGCGGTGACTGGTTCGGGCGGCTGATCGGGCTGCCCCCGCTGCTGGAGCAGATTGGAGGGCCGGAACAGTCCGGAACCAGCAGTGAGCCAGCCGTTGCGGCGATCGCTCTGCCCGACGACATTCCCAGCGGTCCCGACTTCCCGCCGGTGCCGGATCTGAGCAACGGCCAGACCCGCGCCTATCCCCACTTCAGCGGACTGGGGCCGATCGAAGGCAGCCTGGCCTGCATCCGCATGCTGGCCCAGCACTACCAGTTGCCCCTGCGCCAGGATGTGGTGCGGCGGGTGCTGACCGAGCAGATCGAACGCACCGGCCAGCCCACCCTGCCGCTGATGGGTGCCGTCAGCGAAATGATCGGCCTGCGGGCCCAGCTGCTCAAGGCCCCGGCCCACCGCCTCGGCTATCTGGACCCCCCGGCGGTGATCGCCTGGCAGGACAGCTTTGCGGTGGTGTTCGAAACCAACAGCCAGTCACTGGTGCTGGGCATTCCCAACGAAGGTATCCGTCGCCTGTCGGTGAGCACCTTCGAGGAACTGTGGGGCGAAGAGGGGGAGGTGCTCCAGCTCAAGCGCACCGAACACACCCCCACCCAGAAATTCGGCCTCAGCTGGTTCTGGCCCTCGATCAAGAAATATCGGGTGGCCCTGATCGAGGTGCTGGTCGCCTCACTGTTCGTGCAGCTGTTCCAGCTGGCCAACCCGCTGATCGTTCAGCAGATCATCGATAAGGTGATCGTCCAGAACGGCTTCGAGACCCTGAACGTACTCGGTGGTCTGCTGGTGGCGGTTGCCATCTTCGAGGCCATTCTCACCAGTCTGCGCACCTACCTGTTCGTCGACACCACCAACCGTATCGACCTCTCCCTCGGTTCGGAGATCATCGATCACCTGCTGCGTCTGCCCCTGCGCTACTTCGAGCGGCGGCCGGTGGGTGAGCTTTCGAGCCGGATCGGCGAGCTGGAGAACATCCGTCGCTTCCTGACGGGCACAGCCCTGACCGTGGTGCTGGATGCGATCTTCTCGGTGATCTACATCGTCGTGATGTTCGTGTACAGCTGGATTCTCACCCTGGTCGCCCTGGTGACGATTCCCCTGTTTGTGGCGCTGACGGTACTGGTCTCGCCGATTCTGCGGGCCCAGCTGCGCCGTCGGGCCGAGCGCAACGCCGAAACCCAGTCCCACCTGGTGGAGGTGCTCACCGGCATCCAGACGGTGAAGGCCCAGAACATCGAGCTCAAGTCCCGCTGGACCTGGCAGGAGCGCTACTCGAAGTACGTCGCCGAGGGTTTCCGCAACGTCATCACCTCGACGGCAGCAGGCTCGCTGAGCAACTTCCTCAACCAGCTCTCGGGCCTGCTGGTGCTCTGGGTCGGCGCCTATCTGGTGCTCCAGGGCCAGCTCACCCTCGGCCAGCTGATCGCCTTCCGGATCATCGCCGGGTACGTCACCAGCCCGCTGCTGCGGCTGGCCCAGCTCTGGCAGAACTTCCAGGAAACGGCTCTCTCGCTGGAGCGGCTGTCGGACATCATCGACAACCCCCGCGAGGCGGAGGACAGCGATCGCCGCAACATCCCCATGCCGGTAGTCGACGGCAAGGTGCGCTTCGAGGACCTCAGCTTCCGCTTCCGCAACGACGGCCCGCTGCAGCTGGTGAACGTGGATCTTGAGATCCCGCCAGGCACGTTTGTAGGCATCGTCGGTCAGAGCGGCTCCGGCAAGAGCACC